>DDJH01000178.1:2219-8442 GCA_002338895.1 Lentisphaeria bacterium UBA1829 | reverse complement strand
AACGGCTCCTCTCTCCAGCGCAGGGCGCTCTTGTACCGATAGAGTTCGGCGGGTTCCAGGACTTTGCGGCGGACCCGTCCGAAAAACATCTTCCGCTCCTTCTCCTCCAGCGGGAAAGGCGAGATCAGCACCTGATTGATGCCGTGCAGCCAGCCGTGCGCATTCACGTTCCGGCATTCCGGATACTCTTTTCCGGTGGGGTACGCGGGGGTCCAGGAATCTTCCCGGGTTCCGCCGCCGGCGTTGAAGAGGATTCCTTTCCGGAACAGCGATGCGGCGAAGTCGCGCACCTCCTTTTCCGCCTCAATGCGCGGAACAAGCGGATACTGCGGGACCGGGAGCGGAAGGGACCATTCGGCGGTGTCGCTGTTTTCAGATGCGGCGAAATTGCCGAAATGGGTCACCATCTTCCAGTCCTTCACCTGTTCGGACTCGAAGAGCAAACCTTTCGTGAAGAATGCAAGGGGGGAGACAGGGGCAAAGGGAGCCGATGTCTTCTTCCAGTCGTTTGGAGTTGTCCGATGGGAATAGGTGGTTCGGATGTCGATCCGTCCTTTTTCCCGGTCGATGCGGAAGAGCTCCTTTTCCGCGAGCGGGTAGGAGAAGGCCTTCGGCCCCCAGAAGGCGGCCTTTTCGGAAACGGAGGCGGGGATGCCGTTCCTCCAGGCGGAGGAGTCGGTATCGAGCGCGCCGTTCAGCCAGATCGGGACAATCATTCCGACTCCGCCCCGCCGCTCGAAGGAAAGACCGTTTACGGCGGAACCGACTTTGGAGACCGTGATCCGATCCTGTTTTTTCGCGAAGACCAGCAGAAGCGGACGGCATTCGCTCTCCCGGAACAGCAGGATCCACGGTTCCTTCCAGTCGACCGGGAGAGAGTCGTTTTTCCGCAGATCGACGATCTTCCAGGAGCCGTTTTCCGCGGGGATTGCGGCATAGTCCGCCACGTTGAAAAGTCCCATGACAATGCGGTCGGCGAAGATCTCCCAGCGGATTCCGGGGAATGCGAGAGAGCTGTCGAAGCGGCGCGAACCTTCCGCATCGGTGATGAGACCGCCTTTTCCGAGTTCATTGATCCGGTCAGCGGCAAAGGTCCAGCGTTCCGCCTTCGACGGCAGGCAGATCAGTTCCGGGCAGCTTCCCATTCCGCCGCTTCCCCGCAGATTCTCCACGACGATCCGGATGCGGTTTTCGCCCCCGAACTTCACCAGTTCCCGGGGGATGACATAGCGATGGGGACGCCGCCAGTATTCCGGCATGTCCTCCGTGACCTTTCCGATGGAGCGTCCGTTGAAGAACACCTCCGCAAGATCATCGATTCCGCCCTCGACGGTGAAGCTGATTTTTTCATTTTTCCACGCTTCGGGGACCGTGCAGACGGCGGAGTACTCGAATGTCCCAGTCTCCAGAAACGAGTACGCCCAGTTCACGTTCCGGGAGGAAGAGGACTCCTTCAGCGGACGGAACGACCACTCTGCAAGGGAGAGCTTCGGACTCTGACGCGCCTTGAAACTGTACTGCTGGGCGCCATTGGAGACCTCGAAGACGTCATTCATGCTCTCGACCAGCAACCCGTCGCCGATCAGCCATCCGAACCGCCCGAAATTTTCGGCGGACACCCCTTCCCTCCATCCGTTTTCCGCAGGCGGCGGAACCCGGAGCGCCTCGCGCAGCGACTTCCCGGAGACCTCCGACGCGATCCGGAGCAGCAGCGGATCCTCGGCCGCCCGTCCGGCGATCACATCCGATCCGATTCCCAGAGCCGACCAGATCACACGACCCTTTCCGGCGCGGCCGTCCACAAGCGCGGGCGCATTGTCCTCAAACACCAGACGGACGGTTCCGCCATTGCGGACCTTCGCATCGAAATACTGTCCGAATGCCGCATCCGAGAGATCGCGGAACAGACGGTCCTCCTTCCGGACCGCCTTCAGTTTCCGCCGGACCGGCAGACGATCCGACGCACGTTTCACGGCAACGAGCGGCAGCAGCGCCTTGATCTCCGGATCCGCCACAACCGCAGCGACGAAGAGACTCTTTCCTTTCTCCCGGACCGCCAGTGCCACCCGCTTTGCCATTTCCGGATCCGGCCGGGCTCCCGCATAGACGATCAGATCCGCACTCTCCGGCGAATCCGCCAGCACCGCCTGACCGTTCACGCTCTCCAGCAGAAAGGAGCGGTAGCCGGGAAACTGACAGCGGTCTTCGACGCGCGGGAAATTTCCGCGTCCGCAAAAGACCGTTGCAAAGTCCTCATTGTCGAACAGGAAAAAGATTTTGACGGGATCCGCGGCGGCGTTCACCCTCTTCTCCGTTATTTTTTTTCCGGGGACCACCAGCACATCCGGACGATCCGGACTCATTCCGGCCTCCTCCGGCATGCAGATCTGCATTCCGCTGACGTCCAGCTCCACCTGTTCCCCCTCTTTTGCTCCCGATATATCGACCGAGAACTTCAGCTGGAGGAACTTCAGCACCGTATCGCCGAGTTTGAAATCGGTATCAATTCCCAGCACGAACTGTTTTTCCGCCTTTCCGGAGACCGTCAGCTTCGGTCCGAACTTCAGCACGGTTTTTCCCCCTTCCCTGCAGCTCAGCATCGGATGCACCACCATCGGTTTTCCGTTGATCGAGCGACAGGAGAAGAACAGGCGGTTCTGCGTATGGAACTCCTTGTTCAGATCCTGACAGAGCATCACATTGGCCGGAGCATCCTTTCCGTTGCGCTGGAGGACGATGGAAAACGCCTCCGACGAGCGCGGAGTGAATTTGCTTTCCACGCCGGCGCCCTGCAGAATGATCCGCCAGGGGGCGGACTTTGCGGCGGAAGATTTTCTCTGGTTCTTCTGTTTCACTTCCGGGAGAATCATACGGGTTCCTTTCTGAGAAAATGTCACCTTGCCGGCCGGGACGATCCGGAAATCGCGGATCTCCATTCCGTCCGGCGCACCGGATCCGGCTGTTTTGAATCCGAATTTGATCTGCCAGACCCGGACGGGATCCGTCTTCAGGCCGAATGCCTTGTCCAGCAGGATTTCGCAGTTTTTCCACTCTGTTCCGTCGAGCGGGATGCGCGGACCGAAAAAGCCTCTGCTCTTTCCGTTTTCCATCGTGCTGAGGACCAGTCCGAGGGAGGCTTTGCGGCCGGAAACGCTCCGCACCGAGAAGACCACTCTGGCATCCTTCAGGGCGACGGTCTGATCCACCGTTCCGCAGACCTGCACATTGATCTCCTTTCCCTTCTCCTGCCTGCAGTTCAGCAGGAACCCTTCGGCGCTCTTCTCCTCCAGCGCGGAGGACCCTCCCCGGGAAAACGGAATCAGGCTCCAGATTTTTCCGTCATTTCCCGAACAGCTCAGAGCCGATGCGCAGACCAGCGCCGCGCACAGAACATGTTTGTTTTTGAACACCGTTGTTTTCTCCTTTTTCAGAAACTTGCGGATCCGGAAAGACTTTTATTTTCCGGTCCAGACATTGGTATAGGCTTCGAACGCGCTGCCGGAGGCATAGAGCTGCTGAACGCCTGTCATTCCCGGCATGGACGTGCGGTAACTTCCCGCATGACCGTCGAAATACAGAACGTTGACCAGCCGTTCCTCCTGATGGCGCGGATACAGCAGATGCCCCTGCGACGCATCTTTTCTCACCGTGTAGCAGGGCGTCCTGTCATCCTTATGCGCGGAATCGGCGAACAGGAGCACGGAAGAGTTCCGTTTCACCTGCGTGAAGCGGAGAATTTCAGGGGAGGAATTCTGATCGTAATCATAGCCGATCACCCGGTTGATTCCGAACGTGCCGACCTCCCAGCAGACGGAAACTTCCGTTGCCGTTGCCATCCGTCCCTCTTTCCACTCCCGCGCCTTGGAAACGCGGTCCGAAGTCGCCTTGGAATAGAGGACCTGCTCTCCTTCCGGGCAGAGATAGCTTTTCCAGTTTGCATACTTCAACACCTGCAGGAGTCCCGGCCAGTATGCGGCGACATCATCCTTCAGATAGCGGACGGGGATCACCAGATCGTCAAAATCGCCCGCATAGGAGAGCGTCGCCGTTCCGGTCTGGCGCAGATTGGAAAGACAGTTGACGCTCCGCGCCTTCTCCCGTGCGGAATTCAACGCGGGAAGAAGCAGCGCAGCCAGGATCGCGATAACAGCAATAACCACAAGAAGCTCTATCAAGGTAAAAACTTTTTTCATTGTCCGTCCCTCTCCACCACTGGAATATTGTTCATTTTTCATCGACGCTCCATCCTCATCGACTTGACTGTCAAACTTCATCTCCGGGAGAACGGAATGGAACAAGGACTTCCGTGTTTTCCGGGCACTCACTGCGGTTTTGTTTCAGAAAGAGTCTCAACGGCTGAAGGAGATCCCCCTGAAAATAGGTTCTCCAGGCGATCGGGGGAACGGAGACCCGGCGGCTCGGCAGCAGAGAGACGATCCGCGTTGCGTTCAGCACGGATTCCGGAGCCGTTCCCGCGGTTGTCAGCAGCGGAGCGTCGTAGATGATCCATCCGGCATACTGTTTCCGGAAGAACATTTCGCGGAACACGGAATCGTTTCCGTAATTGTCGCTGACAAAATCTTTTGCGGGATCCAGTTCCGGACAGACATCCAGAATCCCGGCGATCAGATCATGCATGCTGCGGATGTTGACCGCATCCGGAGAAGCGGGATGAATCTGTTCTCCGAGGGGACCGGCGAACGCGATTCTGCGGATTCCGGCGCGTTTGAGATCTTCGGCGGCGCGGCGCCCGGCATCGCGATAGTCATCGGCGATAATCGGGCAGGAGTGGAGAAACGACTCCCCGAGCGCGACCACCTGCACCCCTTTTTGCCTCAGCTCCCGGACGATCTCGACAAACAGATCGCTGATCCGGTAAAGCACCACCAGTTCCGGCAGAGTCTGCGTGCACTCCCGGAGCAGCTCCATCCGGCTGCCGAAGACCACCGACACCTTGTACCCGAATTCGGACTGCAGCAGCGAAGCCAGCGGCAGAAGGGGACCGGTCGAATCCAGCAGACCGAGCGAGACCACCACGACTGCATGTTTTTCCGTTTTCCGGCAGAGACGGGATTCGATCCGGTTGCTGTCCCATCCGAAATCGCGGACGAAATGGAGGATCCGTTCGCGGATTTCAGGGCGGACCCCCTCTTTTCCGTTCAGGACCCGGGACACGGTCGCCACGCTGACACAGCAGTAGTCGGCGATTCGCTGGATCGTCATTTTCTTCTGCATTTTCCGCTCATTCCTTTCCTCATCGTTTATAATTATACAACAGGGGAAAGAAAAAAGCAACCCCTGTTTCTGAAAAATTTTACATTTTTAAAAATCCAACTCAAAAACAGAATAAAAAAGACATTTTTTAAGACACAAAAAAAGGACGATGTAAAACGTTACAACACAGTCTGAAAAAAATCTCCATTCCGGCGGAGGAGAGGATGAAAGCCATCCCGGGAACGCTCCGGAGAAATGGAGAAAAGGGTATACGGCAAGGAATCGGGAAACGGAGGGGAACTCAGTTCGGGGCACCCCACTGCGCTTTCTGAGCGGCGGTTCCGCTCCAGTAGCTCGGGGCGATGGCGTTGAACTTCACGCCGGAGACGTGTCCGTCGACCCAGGCCATGTTGATGCCGCTTCCTCCGAGATGGCGTCCCATCGGATGAAGCGGGGAGATGAAGATTCGCCAGGATGTCGAGCCGTCGCGGCCCATGGCGCCGAACTGAGAACTGGAGACGGTGGCGTCGATGTCCATCATCAGATAGACATTGGAGGGCTGCTTGATCTTATCGATCAGCGATCCCTGACAGTCGGGCACCTGATTTGACCATCCCGCAATGCAGGCGTTGAGTCCGTAATGCCGGTCCGCTCCGTTCGCAACCGGGACATTGGAGGCGGGACAGGCAAAGCTGCCGAACGGAATTTTATTTTTTGTAATTTTGTCGTTGACATACCAGTAATCCAGCGTCTCGGGTCCGTTGGGGCGGAGAAACGTGCTCACCAGCAGAGACTGCCACTGGGTCCAGTCGCTTCCCTTTCCCGGATGACACGGAACGATCCGTCCTTCATACACATCCGTCGCATACTGGAACACATACAGCGCATTCTGCTTCAGGTTGGAAATGCACTGAACATCCAGTCCTTTCGCCCGCGCCGACCGCAGCGCCGGCAGCAGCAGAGACGCAAGGATTGCAATGATCGCAATGACCACGAGGAGCTCCACAAG
>DDJH01000178.1:0-2200 GCA_002338895.1 Lentisphaeria bacterium UBA1829 | reverse complement strand
TCCGTGTAGAGAGTGAACGGCGATGCCGGACGAAGGACGGGATTTCCCAGGATTCCCCCCTCCATCCCGATATCGTTGCAGAGAACGCAGAGCGTGTTTTCCCCTTTCCGCAGGGTCTGCGGGGCAAGGACATACGTCCGCGGAACGCTCCAGTAGTTTTTCGGATTGGTTTTGCGCGTCACTTCGCCGAGCAGTTTTCCGTTGATCCAGATCCACGATTCATCATCCACCGCTCCGAGAGCAAGAATCGTTTCCTGCTCCGTCAGAGCCGCCGGAACCTGGAACCGGAGACGGTACCAGAACCATCCGTCGTACTTCTCCAGAGTCTTGAACTGCGATTCGAACGATCCGGGAACCCGGATCGACCGCCATCCCTTCGGCGAAAACGCGGGAGCGTAGTATTGTTTCCTTCGTCCTCTCTTTTCCGGATCCTCCTTTCCGATCCAGTTTTCGGAAAGAGTCAGACGGAAATTGCCGCTCTCCGGCCGGAACATCCGCAGCAGTCCGCTCTCCGACTCCGCCCCGAGATTCATCAGCAGACGGTTCATTGCAAAGTCCGCTCTTCTCCGCGACGACCGGAGCGCATACTCCTTCCCGTCGATCGTCCACGGCGGCACCTGCATCATCACAAGTTTTCCTTTTCCGATCCNNTTTCCTTCCAGCGTGCGTCCGCCGCGCGAATCCGCCGGGAACGCATCGAATCTCTGAGCCCAGCGGAAATGCAGATCGGCATTGGAAAGACCCGCAAATTCCGGAGAATCCAGCCTGCAGAAATCGGAGAAGTAAACGCCGTTTTTCAGAGAGATTCCGGGGGCGGCTTTTGTTCCCTCGCTTCCGCTCAGGCCGAGGGTCATCACATGGAGTCCCTCCCGGATCCGGTCGTTCAGATCCTCCGGGATCTCACCTTTCGGCCCGATCACCAGCAGATCGCCGGACGAAAGAGTTTCCTTTTCCAGTTTTTCCGCCGGGATCCGCAAGGAGGCCAGGGAGTTCCGCAGCTCGTCCGTTCCGGTATACCAGACCTTTCTTGCAGGACGGGGAGCGGAGTTTTCCAGACGTTCCAGAAGAGAGGCCAGAAGATCATCCGCTTCGCACTCCACCTCGGTCCGTCCGGAGAGATCCAGCTGACAGAACAAAATCACCGCCTTTTTCTCCCGGAACTCCATCAGCGGCGCATACTGCAGATCGAATCCGCCCTGATACAGCGGCAGGAAATTCCCGATCGAAGGTTTCTCCGGAAGGACCGAAGCGACCGTTCCGCGGTTTCCCGCCCGCCAGATGCGACGGTTCACGAAGCCGGCCCACTCCGTCATCGGATAGGTCGGCAGTTTTTGAGGCGGCATATACTGCGGAAGCAGCGTCGTACTTCCTCTCCAGTCGCGGAGGACGCCTCCGGAAAAACCGCTGACGGGGAACACCCGGCGAAGTCCGATTTCATTGGTCCGGAAGCCGATCCGGTTGAGCGTCTCACTGGACTGTTCGAGCACGAGCATCTTCAGTCCGTCTGCGAGCGCTTTTTCCAGGGAGAACGGCAGGGAGGCCAGCGCATTGCGTCCGAGAATCAGCAGATCGACTCCGGCAAGATCGCTCTCTTTTTCAACAGTCCGCGCACTCACGCCGAGCCGTTTGAGCAGAGTGCGCGCCGATCCTTCCGGATCCATCACGCCGACCGTGGACGAAAGGTGGATCCGCTTTTCCGGCAGAACCGTAAAGACGAAGGAATCCTGTTCCGAGGCCCCGTCCGGATAGTGGAACTCCGCGAGGATCTTCTGCTCTCCGGAAAGAGTGCGGGGAAGATCGAATTCGATGGGCAGATCCGCCCGCTCCCCGGGTTCGACGGAAATAGAGCGGGAGTGTTTTTCCGTCACGCCGGGAATCTGCCAGACGCAGCGGACGGTCTGAGGATGCCTGGTATCGTTCAGGATCTGCAGGTTTTTGCGGACACGCTCGCCGGGACGGAAGCTATGCGACTGTTCCGTAAAATCGCCCACCTTTCCTGCGATGCGGGCGGTGAGCGGACGCCATGCCGCCATCACGGTCCGTCCCATTTCCAGGAGGCGATACGGACTGTAAGGATCGTTGGGCCAGAACCAGTCGCAGGTGAAACCGCCGTCCTTGATGCAGACGATGTCGTTCACGATTGCGGAACGCTTGAGGTTCCGGAAGCGGTCCGGATTCAGAGTGGCGGGTTTGGAGTGGA
>DDJH01000128.1:8766-17420 GCA_002338895.1 Lentisphaeria bacterium UBA1829 | reverse complement strand
CAGTGGGGATACAGCCGGGCAGTCCGGTTCTTTTTCGCGCAGGGACTCGCCGAAGGAGCGGCGCAGTACCGGGCCTGGCGGGAGTCGCTTGGAACGGTCGTCACGCTGAAGGAGAAGATGAGGAGGACCCCGGAGCTGGCGAAGCTGATCGGAGCCGCCGATCTGTGGCTCTGGGACGACAACAACATGAACCGTCTTTACGCGCGTCCGGAGGAGCCGGAAAAGACCCCGCGCGACGTCCGGAAAGTCGCCGCCGATCTGGAGAAGCTCGGCATGGACCGCATCCTCTGGAACTCCTTCGAAGGGGAAACACCCGAAGACTGCGCCTTTCTGAAGAGCAAGGGCTTCCTTGTCGGGAAATACGACATCTACCGCGACGTTCTTCCCAAACCGGATGTGGACAAAATCATCCCCTACCGCGTCAAACGGAGCGTCAACACGAAATACTGGCCGGAGATCGTCCGTCTGGACGAGAAGGGCGAGTACGGCAAAGCCTGGAAGCTGCACGGTCTCGACGGCGAACTCCACTGGCAGAACTCCGTCTGCGACATTCCCGCCCTGAAGCTGACCATGGAAAACGTTCCGCCCGATGTTGCGAAAGTCGGCTACAACTCCCGTTTCATCGACGTTCAGGCGGGCGGTTATCTCCAGGAGTGTTACCATCCCCTTCATCCGGCCACCCGCTCCGATTCCATGCGCTACATCAACACCCAGCTCCGCTTTCTGGCGGACATCGGTCTGGTTGCGGGAGTGGAAGTCGGCTGTGAAGCCGCGGTCGGCTGCTATCACTTTTCGGAGGGGATGATGAGTCCGGTGCAGTTCCGCGCGGAGGACGCGGGCCGCCGCATGACCACGCTGTACCGCGGCGCGGACATCCCGGAGAATTTCTCCCGCTACATGCTCAATCCGCGGTACCGCATTCCGCTGTGGCAGCTGGTCTATCACGACTGCGCCGTCAGCTACTGGTACTGGGGCGACAGCTCCAACTGCTGTCCGGAGCTGATGATCTTCCGCGATCTGTTCGACGCCCTCTGCGGCGAACCGCCCCTCTACAGTCTGACCGCCACCCAGTGGGAGAAGCTCAAGGAACAGATTGCCGAATCCTATCACCGGGCGACGCCCGTCGCACGGGCCGCCGGTCTGGAGCGGATGATCGCCTTCGACTGTCTCACCGGGGACCGCACCGTTCAGCGGAGTGTCTTTGCGAACGGTCTCACCGTCACGGTCAATTTTTCCGACCGCGATTTCACCGCGGAGGACGGCACCGTTCTTCCCGCCCGGACCTTCCGTATGACAACCGGGGAGAAGTGACAGCATGAAACTCTTTTTCTCACCCGCCGGGGAGCGTCTTTCCACAGACCTTCCACAACGCCGGGAACTCTCCGGGAAACGCATTCTCATCACCGGCGCGGCCAAGGGCATCGGAGCGGGCATTGCGGAAGTGTTCGCGGAAAACGGGGCGGATCTTCTGCTTCACTACCGCTCCTCGCCGGAGGAGGCGGAAGCGCTGAAAACACGTCTTTCCGCTTTCGGCGGAGCAATCCACCTCTGCCGGGCCGATCTCGGCACGAAGGAGGGGATCGAAACGCTGTTTGCCGAAGCGGACCGCGTGTTCGGAGGACTGGATGCGGCCGTCAACAACGCCGGCTGGGACCCGGGATACATGGCGTTGGAGGATATCACGTTTGAGAGCTATGAAAAACTCACGTCGATGAACATTCGCGGCACCCTGTTCTGCTGTCTGAACGAGATCCGGCGGATGCGGAGGAACACGCCGCCGGGAGGAAGCATCGTCAACATCGGCTCGGTGCAGATGGAGACCAGCGTCAGAGGCCGGACCCTCTATGCCGCAAGCAAGGGGGCGATCCACTCCATGACCGGGCAGCTCTCGCTGGAGTGCGGGAAAGATCACATCCGCATCAACGCCATTGCGCCCGGATACATCGAAGTTGCGCGCATGACCGAGGCGCCGGGATTCAACCGGGAGGAGATCGCCGACGGGATCCCGGTCGGTCGTCTCGGAGAACCGCGCGACATCGGGGAAATGGCACTGTTCCTGGTCTCCGGACGATCCACCTTCCTCTCCGGGCAGACCATCATTGTGGACGGCGGAGTCTCCCGCAAANNGAGCGAAAGTCTGACCCTCCGCGCATCCGTCCGTCAGTGGAGTTTCCGGACGCTCTCCCGGATGCGGAAACGATACGGAATGCGCACATTGCCGACCGTCTCCCCGCGGATCTTCTGTTCAAGGAGATCAAACGCGGCGGAGGCGATCGCCTTGAAGTCCTGTTCCAGCGCAGTCGGAGCCGGAGTCAGATAACAGGCGTCCGCCCACTCCCAGCAGATCACGGAAACATCCTCGGGGATCCGTTTTCCCATCGCTGCCAGGCAGTGATAGACCGGATACGCATACCGTTCTCCGGAGACCAGAAGAGCGGTGGCGCCCTGTTCGAGCGCGGAAGCGATGGCGTCCGGAAGAGAGATTTCCGGAGAGTGCGGCTGAGCGATCCGTTCCACCGGGATGCCGAACCGTTCATACTGCAGGAACGGCTCCAGACGGTCCCGGCTGGCGGGCGAGTCGAAATATAGCAGAGCGATCCGGCGGTGACCGGCATCCACCAGATAGTCCATCGCGCGACGGATTCCCGCCGCCTCATCGGATTGGACCGACGGCACCCCTTCCATCAGATTGCCGGGGTCGTTCAGGCAGATCAGCGGAATATCCTTCTGGCGGGGGAAGAGGGTCCCCATCTTCCGCTGGAAATCCACAGAAAGCGCCCCGAAGACCGTCCGGTTTTCGAGCAGACTCAGATCGTTGCAGGAGAGCATCAGAAGACGGCATCCGCGTTTTTTCGCCTCGCTCCTCAATTCATTGAGCAGACTTATCCCGTACGCGGAAAGAGCGATGGAACCGGACGGCAGAAGCAGCGCAATCTGCGGCGAAGGCGACTGGTAGTTCCAGCGTTTTGCCAGCTGCCGGACCCGGCTCCGCAGTTCCGCCGACACTCCGGGACGGTCGTTAAGCGCATACGAAACCGCCGCCACCGACACCCCCAGCTCCGCCGCAATCCGGGATAAATTCATCTTTTTCGAATCCATCTTCCAAACACTCCTCCTCTCCCGGGAATCAATAGCATTCCGCGGACGCGAATGCAAATGAAGCACTCTTTTTTTAAGTATTTTTTAAGTTGAAATTCACCTTTCCCCCGTTGACGGAATCCGGCATTTACAGTATAATTTCATACAGGAACAGCAAACAGAAAAGGATTTATCCAGAATGAAAATCGGATGCAACTACTGGGCCTCCCATGCGGGAACCCGGATGTGGGAACTGTGGGATGAAGAGATTGTCCGGAACGATCTGGCCCGTCTCCGGGGACTCGGCTGCGAACTGCTGCGGGTTTTTCCGAACTGGCGGGATTTCCAGCCGATCGAACTGCTCGCCGGGTATCGTGGCCGGGTCCGCGCAATCCGGATGCACGGGGAGGATCTTCCCGACACGCCGTGCGGACGCGCCGGAGTTGACGAA
This sequence comes from Lentisphaeria bacterium UBA1829, assembly GCA_002338895.1. Classification (GTDB taxonomy): domain Bacteria; phylum Verrucomicrobiota; class Lentisphaeria; order Victivallales; family UBA1829; genus UBA1829. Next base: position 13,891 of record DDJH01000128.1, on the reverse strand, counting down.
ACCATGATCCGCCGTTTCCGGACATTTGCCTCCATCGCGGAGGAGAACCATCTGCAGCTCATTGTCGGGATCGTGACCGGCTGGATGAGCGGAACGCTCTTTCTTCCGCCGGCGCTGGAGAAACTCAATGCGCTGACCGATTCGTTATCCATCCAGTGGCAGGTGAAATTTGTCCGCTGCTTTGTCCGGGAGCTGAAGGAGTGCGCGGCGATCCGCTGCTGGGAGCTGGGCAACGAAAGCAACTGCATGGGCGTCGTGACGGATTCGGCCGATGCGTGGAACTGGACCAATGCGATTGCCTCCGCCATCCGGATGGAGGATCCGGCCAGACCGATCGGATCGGGGATGCACTCGCTCACCCCGGGGGAAGGACTGCCGGGGGATTCGGCGGTCTGGACGATTCAGACGCAGGGGGAGCTCTGCGATCTGCTGACGTCGCATCCGTATCCGCATTCACCCTCGAAGACGCCGTCGCGCGTGGACGAGCACACGTCGATCCGCAGCGTGTTTCAGGCGACGGTGGAGACGCTTCTGTATTCCGACATCGGACGCAGACCCGGCGCGGTGGAAGAGATCGGCACCTTTGCCCCGTCGTACTGCGCCGAAAAGGAGAAGGCGGACTTCATCCGCAATGCGATGTTCAACGCCTGGGCGCACGGCGCGGAATACTTTCTCTGGTGGTGTGCCTTCGAGCAGTCGCACCTCCCCTTCCCTCCCTACGAATGGAGCGCGTGGGAACGCGAACTGGGATTCTTCACGGCGGACATGCGGGAGAAACCGGTTGCGGAAACCTTCCGTCAGTTCCGGGCATACCGGGACTCTCTGCCGATCCGGGAACTGCCCCCGTTCCGCCGCGACGCAATCTGCATTCTCCCGATGGAGCAGGATTTCGATCATGTTCTCTCCAACGCCTGGAGCGCATTCCTTCTGGCCAAACAGAGCGGATTCGACATCCGTTTTCAGTACGGACGGGAGAATCCGGACAATGCCCCCCTCTACCTTCTTCCCGGTCTCCGCGGCGCATCCGGCCTGTATCGGACGCAGATCCATTCGCTGCTTGAGAAGGTGAAAAACGGCGCAACGCTCTATCTTTCGCTGGACGACGGCTCCCTCTCCCCGTTCACCGAGGTGTTCGGAGTCGAATCCGGCGGACGGGAGGCCCGCACCGCTCCGGCCCGGATCCGCTTTCAGGGAAAAGAGTATGAAATTGCCGCTCCGTTCCGTCTGCACCTGCGAACGATTCATGCCGACGTTCTGGCGGAAGAGGAGGACGGCAATCCGGTCTACACCCGGACCCGTTTCGGAAAAGGGGAGATCTATTTTCTGACTCTTCCGATGGAGTATTTTCTTGCGGGGAAACCGGGCGCGTTCCACCGGGAGACCGCTGCTCCGTGGCGCAATTTCTACCGGGCGTTTTCCCGGACGGTTCTTTCGAAGCGTCTTCTCCGGACCGACGATCCCTTTCTGACGCTGACCGAACATCCCGATCCCGCCGATTCCGGCCGCTGCTGGAGCGTTGCCGTGAACAACCGTCCCTCCCCGGTCCGTCCGGAATTCCGGATGCATCCGGACTGGAGACTCGAATCCGGGCTTCAGGAGATCGCCCCCTTCTCGGGAACGCTGCTCCTGCTGACCCGAAAAAAACAATCCGAATAAGGAGAATTCATTTATGCTGAAGAACTGGAAAACCTCTTTCTCTGTCCTGATTCTGTTTCTTGCAGGGATTCTTCCGGCGGGNNACTCCGGACAGCCGCTGGAAATTGACGCAGTACGCCCGCTGGACCGCGACGGCCGACGGCTCCACGGAACTCGAAGTCCACATCGCCCCGGACGCCCCGATCCGGAATGAAACCTACGGAGCCAATCTCGGCATCGACCTTGCACCGTACAAGGGGAAAACCATCGTCATCTCCGGTCTGATCTCGGCGGACGGCATTCCGCAAGGCGAAAAAAGTCACTGCTGCGCCAAGCTGATGCTGTTCCACAAAGGCCCGGAAGGATCGCGGTATTACTCCTCTTCCGCCGGACTGTGGGGGACCTTCCGGAACCGCCGGCAGGAGATCATGCTCCGGGTTCCCGATCCGGTCGGGGAGAATGTCCTGATGGCGGGACTTCAGAACAACCGCGGAACGGTCCGGATTTCCGGTCTTCGCATCGAGGAACGCGATCTGTATCCTCTGCCGTTCCGACTTCCGGAAAATTTCCGGTGCGAATACACGGGGCGGGTCACGAAATCGCCGGTTCTGCGCGGAGCGGGGATCCGGTCCGACTCGACGCGGAAGGATGCGGCGGATCTCGCGGCGGACGGCGCCAACCTGATGCGCTGGTGGATCCGCTGGGACATCAATCAGCCGGAGACCTTGCAACGGAGTCTGGACCGTCTGGAAACCATGCTTCCGGAATACGAAAAGCTCGGTCTGAAGCTCATTCCCGTTCTTGCGCAGGTTCCGGGCGAGCGCTACCGGAAACCGCTCCTGCTCGGCGTCGACGCGAAGGAGGAGAGCGGACGGAGCAAAGACAACTTCCGCATGTTCTTTGAAAAAAAATATCTTGACGAGTATGTTGCGATCTGGAAAACGATTGCCAAACGCTTCAAGGGCTCTCCCGCCATTCACGGCTACACGCTGATGAACGAGCCGACGCAGTACGGCTCCGCTCCGTACAACTACCTCTACTGCCAGTATCTTGCGGCGAAGGCGATCCGGGAGATCGATCCGGAAGTCCCGCTCTACATCTCCGCGAACGACTGGGACAATCCGATCGGNNCCTATCTGAAACCTCTTCCGTTCAAAAACATTCTCTATGAAGTCCACATGTACCAGCCGCACAGCTACACCCATCAGGGGGTCGGCGCAAGCATCCGGGACATCCGGGCGGGAAAGTACCTGCGCTATCCGGGAAAAATCGGTTCCGATTTCTACGACCGCGCCATGCTCAGAAAGATCCTTCTTCCCGTGGTGCGTTTTCAGAAACAGTACGGAGCGCGGATCTACTGCGGAGAGTTTTCCGTCATCCGCTGGGCGCCGGGCGGTGCGCAGTATCTGGAGGATCTCTGTTCGCTGTTTGAGGAGTTCGGCTGGGACTGGGCCTATCACTGCCACCGGGAGTGGCGCAACTGGAGTCTCGAATATCCGGACTCCTTCCATCTGAACACTCCGGCGGACTCTCCGACCGGCCGGCAGAAAGTCCTCCTCAAATACTGGTCCAAAAACCGGTAAACCCCTTCAGGAAAGGGCGGAAGAATGAAGCAGAACAGGAAAAACGGAAAAACCCATCATCGATCTCCGGAATTCACGCTTGTGGAACTTCTCGTTGTCCTTGCGGTCATTGCGATCCTAGCCGCCCTCCTTCTCCCCGCGCTGAACAAGGCAAGAGAACGTGCGCAGGAGGCCGCCTGCGCCTCCAACTTCAAGCAGCTCGGGCAGACTCTCATCCTCTATGCAGCCGACAACGCGGAGGAACTTCCGCCCGTCACCGACAGCGGTCAGGGACAATATCTGGAAGATCTGATCGGGATCTATCTGAACCGTCCGCACGCACCGAATTCCAACAAAGCCGTTGCGATGAACGCGCAGAAAGGGGTCTGGTTCTGTCCGGCCTATCCCGTTGTTCCGAACACGCGCAACAGCTCCTACGGCAACAACTACCTGTTCACCCGGGAGCAGGCGATCTACTGGGAGGCCTACTCGTATTTCGTAAAAGGACGCGCCTACTTCGCGCGCTACACCCCGGACAGCCACCCCTACTGGCATGCCAACCGGAGCGACTGGCTCTCCAGCCGCGTGGCCGTCATGACCACGGGCAGCCCGAAGGAGAACGCCTACGGCTCCATCCAGGGCACGCCGGAAAGCGGGATCACCACACCGCATATATCCTATCAATATTATACCGATCTGAGCAAAAAAGAGATTCTGATTCAGAACAGCGCCCCGCACAACAGAAAATCGAATTACCTGTATGGCGACGGTCATGTCGCCTCCCGTTCCGTCGATACAAAAATGCCGTACAACGCCAGTGGCGACTACACCTACAACTGGATCGGCTTCTGATCACGACAATCTCCATTCGAACCGCCGGAAGATTTTTTCTGTGACAACACCTCTTTCCATCCCAATATCCATAACAAGGAGTTTCCCATGAACGACATCTCCATTCAGCACGAAGGGAAACGGTTCCTTCTGACCAACCGGGCCATGAGCTATGCCATCGAAATCGCCGACTCCGGCACACCGTGGAATCTCTACTGGGGCGCGCCGCTTTTCCGGATCGAGGATCCGCCTTCCCCGCGGGAACGTCAGTGCCACCGTCACTACTCCCCGGCACGCGGCGCGATGCTGTACCGGGAGCTTCCCGTTTTCGGCGGNNGGCGGCGATTTTTTTGATGAATCGGCCCTGAAGATCACCTGGCCCGACGGCATCCGGGAATCCATCTTCCTGTATACGGGATTCGAACAGCAGGGGAACACGCTGATTCTGAACTTCCGGGAGAAGCGTCATCCGGCGCAACTGAATCTGATCTACCGCCTCCACGAACGGATTCTGGAACGATTCTGCGAAATCATCAACGACGGAGAGTGCGACATCACATTGGAACGCTTCGCCTCCGCCGTCTACTTTCTTCCGAACGCGGTGGAGCAGTGGCGGATCACCCATTTCGGCGGACACTGGGGAAAGGAATCCATTCCATCCCGTCAGGCGGCGTCGCAGGGGAAATTCACGATTGAAAGCCGGACGGGGCTTTCGGGTCCGTTCCATGTCCCGCTGATCGCACTGGACGACGGAAGAGCAGCGGAGACCTCCGGAGAGGTCTACTTCGCCACCGTTCTCTGGTCCGGCAACTGGAAAATCACCGTGGAGCAGAACTCGTACGACTTGACCTGCATCCACGGCGGCATCAATGAGTTCGACAGCGCCGTTCATCTGCATCCGGGCGAACGCTTCGCCACCCCCTCCTTCGCCGCCGGATACTCCACGGAAGGATTCAGCGGAATGAGCCGGACCCTCCATCGCTGGCAGGATGAGGATCTTCTTCCGCGAGGAATCGCCGGCCGGGAGATTCCCATGATCTGCAACACGTGGGGAAGTCTCGAGACCCGTGTCAGCGAGGAGAACGTGATCCGGACCG
>DDJH01000128.1:0-8684 GCA_002338895.1 Lentisphaeria bacterium UBA1829 | reverse complement strand
CTCTGGATCGAACCGGAATCCTTTGAAATTGCCAGCCGTCTGTATCAGGAGCATCCGGACTGGGCGATGGCATATCCCGGATGCGAACCGCTCCGGAAAACACGGAGCGATGTGGGTCCTCGTCCGCGGGTCAGCGTGATGCTTAATCTGGCGAAGCGGGAGGTTGCGGAGCATCTCTGTGCCACGATCTGCGATCTGGTCCGGACGACGGGGATCGCCTATCTGAAACTGGATATGAACTGTTACTTCACCTCGCCCGGCGGCGCGGAACGGCTCTGGATCGACTATGCCCGGAATCTGGACTGGATTTTTCAGACGGTCTCCCGGACCTTCCCCTCGCTCCTGATGGAGAACTGCGCCTCAGGCGGAGCCCGGATCAGTCTGCAGATGAGCCGCGCCTTCGGCAGAGTCAACCGGAGCGACAATCAGGATCCGCTCGACATACTCAAACTCCACGAAGGCTTCACCTCCCTCAACCACCCCCGGATGGCCGGAGGCGCCTGCCACATCAGCGATTCGATGGCGCACATCAACAATCGGAAAACCCCGCTCAAATTTCAGGCATACTGCGGCATGCTCGGCTCTCTCGCCTGCGGGAAAAATCTCCTGACCTGCCCGGAACAGGAGATTGCGGAAATCCGTTCGTATGTGGAGCTTTACAAGAAACTGCGGCCGGTGATTCACCGAGGCGACCTGTACCGTCTGGTCAGCGCCTTCACCCATCCGTACGCGGTCTACGCGTATGTTTCGCAGGACAAGGCGGAAGCGGTGATCTTTGTTCTGGGCATGTCGATCCAGTTTGCCGACAAGATCCCCCCGTTCCGCGTCCCCGGTCTGGATCCCGACGCCGTCTACGACATCGTCTGCCACGGCAACGAGATCGAAGAGTGCTGGAACACCGCCATCCGGGAGTATCCCTCCGTCTCGGGCGCGCTGCTCGCCTCCGCCGGGATCCGGGCGGAGCTGACCGGCGATTACGACTGCAAAATTCTCCATCTGAAACGGAGAACCTGACATCTCCGTCTGTCCGCTTTCCCCGCTTCCCCCGCTCCGCTCTTCTCAGACCGGGGGAAGTGCGAACAGAATTCTGGCGTTTCCCCGCCACAGCGGCCTGCACCCCTCGCCCAGCGCGAATGTATCACCCTGACTCACCGCCATGCTTTCCGTTCCGCTCTCCGCCGACGCAGCCCCCTCCAGAACCGTTCCGGCCATAAAACACGAGAACTCCTCTGGGCAGCGCCAGCTCCCATGCAGCTGCAGTTCCATCGATCCGAAGAAGCGGATCGTTTTCCGATCGATCCGTTCCAGCAGAAGAGCGTCGGGAGTCTTCTCCAGAATCCGGGGCGGCAGGACGATGTTCCGGCGCAGCTCCTCTTCGGAAAAGGTCCGGCAATGAAAGACCCCGAGCGCCGATTCCGCATCGAGTCCGCAGAACCGGTCGGAGAGCGTCAGCGGGCACTCCCCGCAGAACGATTCGGGCTGGACCACCCAGTCTGTCGGCTCCATGATCTCCTGCACCAGCACTCCGGGCCCGATGGCGTGCGGAAGACCGCCGGGAATGAGAATGGTTTCTCCGGGAACGACGGGGAAGCGGTGCATCATGGAGAGAGTCTTTTCCATCCGTCCCTCCAGCGCTTCGCGGCGGAAGACCGCGGGATCGAACCGATCCCGGAAGCCGATCAGCAGATACGGTTCCACCCCTTCGATTCTCCGTCCGGCGAGAACAACCCACGCCTCGGTTTTTCCGAATCCGGAATGGAACAGTCTCCGGGACGCCTCCCGGTCCGGATGCGCCTGAACGGGAAGACGGATCGCCGAATCCAGCAGCTTGGTCAGAAATCCGGGCCGGTTTCCCGTCCGCCGCGCCAGATCGGCTCCAAGAAAGCTCTCCCCCTCCCGGTCCAGAAAACGGTCGAACCGCTCCACCGAACCGTCCTTCCGCACGATCCTGCTCACCCCTTCCCCCGGCTGCGGATGCTGCGGGTTTCTCGCCTCCACTGTCGACGCGATCCACTCCTCCGGAAACGCCCCGTCCTCCGGCTTTTCCGCTCCGCGCCATCGCTCCAGCTCCGCCCCGCCCCGGTAGACCCGCCACACCCGGTTCGGAAGAAATTTCACCATTCTTTCCATAAAAATCTCCTTTCCCGCTTGTTTTTCTTATGGTATTACTATATAGTACCATAGAATCATTTACAACCCGCTTTCCGCAAAAATCCCTCATTCGGCGATGGATTTTCGACGGAAACGCCAACACCGGCACTCAAACATCAGGAGAGGACAAATGCCATCATCTGCGGCCGACTTGTTCAACAGCGGACTGAACCTTCTGACAGAGCACAAACAGCATCAGCACGATCTTCACGGCTGGTTTCTCTTTCAGGAGATCAAAATGAACCGGAGTCTGGAGATGCGCCGGGAAGGTCTCGACCCCGACGCGCCGGAACACGCGGNNAAAGCCTCCCGCTGACCCTTCCGGAAGGCAGCGTTCTGGCGGGTACGCAGGACGACGCATTTTCCCCCAGCTACGCATTAATCAACCCGGCCTTTCAAGTGGAATCCTTCCGCGGCTACTGCGATCCCACCGCGATTTATGCGGACATCGCGCCATCGGAGGAGTTTCCGGAAAAGCGAATCCGCCGGGTTCGCGACTTTTTCCAGGCGAGCTCGTTTGTGAAGCACCTGAACGCGATTTACCGGGATTTTGCAAACTGGACCGAAGAGGCGGTCTTTTTCGTGGAGCCGGTCACCGGTCACATGATTCCGGATCCGGGCAGAATTCTCCGGGAAGGGCTCCGGAATTTTTTTGCCCCGTCCGAGGACGATGCGGGGAATCCGTTCCGCGGATCCATGCGGCGTGCGGCGGACGCGCCGAGGATCCTTGCCCGGCGCTATGCGGTGCTGGCGGAACATCTGCGGAAGGAGCGGAGAAAGATTCCGGGCGAAGAGGAACGTCTGCGGCGGATTGCGGAAAACTGCCGGAAAGTCCCGGACCGGGGAGCGGAAAATCTTCACGAGGCGCTGCAGTCGTTTGTGCTGCTCTGGCAGACGATGTGTCTGGAGCAGGNNATCCGTATGCGTTCTCGGCGGGGAATCTGGACCGTCTGTTCGAGCCGTACCGGAAGGAGACGGATTCCGAGGAGGCCATTGCTCTTCTGCGTCATCTGCTTGCGTTCTTCATGGTGGGGGCGCGCGGGTGGGCGATCTCCCAGAACATTCTGCTGGGCGGACGCGATGCGGAAGGGAACGACCGGACCACTCCGATGACCGGTCTGTTTCTGGAGGCCTTCCACCGTTCCAACCAGCCGCAGCCCGCGCTTTCGATCAAAATTCACCGGAACACGCCGGAGAGTCTGTTTGCCGCGATGGGGAAACTGTTTTTCACGCCGGGGCACTCCACGCCGTCGCTGTTCAACGACGATATGATGTTCCGTCTTCTGCGCCGGAAGGGGATCCGGGAGGAGGATCTTTCGTCCTGGGCGGTCGCGGGCTGTCAGGAACCGCTGATCGCCGGAAAGGAAAACGGCAACACCACCAACAGCTGGCTGAATCTTCCGAAGGTCCTGGAACTGACTCTGAACGACGGCTGCTCTCTTCTTTCCGGCCGGAAGATCGGCAGGGGAACGCAGGAACTCGGGTACGCCTCCCGGGAGGAGCTGTACCGGGATCTCGAGACCGCGTTTTTCCGTCAGCTTTCCGCCGTTCTTCCGGAGATGGAGAAGGCGGCCAATTTCTGCACCCGCGCGGTCGGGCGCTGGGCGACGCCGTTCTCCTCCCTGCTGTTCGGCGGAGTGGAAAGCGGACGCGACATGCGCGATCCCGAACATCCCGGAACCCGTTACAATGCAAGCGGATGCCTGATCCACGGACTGAGCGTTGTCACCGATTCCCTGACCGCGGTGAACCATCTTCTTTCGGAGCAACCCGACGGAGCGGATCGGCTTCTGGAGGCTCTGCGCAGCAATTTCCGGAACGATCCCGCGTTCCGCGCCCGCCTTCTCGCCTATCCGAAATACGGGGATCGGGATGCGCAGTCCGATCGGACCGCGTGCCGGCTGGTGGAAAAAATCAGCGGGGAAGTTTCCGCTCTCCGGAATCCTGCGGGCAAGCCGTTCATGCCGGATTTCTCCACGCCGAGCACCCATCTTCTTTACGGGTACCAGGTCGGCGCAACCCCGGACGGACGGAGTGCGCGGGCGATGCTGGGCTACGGGATCGATCCGCGTCCGGAGGCGGGATCCGGGGAACTGACCGACCAGCTGATCTCGGAGCGTCTCCTCCCCTTCGACCGGATGACCGGCGGCTATGCGTCGCACATCGGGCTGACGCCGGCACTCTTCGATGATTTTCCCACACCGGAAGGGAAAGCGCTTGCCATGCGCGACCGGATCATCCGTCCGCTGTTTCATCCGAAGGAGGACGGCAGTGCGCCGTTCTATGTCTATTTCAACATCGACAGCGCCCGGCATCTCCGGAAGATTCTTTCCGATCCGCGGAAATACGCGCCGTCCGGGATCTACATCCTGCGGATTCACGGAACATTCGTCAACTTTCTGGATCTTGCTCCGGCGATTCAGGAGGACATCATCAAGCGCCTGGAGCGCAGGGAGTGCGCATGAAAAGCCTGACCGAACGGATCCGGACGGATCTGACCGCGAAAATTCTTTCAGGGATCTATCCCCCCGGCGGGAAACTGCCGACCGAACGCGATTATGCGAAACAATCCGGAGTGAGCCGGGTCACGGTCCGACGGGTCTACGACCAGCTGGAACGGTCCGGGATCATCGTCCGGCGCCGTCCGCTCGGCACCCGGGTCTCCGACACGTTCCGCGCGCATGGCGGACCGCTGGAAAGCATCGGGCTGATTACGACGCTTCCGCATACGTTTTCCGGACAGTTTGTCGAAGCGGTCAGCCGTCGCTGCGAGGAACTGGATGCGCTTCTCGTTCTCGGCATTCCGGAGCCGGACACCGGGGAACGGCAGCTTGAGATCGCACTCCGGATGGCCAGTCGCGGCGTCCGGGATCTGATCGTCTGGGGAGCCGACCGGGGATTCGATTTTTCGGTTTTTGAACGTCTGCGGATTCTCGGAGTGAATCTGGTCTTCTACGACCAGGTTATCCCGGGCCCGTTCGCAGACTATGTCGGACTGGACAACGCGGGCGCAATGCGCCTTCTGCTCGAACAGGCGGTCCGGGATGGCGCACAGGAGTTTTTCTTCATCACCTACTCCGATCTGGATGTGGATACCAACGCCGAACGCCGGAATGCGTTTGAAACGTTTTCGCATCCGGCGGTCCGCCGCCGGGAAGTGCGCGCCATCCGGCGGGACGCGCCGAACAGCGACTGGCGCCGACTCGGAGCGGAACTTGCCCGAAGGACGGAGGAAAACGGAGGACACACGGCGATTCTCGCGGTCAACGCGCCGGTTCTGCTGCGCCTGTTCTCCGCACCGCCGCAGGGCGGGAGGCTCTATTGTGTGGACAGTGCCCCGGAGTTGAGTTCCCTCGGAGCGACCGGATGCGGACAGCCGATCCGGGAGATGGCGGAAGCCGCGGTCGAAGCGCTTCAGAATCAGCGGAAAAAGGGGGGAGAATGGAAAGCGGAAATCCGTCGTTTTCCGGGAAGGCTGGTCATACCGTGAGAGTGTTTGCTAAGGGGTGGTCGGAACACCGGGACGGACCCGGATTCCGCCGGATCTACTATCTCAAAGGCTGCAATCTGCACTGCTGCTGGTGCGCCTCGCCGGAGAGCATTTCTCCGGAAGCGGAGATGCTGTTTCATCCGGACCGGAGTGAAGAGAGCGATCTTTCCTATCTGTGTCCGCACGGGGCGATCACCGGACGGGCTCTGAACCGGGCGCGCTGCCGGATCTGTCCGGATCCGGAGTGTCGCAGACGGAAGGATCCCGCTCTGGAATGGGTCGGCGAGGAGTGGACGGTCGAAGAACTGCGGGAGGATCTCCGAAGCGCGGCGGCCGCGTGGAGCAATTTCGGCGGCGTGACGTTCGGCGGCGGAGAACCCTCCCTGCAGGCGGAGGAGCTCTGCGACCTTTTCATCCGTCTCCGCACGGACGGCATCCACACGGCGTTCGAAAGCAACGCATCGACCCCGGCGTTTCCGACTCTGGTCCGCTCCGCCGCACTGACCATCGCCGATCTGAAAGGCGGATCGGAGCCGCGTTTCCGGGAAAATACCGGCGGCAATCTGGCGGATGTTCTTGCCAATCTGAGCGATGCGGCGGAACATGCGCACGATCTTCTGCTGCGGATCCCGCTCATCACGGGGAAAAACGACTCGGAGGAGGAACTGGAGAAAATGGCGGAGATTCTTCTGCGTCTGCATACGCTCCGTCTCCATGCGGCAAAGCAGGCGCTGTCCGTGGAAATTCTCAAGCTGCACCATTTCGGCGAACCCAAATACCGGGCGCTCGGACGGCACTATGAACTGGCCGGAATTCCGGAGCCCGCCCCCTCCGCGCTCCGCCATCTGACGGAACGGCTTCTGCGCGGAGGCATTCAACTGCAAAGGAACGAATCATGAAGGATCTTACTCTCGGAATCGATCTCGGAACGACTAAAATCGCACTGGTTCTTTTTCATCCGCATTCTCCGGAGAAGAACCGGATCCTCTCCCGGGCATCCGGCGCCGCTCTTCCGGGAGCGCCGGAGAGCGCGCAGCAGGACTACCGGAAGATGGAGGAGACCGTGTTCGATCTTCTTTCCCAGTTTCCGCGACAGGAACTCGAACGGGTCGGAGCAGTCGGCGTGACGGGCCAGATGCACTCGGTGGTTCTCTGGAACAAAACGGAAATTTCACCGGTCACCACCTGGCAGGACCGGAGCGCCGGCGCGGCGGGGGTTCTGGAAAGTTTCCGTCAGCGGAGTTCCTGCCCTCTGGCCGACGGGTTCGGCGCGGTCACGCTCGCGCTTCTTGCTCTCCGCGGGGAACTGGCGAAGTGGCAGTTCTGCGGCACCCCCGCCGATCTTCTTGCCGTCCGGATGACCGGTCCGAACCGGAGCGCGGAAATGGATCCGACCTTTGCGGCCTCGTGGGGGATCTACGATCCGGAAACGAAGGACTGGAAGCAGAAGGCGGTCCGCGCCCTCGGGATTCCCCCCGCCCTTCTTCCGGCGGTGAAACCCTCCGGCTCGATCGCAGGATGGACACAACATGTTCCCGGCCTGCCCGACGGGGTCCCCCTTCTCCTTCCGCTGGGCGACAATCAGGCGTCCATTTTTGCGACAGCCGAAGATCCGGACCGGGAACTGTTTCTCACGATCGGAACCGGTGCCCAGCTCTCCTGCACCACGGACGGCCGGATTCCGCTTCCCCGCTGCACCGAACTGCGTCCGTACCTCCGCGGACAACAGCTTGCGACAACGGCACCCCTCTGCGGCGGACGGGCCTGGGCATGGCTTGGCGACACGCTCAATGCAATGCTGAAGGAGCTGGGTCTTCCCCCGTTTCCGGAAAAAGAGCTTCTGAACCGTCTGGACGAAATGGCCTTCCGGGCGGAGAAGACTTCCACCCTGACCGTCTCGCCCCATTTTCTCGGGGAACGGAACGCCCCGTCACTCCGCGGAAGCATCGAAGGGATCACGCTGAACAATCTGACTCTTCCGAATCTTGCCGCCGGCCTTGCCCGGGGAATCATCCGCCAGCTTGCGGAGGGGATTCCGGACGGACTGCGCAACGGACGCGAACGGATCATCGGATCCGGGAACGGACTTCGTCTTTGCCGTTTTCTCCAGCAGGCGGTGGAAGAGGAGTTTCACCTTCCGCTTCTGTTCCGGGATCTCCGGGAAGAGGCGGCGACCGGAGCGGCCCGCCTCGCGGCGGAGAAGCTGGATTCCCCCGTCCGCTGACCGGCTCTTTTTTCAGGTGTTTCCGGTTCCACCCGGAACGGAAAATTTCCGATAGGCCCTCGGATTCATTCCGGTATAATTCCGGAATATGGTGGAAAAGTAGAGGGGATCGTTGTATCCGACGCGTCCGGCGATCTCCTTGACGGGGAGCTGAGTGGATTCCAGAAGATTTTTCGCCAGCTCCATGCGCATCTCGGTGATATGCTCCATCGGAGTTTTTCCGAGTCCGGCATGAAACATCCGGATCAATGTTGGCGTGCTCACGCCGGCGACCTCCGCCAGAGCGCTCATTCCGAAATCGCTGCGACTGTAATTTCCATGCAGGAAATCGAGAGCTTTCTGCAGCGGTTCCGGATACGACCTGTACAGATTTTCGCGATTTTCCTCTCCCAGGAACAGAAACAGACTGAAGGTTTTCTCCGTCAGAGTCTGTTCGGTTCCCGGCACCTTCTCCCGGAGAAGGCGGTCGATCTCGAGGAATCGGCGTTTTGCCTCCTCGACCCGGGAGAGAACGATTTTGGGAACCCGGTTCAAATGCAGCGATTCGATCAGGAGATCGAGAATGGTTCCGGAAATGCAGATTGTCATCTTCTCATAATATTCATCGGCGGAGGTGGAGAATCCGGAATCGCGTCCGCGCTGCATGATAAAAATTTCCCCTGCTCCGACCTTTGTCTCCACCCCGTCGAGCAGGAAGGTGGCGGATCCTTTCACGACGAACTCCAGCGCGACGCAGATGTACCGGTAATGCCGCATCTTATGACTTCCCCATCGTCTGCAGTGAATAAACGTATTGGGGTACAGAACGGGGCTGCGATG
>DDJH01000120.1 GCA_002338895.1 Lentisphaeria bacterium UBA1829 | reverse complement strand
CATGGGGGATCATTCGCCCCATTGAGACATTCGAAGAAAGAACACTCCCCCGAAGAAATATACAAAACCATGAACTTTTTTCAACCTCCTTTTGAAACTTTCCAGAAAATTTTTGACAATCTTTTCAGGATCCGGAATCGGAACGATTCCACCCTCCCCGGCAATCATCTTGTACACAGATTCCCGGAAACAAAATATTCCATATTGAAAAGAAAAAACATTTCCCCCCCTTGACAGAATCAGGGGCTTGTGCTATAATTATTGTAGACCGTTGTAGAACGTTGTTGGAGAAATTCATGAAACAGGAAAATGCCGACGGAGTCCGTCAGATCCGTTATTACATCTTCAATACCATCCGGAAACATCCGACAGAGTCGGTTCGTCTTCCCTCCAGCTATGAGCTGGCTCAAATGTTTCACACCACCCGCCGGGCGGCACAGTGGGAGCTGGAACGACAGGTCCGGAAAGGAGTTCTGACGACTCGACATCGAGTCGGCACCTTCACTCTTCCGACAAGAGAGTCGTTGCAGCCGTTTCAGCAGACGGGGGTTCTTCCGCTGATCGGCGTCTGCTTCGGGAACGGGGATCATTTTTATTATGGTCAATATGACAATGCTCTGTTTTCCGCCGTTTTCGGAGCGTTGTCGCGCCATCAGTGCCTGGCGCACGATCTCCGGGTCAATCTGGATTCGGAGGAGGAACGTTTCCGGGAAATCCGCGCTCTTGGCATAGATGCCGTTCTCTGGTGCGGAGTCGCCGACTGGATGGAAACGCAGGGGGAACGGTTTTTCCACCATCTCACGGAGGCCGGAATTCCCGCAGGCAATTTTGCCGGCAAGTTCTGGGATTCCGCATCCGGAGTGGATTTTTCCTTCCGGAAGGCTCTTCACAAACTGAAAAAACATCTTCTGCGGGAGGGCCGCCGGAAAATTGCCGTACGGACTTTTCCCAAAGAGGCGGAACGCTTCCGGGAGGAACTGCATGAAATTTTTCAGGAATCGGATTTTGAGATCACCGAATGGTGCTCCACGGACCCGATTCCGGAAAACTATCTTCCGGATGTGTTGTTTTTCAAGAAGAGATCCATGAAGGAGTGTGAACGATTTTTTGCAGATGCGGAGAAGGCTGGTGGACGGAACGGACCGCGCTGTCTTCCGGTATCCCTGGATCCGTTTTTCCCGCCGGGGTTCCGGGGACTTTATTTCGAGTTCCCTTATCAGAAAGCGGCCGGGCAGCTGGTGGAGGAGCTTCTGGCACGGATCGGACATCCGGAGCAGCCGAACTTCCGGCAGCTCTGGGAGGCGGAGTTGAAAGAGATGTAATCCGGCGGGGATCGGAAGAATGGTTTTTCCATCCCGGCCGCCCAATATCAACAATCAAATGAAAGGAAGGTTTTATGAATCGAAAAGCAATGTTTCTTGCACTGATCTCCGGTCTGGCGGTGTTTTCATCGGAGGCGGCGAATCTGGATTTTCAGGAGTTGTCCAACAAAAAGACCATCGCGCTCTGCAAAGATGCCACGCTGAAGGACAATACGCTCACCATCCAGCGGAAGGAACTGCCGTCGTCGGGACCGAAATTCCGCGGAGTTCAGTTCAAACTTGATCTGGCGAAACTCGGCGCCTGCGGGAAGAATCTTCAAATTTCCGGGGAGATCAAGTTTGACAATGTCAGCCGTCCGCCGCAGGTCTGGAACGGAGTCAAGGCGATGCTGAGCTATCGGAATCAGGGAAAGATGGAGTATCCCTCCTGCTACAAGGGTATTTCGTATGGAAGCCGGGACTGGACTCCGTTCACGTCGACCATCGCGATTCCTGCGACCGCCGGANNGGACAGTGCACGCTCTCGCTCGGACTGCAGGATTCCACGGGAACGGTCTCTTTCCGGAACATCAAAATTGACGTGAAATAAGATCTGTTCTGAAATGAAAGACAACAGCATTCTTTAACGAACTGGAGGTCACCATGATTGCGGGAGGATCTTGCATTTTTCTCCCGGACGGACCGGGGATTCCCCGAACCGTCCGGAAGAAAGGAAGAAGATTAAATTTCACTTTGATAGAACTTCTGATTGTAATTGCAATTATTGCAATTCTTGCAGGTATCCTCCTTCCCGCTCTGCTTCAGGCAAAGCGGAAGGGACTGTCCATTTTATGTCTTTCCAATCAGAAGAACATCGGGACGGCGGTGATGATGTATGCCAACGACAATGGAGGATACTTCGTTCATTGTTCCGGAGGATTCAAGATTGCCAATCATCGCAGTTATCCCCCCCGTCTCTCCCCTTATGTAGGCGGTCCGGATTATACGGTTGCGATCACGCTGACAGATCGTGATATTCCCTCCATTTTCTTCTGTCCGGCCGAGACGAGAGTTCCCGTGACCGACAAGGGATGGGAGGAGAGACGGTATAATCTCACATACGGTTTCATCTATTCTGAAACCGCAGCCGACGGGTATGCCTTCCCGTATGGACGCCCTTCCTACGGGACCGGAAACTCTCGGAGAAGTGCTTCCGAAATCGGAGTCGGAGCCGATACCTGGATGTACCAGAAAACCATTGCCGATCTGGAAACCGTCAACGGCGGAAACATGTGGCGGATTGACAACTATCCCGGCGGCGGCGTCACATTCGCCCGGCACAACAATCAGGCAAATGTGATCTATATGGACGGACATTCAAATTCTCTGAAAATGGGAGCTCTGAGGACTCTCATGCGGATCAGTACGGGAGCCGGATTCACACCGGAACTGCAGGCCCAGATGACTCCCATGAAATTGAAATATGCGCTGGACAGCAACGAACAACTGATTACTTTCTGACAAGGTTTGACTCATGAAACTTTTTCGTTTTCTTCTCTTTTCCATCTTTTGCGGAGCCGGAAGCATCCAGGCGCAAAATCTGATCTTCAATCCTTCGTTTGAATCCGGATGCGACGGTTTTGCATTGCTCAGGACCCTGCGTCCGGACACCAATCCAACTCTGAAGTTCCGTCCACTCGAATCCGTCGTCTGCAACGCGCCGGACGGAACGCGGGCTCTGCGCATCGCCAATCCTCACGCGGAGGATTTCCAGCTGCACTCCAGAGAATATTTCCTGAAAAAAGATACCGTTTACATCTTCCGGGCCAGAATGAAAAGTTCCACACCGGATTTCCCTCTCTATGTCAATCAGCTTCAATGGGAATGGCTTCCGGTCCGCTTCCCGGAGGTCTTCCACCTTTCAACCGACTGGCGCGAATACGAGTACCGCTTCGACACCGGAAAGCACGAAGGATATTTCCACCTCGAAATGCGACATGCCAAAAATGCCCCTCCCGCCGGCGAGATCTGGATTGACAAACTCGAACTCTTCGAGGCCTTTACCGAGCCGGAAGGGAACATGGAGTTCTCCGTTGAAACACCGGCACCGCTGCGCAACCGCGGAGAAAAGATTTCATTTACCGTCAAGGCCGCCAACTGCACTCCCAGAGCGTTTCAGAGAAAGATCACGGCGCTGGCCCGCGAGGAGTTCACAAAGGAAATTCTGTTCTCTGCGGATTTTGATCTTCAGCTCAAGCCGGGGGAGAGGAAAAGCAGAACATTCTCCTTTACCGGATCGCGCAACGGATCGTATTTTCTTGACATAAAAGCACCCGGGAAATGCGAAGTCCTTCCGGGAACCGTTGCCGTGATCGACGTCTACAAACCGGAACCGATCCATCCCGCGAAGGATTTCTGCGTCGGCATCAATCACGGACTGATGCTCCAGTGGAACACCGCGAACGGTGTGAAAGGGTACCAGGTCTGCAACGCTCCGTTTCTGACGGATTTTGAACTGCTCTCCCGCATGGGCTGCCGACTTATCCGGGAGCATGACGGCGGGTACGACACCTTCTCCTGGGCAATCCTCGAACCGGAAAACAACCGCTGGGATGATTCCTGGTACGAACGCAGTCTTTCCGTCTATAAGAAATTCCACATGGAGCCCCTTGCCGTTGTCGGTCGGCAGAATTTTGTCCGTCCGGAGAACTGGGAGGGCATTCACTGGCCGCTCTGGCTCATCCCCCGGCTGCGGAAACTGGAAAATCTGCCGGATTATACCCGGCAGTATATCCGGGACCGGATTTACCTGCCCCCGGAAAACTTCTGGAGACGCTACGTTTCCCATATTGCAAAACTCGGGAAAGGCCGGGTCCGGCTGTATGAAATTTTCAATGAGCCGAACCGGGCTCTGCCGGCGGACGAGTATCTTGCATTTGTCCGGAGCGCCGCGGAGGAGATCCGGAAGGCCGATCCGGATGCGACGGTCATCGGCGGGTCCGTCACCAGCGATTTCAACACCCCGACGGATCAGTTTACCCGGGAATTCGTTCAAAACGGAGGCAAAGACTGCGTCGACGCCCTCTCCTTCCATCCCTATCAGGGCAGAGAACTGGGATCCCCGACTCCGGCGGATGTCTACATCGCCAACTTCCGCAAAACCGCGCAGAACAAGACACGGGAGCTGCCGATCTGGAACACCGAACTGTATTACCTCCACGAGACGAAGGACAGTTCGCTGCGTCAGAGTTTTCTCTCTCCGGACCGCGCCGCCTCACGCTTTCTCCTGGATCTGGGGGAGAACTGCAGGCAGTCCGTGGCAGTGCACAGCAATTCGCTCTGGCATATTCGTCTGACTCCCCATACCTGGCACAGACAGGTGGGAAGACTGGAATACCGTCCCAACGGCGTCTTTGTTGCCTACAATGCGCTGGCCCGGCTTTTTGAAGGAGCAAAACCGGTCGGGAAGGAAAAACTTCCCCTCTCGAACATCTGCTACACCTATCAGCGGAACGGTGCGCCGATCGCGGCAATCTGGAACTGGATGGATCGGAAAGACTCCGGTATGGATCTTTCCGGCTTCCGTGTTCTCGACCGTTACGGAAATGAGATTGACAGCCGCGAGATTGTCGCTCTGACCTCCGCTCCGGTCTACATTCTTCCGGGGAAGGTCTCCGGCGTGGATTTCTTCACGGTCCTGAAGAAACGCCGTCCTTTCCTGCGGATGCCGGTTTCTGCAGGAAACGGATGCCGGACGGCGGATGGATCGCTGTTTTTCATGCTCCGGAACAATTCGGACCGCCCGGAGACCGTCCAGTATCATCTCTCCGATCTGCAGAAGGGGACGCAGAGCGTCTCCCTGAAGGGCGGCGAGACTCGCGTATGTTCCGTCAAACTTCCTTCCGGAACGGTTCTTCCCGAAGAGGTTGAACTGATTCTGAAGAAGGGGAATGTGACGCTCAGCAGCAGACTTCGTGTGTTTCATGCCACAGTAGCCCCGCTTCAGACGCGCATTCCCGTCGGGCCGAACGCTTCCGTACGCTTTCAGAAACAGAACGGGGAGCTGACCGTGCAGATTGATGTTGCCGATTCCACCGATTCCGGCAGCGGCGGCTCCCGGAAACCGTGGGAACAGGACTGCGTGGAGCTGTTTCTGGACGGCGAACCGCTTGATTTCTCCCGTCCGCGGCCGACGGCATATCATGACAACTGTGCACGCGCATTCCTGATGCCGCGTCAGAAGAGCAATGGGGTCACCTTGTGGTTCGGGAAATCGGAATTCCGCTTTCTCTCGTTCGCAAAGGAAAACCGGAAAGACGGCTACACGGTGCTTTTCACAGTGAAACTTCCGGAAAAGACATTGCGTCAGGGCTATGTCGGCATTGATCTGAAAATCGACAACGCCCCGCTTTCCGGCGGCCCGGGAACCGTTCAGGAGACCGTATGGAGCGAAGCGGGAAATGAGATCCTGGCAAACCGGATGGTATTTCCCCTTGTCCGCCTGAACGGAAGAGAACATTAAAACGGAAGGAGTATTCCATGATATTTCGGGAAGTGAAACATCAGACAGAAAAAACCAATGTCTATCTGGGCAGTCCGGGTCTGATAGAACTGCCGGATGGCGCATTGATCGCCTCGTTTGACCATTTTGAGCCGGATCCGCGCCGAGGCATGCTGCCGCGTCTGACACTGATCTATCGTTCGGAAGATGGCGGCGACACCTGGCAGGAGCTGACTCATATGATCGGCGCGACGTGGGGAACACTGTTTCTGCACGACGGGGCTCTCTGGCACCTGAGCGTTTTCTCCGAATACGGCGACATCGTTCTGCGCCGGAGCGACGACGGCGGTCTCAACTGGACATTCCCCCACGATGAATCTTCCGGACTGCTCTTCCGCGGCGGCCCGGGACGGGAAATGCCGAATCACCATTTCGGCGGTGTCACTCCGGTTCTCTTTCACAATGGACGGATCTACAAATCCTGTGAACTGTTCCACTGTCCGCCCGGGTATTCGGGATGGTCGCCGGAATACTTCCAGGCCGCGGTGATCTCCGCGCCGCTGGATTCCGATCTTCTGAATGCGGCGAACTGGACGATGAGCCGTCCGCTTCCATTTGATGCCGACGCACTGAATGCCTGCCGTCCCGGAATCGCCGGGGCGCAGTCGGGATGGCTGGAGGGCAATGTGCTGGAAGCTCCCGACGGCTCCATCGTGGAGCTGATGCGGATTCATCTCAATGAATCGAATCACGCCGCGCTTCTGCAGGTCAGCGAATCCGGAGAGGAACTCTTCTTTGATCCGGCATCCGGTGTGATTGATTTTCCCGGGGGGATCGCCAAATTCACGGTCCGTTATGATGAAAAGAGCCGTCTGTACTATACGCTGAGCAATCCGATCCGGGATCCGGCGTTCCCGATGGCGCGCAATGTGCTGACACTCTCCTGTTCGCCGGACTTGCGGCACTGGTATGAGAAAAAGGATCTGCTCTGGGACGACACCGGACTGGTGCCGGAACTTTCCGCCCGTCTGACAGGATTCCAGTATGCCGACTGGCGAATTTCCGGGGATGATCTTCTCTATCTGGTTCGTGCGGCGTATCGCGGTGCGCATGATTATCACGACTCCAACCGGATTCTGTTCGGTCGTCTGAAAAATTTCCGTCTGAACGCGGCGGAAACGGCGAAGATCTTCGGCTAAGCCTTTCTGCTCGCGAGATTCCCTTCTCTGACCGCACGGTGATTTCCGGTTTTGTGTGTCAGAGAAGAGAATTTCCCCGGCGGAAAGCGGATCGATGAAAAAAGCTCACCGTTTCGCAAAATCCGATCTTAATTTTCGAGCAGGTAAAGTTTCGGATCCGGCTCCTGAAACTCATCCGAAAAACGGCAGCAGTTCTCTCCGACGACTTTTTGCGAAAACAGTTCAGTCATCCGTTTTACCGGATGCGGCAGGACAACCGGATGTCTCCCCCCCTTTGCATGATGAATCGGAAGCAGATGTTCCGGTCCGCGATTCATTGAAACAGGCAACGGCTCGAGGGGAACCGTACGATGATGCAGGACCTCAAAGTATTCATCCGATCGGCCAATTGGAGTTGCTCCACATACAATGGGGAAATAAAATACCCGTCCTGCACCTTCAAACGATCCAAGTTCTTATGGACGGTTATTCCATTCACACAACTTCCCGC
>DDJH01000053.1:9176-12208 GCA_002338895.1 Lentisphaeria bacterium UBA1829 | reverse complement strand
CGGGAAGGACGCACCGGGGACCGGTTTATGAAACTGGTGAAATCCGGCCAGATTGCGAACTGCTGCCAGCCGAACGCCATCATGACCCTGAAGGAGTATCTGGAAGACTACGCCTCGCCCGATACAAGGGAAAAAGGCGAAAAAGTCATTGCGGAGGAATTGAAACGCATTCCGAATGAGAAGGTCCGCCGGATCGCCGCCGAGCATCTGACGGAACTTCACAACGGGAAGCGCGACTTCCGCTTCTGACGGCGGGGCGCCGCTCCCGCCCCTCCCCTCTCATCCCCGCGGGATCTCCGAACGGGAGAATGACCTGTTCTCCCGTTCATTTCAGGAGGAGGAGAGTGTGAGGATTTTCTTCCGCATCCGCTCTCGGCAAGGGAGAGGATACGGAAGAGACCGGACTTTTCTCAGGAAAGCATGATCTTATGCATGGCCATCGGGCCGGCGAGCAGAGGTTCGATGGATGCGGCGAATTCCTTGAAATGCGGCTGGGCGAGATGGGCTTCGAGCGCCTCGTCGTTCTCCCAGCGCTCCTGGAAGAGGAAGAGATCGGGATTGAGGGCGTCCTGATCGCATTGATAGCTGATGTTTCCGCGGTCCTCCCTGGAAGCCTTGATGATGGCAGGCAGGAATTTCCGGAACGCTTCGGCGTTGCCTTTTTTCAGTGAAACGATTGCAATGATCTGAAACATGATGCACCTCTCTGTTTTTTTTCGCTTCCGGCGAATTCATCTTTCCGGAATATACACCGGAGAGAGGGAAAATCAATTGTCCCGAATCGGGAAAGAGCGGCTCAAAACACGGAACGAAGAGAAATTCCGGGTTGAAAAAAGGTTCTTTTGAGCGTATATTTCAGAAAAAAAGAAAAAAAATCATCCTCTGCACAATAAAGACGGACGCGATCGCGTTATATGGACATGAACGGAACAACGGAAGAGAACCGGATATCGGACGAGGAACTGATCCTTGCGTATCTGGAAGGGGACAGCGACTCCTTCACGGTTCTTTATGAACGATATAAACGTCCGCTGTATGCGTACTTGAACAGGATGCTGGGCAACCACGCGCAGTCGGACGATGTGTTCCAGCAGACCTGGATCCGCGTTGTGAGACGTCTGGGGGAGTACGAGAGCAAGCAGAAGTTTTTTGCGTGGCTCACGATGATCGCCCACAATCTTGCAATCGACCAGTTCCGGCGGGAAAAGAAATCGGCGGAACTGCCGCTGGATGATGAGAATGTTGCCGTCAGCGAACCGGTGACGCATACGGAACCGTGGATGCGGATGCACAACCGGGAACTGGGGAAAGCGCTGCGGGAAGCGGCGGAAGGACTGGCGGAAGAGCAGAAGGAGGTGTTCCTGCTGCGCCAGGAGGGACTCTCCTTCAAGGAGATTGCGGAAGTGCAGAACTGCTCGATCAACACGGTTCTGGGCAGGATGCAATACGCGGTGAAGAATTTGAGAAAACGACTGAACGAATGGGTCTCTTAAACAAGAAGGGCGAAACGATGGAAACGACATGCGCAAAAGTCATGCAGGAACTCGCATCCGGAGAGAGATGCTCCGCGGAGGCGGAAAAGCATCTTGCGGAGTGCCCGGATTGTGCCCTTTTTCAGCGGATGTGCGGACTGGAAACGGCGGCGGACGATCTTCCGGAAGTCCCGGAGAAACTGGATGAAGTGATTCTGACCGAAGCGCGGAAACATGCGGCGCGGCGGCACTGGAGAGTCTGGAAAGTGGCCGTTCCGATTGCGGCGTCGTTTGTTCTTTCGTTCGGGATTGCGTTTTATTCTCTGATGCCGAGTCAGGCGTCCTCCAGTCCGCGTCAGCAGAGCACGGTCCAGAGCTCGGTTTTTGATTATGATGAGAGCCTGATCTCTTTGTCCTGCGAGGTGGCGGACGGGGCGGCGCTGCTCAGCAACGTTTACGACATCACGAATCAAGGAGTCCAGACGATATGAAAAAGATTTTTTCCATTTTTCTGAGCGGGATCCTGCTTTCCGAAGCGCTTCCCGCATTCAGCGGTCCGGAGGAAGGGGCGCCACCGCCGCCACCGCCGCCGCATGCCCGTCGTGCACGGGGAGGGAATCGTCATCCGCTTCTTTCCGCGCTGGAATCGAAGGAGTTTTCGGAAGAGGAGCGGGCGCAGCTGCGTCAGCTTGCGTCGAAAGATCCGCGGGCGTTTGAGCAGCGGATGCGGAAGCACTTTTTCCAGCGTCGTCAGGAGAAAGCGAAACACATGCTGGCGCTCCGTGCGGCGTATCTGGAGGCGAAGACTCCGGAGCTGAAAGAGGCGGCGCTGGCCAAAATCCGGACGGAGATGCGGGAGGAAGAGGAGAATCATCTCAAATTCCAGAAGAGACTGCTGGACAATACGGAACAGGCGATCCGGGGGATGGAGAAACGTCTTTCGGCGATGAAACGGCGGTATCAGAAACATGAGGCGGAGAAAGAGGAACGCCTGGAACGCCGGATCCGGGATCTGATCTCGGACACGCCGCCGGAACGGCTGCTCAAAGATGCGGCGGGGGNNTCCAAACCGAAAAAACCGCGTCCGAAGAAACCCTGATTCATGCGTTTTTCTCTGACGGCGATTCTACTTTTTACGGTTGCGGTTCTGACGGGCGGGGAGAAGATTGCGTCGCTCAGCCCGAATCTGACCGAGATCGTCTGCCTTCTGGGGGGCGAAGAATCTCTCTGCGGACGCTCCTCGGCCTGCGACTATCCGCCGCAGGTTCAAAAACTTCCGGTTGTCGGAAGATTCGGGAAAGCGGATCCGGAAGCGGTGCTTGCCTCGGGCGCGACCATTGTCATTACAGCGGTAAACCGTTCTCCGAACGACCGGAAACTTCTGGAACAGGCGGGAATCCGTTATCTGGAAATTCCGGCGAATTCTCTTTCCGACTACGCTTCGGCATTGCGGATTCTGGGAGGAATTCTGGGGAAGCGGGAAGAGGCTGAACGCGAGATTCGGAAAGTCCGGAAAGAAATGGACCGATTCCGCGGGGATCTGCGCCGGAAGCCGAAGGT
>DDJH01000053.1:4881-9155 GCA_002338895.1 Lentisphaeria bacterium UBA1829 | reverse complement strand
GCGAAAATCTGGCGGGGACGGAGGAAAAGGGATACTTCACCGTCTCGCCGGAATGGGTTCTGCTGCGGAATCCGGAGATTGTGGTTTTCTGCGGAGGACACATTGACAGGAACTCGGTTCTCCGCTCAACGGAAGCCTTCCGCACCGGACGGATTCTAACCGATCTGGATCCCTCGCTGCTGTACCGTCTTGGACCGCGCTCGATCGAGGCGGTCCGGAAACTGCATGAGTATTTCCGGACCGTGGAGAAGGGCGCCAATCAGGAGAAACAGCGCTCTCTCATTTTCTGATCCTCGAGACGGGCGGCTTCCGCGGCATCGGCGTTCCACGGAGTGGCGGGCGCCTTGCTGATGATCTGGCAGACATAGGAATCAAAATTGACCAGTTTTCCGGCGATGATATCCTCTTCCGTAAAACGGGAACAGAGGATTTCGCGGAAGGTTGTCCGGCCGCGATCATGAACCATGTAAATTGTTCCGTCCGGGCCCTGGACGGCATCGGGATAGGAGGTTTCCCGCGGATCGACGACCATGGAATATTTCCATGATTTCCCATCATCTTCCGAGAGGAAAGCGGCCATCTGAATGCGTTCCCTTGCGTTGTCATTTTTAATCAGCAGGACCCGTCCGGATTGGAGGCGGCGGAGGAAGAATCGGGTATTGGGCGAAGGGATCGCCGTCAGGCGGCCCGGGGACCAGGTTGTTCCGCCGTCGGTGGAGACGGATTCCGCAAGAGCGCCGGAACAGCAGCGGGCCAGCATCCAGAGCGAACCGTCGTTTCGTTCGAGAATCATGGATTCATCAAAATCGGTGGGGACCTTTTCTCCGGCCTCTTTTCGAATCCACGTCTTTCCGTTGTCCGAAGATTCGGAATAGTGATAGCGGCTTCCGACCCAGTCGTAGGCGCAGAGGAGCCAGCGTCCGTCGCTCAGGACTGTCGGGCGGCAGCGGAGGAAACCCGGGGCGATGGCGCGGGGTTCGCTCCAGGAGAGGATCTCCGCATCCGGATCCTCGCAGACGATTGCCCAGAGTTCCAGGTGCCGCGGGTCCTCCTTCGGGAAATGGAGATTCCGCTGAGTCCAGAAGAGCCACATCCGCCGGGCGGGATCCATCCAGAGCTGAATGTCGATGGCAAGAATATCCTCCTCGCGCAGACTCTCGATGACCAGAAGCGGATCGCTCCAGGAGAGTCCACCGTCGCGGCTTCGAACCAGAAGATTATAATTCCCAAGGGAAGGTTCACCGGCACCGCCGGAATACCAGCCGGCAAAAAGGGTTCCCTTCGGTGTACACTGAATGGTGGGGCATCCCTGCCAGAACCGTCTTGGCGTCTGATGATCCGCCCGCGGGTGCAAAATCACGTTTCCATGCATCATTTTTTCTCCTGAGATTGATTTTCTCATATTATACGATATCTTATCCGGAAGGACAATAGAAAAAAAAGCACTCTTTATTTAAAATTTCAACAATTATGGCAGAATCTCTCTATGGCAATGAACGAAAAATCGTTCTGGAGAACCGCTGTTCTCCGGAGCGATACGAACAGATTGTCTCATTTCTGTCGGCGCAGGATTTTCACATTCTGAATGCCTCCTATTGGCATGCGGAGCAANNGGAGCAGCCATGGGAGGTTCCGAAGCGGGAAATTTCCGATAATCTGATCGTGATCGTCCATGAGGGCCGTCTGGAGGCGGAAACCGGCAGGAAGAAAGCGGTTTTATCACCCGGAGACTGCATGATGGTTCCGGAATTTGTCGCCCACTCCTACGGTTTTGCCCGGGGCATCCGCTCGGCGAAAACCTTTGTCCTTCATGCCCTCTGCGAGAGTCCGCAAGGCGACAATCCGTTCCGCCGTCTGACCTCCCCTTTTTTCCCCCTCCGCCATTGGCCCGCCAAAGAGGAGGCTCTTCTGCGGATCATCGCTCTCCGAAGCCGGAACAGCGATCTGGCCTTTTCCCTTGCGGAAGACCTTGTTCGGAACATCTTTGTGGAACTGACCGAAGAGGGACTCTGTCCGGAAAGCCCCGTCAGCTTCCGGGACAGCAGAATTGAAGCAGCCCTGCGCTTCATGCGAGAGAATCTTTCAGGCACTCTTTCCATCCGGGACATCGCGGCGACGGTCTCTCTGCGGGAGGTCCGCTTTCGGAATCTGTTCTTTCAAAATTGCGGAATGTCTCCGGCAGCGTGGCTGCACCGGGCGCGCCTTCTGTATGCCCGGAGACTGCTTGCAAGAAGTTGCGGGACCCTGAACGAAACCGCCCGGCAATGCGGCTTCAATTCCGTCTCCTACTTCTGCTCCTCCTTCCGGAAGTTCTTCCACATCACGCCGGAAGAGTACCGGAAACGGTTTCGCCCCTGAATCCTATTCCGAGCACTCGGAGATGATATCAATGAATTCATCCCGCTCGACTGTATCAAGGGTTTTCCCGCGTGCGGAGAGCTTTTCATTGACCCGGATGGCTGTTTCCGTCATCCGCTCATGGGTCTCTTCGGAGCCACCGACGAGGACGAAATTCTCCCCTTTTGTAATTCGCTTCTGGCCGTCCTGATTATCCAGTCCGACGCCGAGCATCATGGAATGCGGATTCTGATTCTGCATAACTCTCCTTAAACATAAAAAAACGGTTCCGGCTTTTTTACGCTTCCGGAACCGTTGACAGTCTCTGGATCAATAGCGGAAGGAGGGAAGCCCTCTCATCTCGCGTTCGCGGATCGGCGACCCGTCAGGATTGATCAGACGGCAGGTCAGGAAAATCAGCAGATTGATTTTCTCCGCATCCTTCGTCTTGGACTGGAAGAGACGTCCCACCAGCGGCAAGGTACCGAGGATCGGATACTGGTCGTTCATCCCCGACGTGGTATCCTTGATGATTCCGCCGAGGACAATGGTCTCACCATCGTAACACTGCACTGCGGTGTTGATGGCGCGCACTTCAATAATCGGCATTTTCTGCTTGTTTTCATAGTAGACCGGCTCGCCGTTGGACTCGACGGAGAGCTGATAGCTGTAGTCGGTCCAGCCGATAAAGGTTCGGATGCTCGGAGTCATCGTCATGGAGATCGTGTAATTGTCGGTCGTATCCACGACGGGGCGGACACGCAGTTCAATACCCAGACGTTCCGTCTCATCGAATTCCGGAATCGACGGTGTGAACAGCGGAACCGATCCGTTTCCGGAAGCGATCGTTCCGACTTCCGCCTCCGACCATTCATCCGGGAAGTAGCGTTCCGTCACCATGGCGATCACGGCCTCGAAACCGTTCATCGTCGTGATTCTGGGACATGCGAGCATATCGGACGAATCCGCCTGATCCAATGCATTGATCGTCGCCTGCACCTTGTATCCATACTTGTTGTAGTGGGCGAAGTTGAATGCCTGGTCCTGAATATTGGCCCCTCCGGGCGTATCCTTCAGATTGCGGACCACCTGAGCGTTCTGACCGAACGAAACGGAATGTTCTCCGATCGGGGCCTTCGTATAGTAGAAGGACGACGGCAGGGTCGAAGAATCACTCTTCCCGTTCGTATACGTTCCGCTGTACTGATACCAGTTGGCGGAAGGCGCATTTGCTCCCGTGGAAGTATTCGGCTGATAAATGGAGATCGGATAATTCGGCAGCTTGTCGCCCTGCTTGTATTCGACAAGTTTATCTTTATCCATATATGCGACATTGGCATTCTGGCGGGAGAACAGATACTGGAATCCGAGTTCCTCCAGATCATTCATATGCACTTCCACAAACTTGGTCTGAATCAGCACCTGGGGATCGACCACGTTCAGCTCTTTGAGCGCCTCTTCAATCAGCTGCAGATTCTCCGCCGTGTTCGTCACAAACAGACGGCTGATCCCCGGATCGTAGACAATCTGCGCTCCGGCATCGAACGTCACCTGCGGGAAAAGCGACTGCGGATTGATGATGGTGGATGACGAATCGGTTCCCTGACCTTCTGCCGCCTGAGTCAGGTGGCGGTCAACCACATCTTTTTCCACCGGGTAAATTCTGGTTTCCATCTGTTCCAGCGGCACCCCCGGAGGAGCAATGATCACCGCATAACGCTCAATCTTGACGCGCAGGTTCGCGGTCCGGCAGATATAGCTGATGGCCTGACCGAGAGAGATGGAATCGGCTGTCACAGAGATTTTGCGTCCGGACGATTCCTCCCCTTCCTCCATCTCTTCTTCGGCATCTGGATTTCCTCTGCGGTTCTGGCGGTTTCTGTTCTGATTTTCCTCCGTATTCACCGGTTCCGGGAGCAGGAAAATATCGCATTCTC
>DDJH01000053.1:0-4853 GCA_002338895.1 Lentisphaeria bacterium UBA1829 | reverse complement strand
TTTGCTCTCTGGCGGAGGTGACGGAGCACAACAGGAATTTCAATTTCATCAAAATCGATCCGGTCGATGATAATATTTTTCAGCTTATCATAAATCTCGGTCTTTTTTGCATCCTTCTTGATCGGCTCATCTGCGGCGGGATTTTTGCCGGAGAATGCGAGTCTGGGAGGAATCGGGGTGACCATCTTCCACTCCAGTTCAGCCTTGTACTCTTCCGTCGTGAGCTCCTTCCGGAGTTTGCCGGCATGATAGAGACGAAGGTTGACACGACGAATCGCATCAATCGCGGCAATGTTATAAGGATCAATTGCAATGACCTCTTCATACTTGTCGCGGGCCTTGTCCCACTGTCTGTCCTTATAGAAGATGCCGCCCTGTTTCAGCAGGACGTCAATGCTGTAGAGACGGGCGCTCTGTCCGGGATCGACCGCCTCCGGAGAGACCTTTGCCTGGAACTCCGCCGCAGCCTGGAGCTTTGTGAAGCGGGCAATGAGCTCATCCATTCTCGGTTTGGCGGCGGGCCAGATTTCGGCGGCTTTTTTACAGAGTTCAATGGCCTGTTCATACTGTTTGGCGTCTGCGGAATCCTGAGCATCGAAATAGAGTTTTTCGGCCCAGTAATTGTAACAGCGGGAGATCGCCTGTTTGCAGTTTTCAATATTTTTCAGCGAGGTGGGGTCATCGCCAAGCTTCTGCAGAATCTTGATGGCCTGCATGTAGAGATCGATCGCCTTCTGATATGCGCCGCTCTGATACGCCTTCCCGGCCTCTCGTGCCAGCTCATCGGCTTTTGCGCGAACCTGTTCGGCGTTCAGTTCCGTAATGTCGAATTCCAGAGCATATTTGGATGCGGCGGAGCGATAGGTGTTTTTCAACGTATCTTCCGCAGAAGTCGCCTTTTCCGTGGAGAGCGCCTTCTCCGCCGGTGCCTGCGCTTCCGCGGTGAGCGAGACGGCGAACAGAACCACCGCTGTGACGCAGGCTCTGGGAATGTGTGTCTTAAACATGGAATCCTCCAAATGGTTCATATATTCTTTCATCGTGATCACCTGTTGAAGTCGAAGAGACCGTTGTCTGTTTTCGTTTTCACGGGCACACCGTCAAGATTCATGATTCGAGTTGTCACAAAAACCATCAGATTGCGCTTGACCTGCCGGTGGGCCTGCGTGGAGAACAACCGGCCGAGGAGCGGGAAATCGCCGATAAACGGATATTTGTCGTCAAGCTGAGAGGAGGAGTCTTCCAGGATACCGCCGAGCACAACGGTTTCACCATCATAGACCTTCACTTTGGTATCGATTTCGCGGATGGATAGTTCCGGCATCTTCACCATCGGCGAACGGGTTTCCGTATTTCCGTCGTTCGGGTTGGTGATGTTGCCGATCACGATGTCATATGTATAAGTTGTCCACCCGACCAGGTCCAGAATTTTCGGTGCGAGGGTCAGCTCAATGGTGTGGTTGTTCGAGCTGACATACGGCGTCACCGAGAACGTGATACCGACGGAGGTCTCATCTCCGAAATCCGGATACGGCGGCGTATACTGATACGTATTGTTGGAACTGGTCACTTCCGGATCGTTCCACGTATCGGGGAAGTACATCTGCTTTGCGAATTCTATCGATGCATTGACGCCCGATGTAGCAATGATCTTCGGAGCGGAAAGCACCTCTCCGCGTTCACTCTGGTCAATCGCGTTGACCGTCAGGAACACGTTGTATGCGCCGTTGGGACCGAAGTTCGGCATGATGTTCAAATTGTTGATCAGATTGCCGGGATTGATTGTGGTGTCCGTCGTAGCCTGGGATTCTTCACTTCCGTAATGCCGGGTCAGAGTCTGGAAGAGCTGAGCGCCCGCATAGGGAATCAGTCCGGTCTCCGAGTTGGCGATACCGGACATCCAAGCAGGATTGTTGTTGTCCCGGGTCATGGTCCAGTCAAATCCAAGCTCTTCAAGGTCCGTGACGGAAATTTCAAGGAATTTCGCTTCGATCAGCACAAGCGGGGTCACAATATCAATCTCGCGGAGAAGGTTCTCCATGGAACGGAGATTTTCCGGTGTATTTTTTACTGTGAGCTTGCTGGAACGCTCGTCATACGCAATGGAGGAGCCGGGATCAAAGCGGATACCGCGAAGTTCAANNTGGACTGGGTATCCCGGGCTTTCTCGTCCACACTGCCTTTTGCAATATCCTCACCGAAGTCTTCTCCGGTTCCGAGGCCGAGGTCCAGACCGTCATTGCCGCCTCCGCTGCTCTTCTTCTCCCGCGGTTTGGCCTTCTGATTGGAAAGACGAGCATAAACAGCTGCGCGCATCTTGANNCTATCCATATCATCGATACCCTGGGATGCGATACGAACCGCCTTATCCTCCACCTTGTATTTCAGATTGGCATACTGGCAGAGATAGCGGATAATCTCGCCGATCGGCATGTTTGTGAAATTCAGGGTCACTTCCTGCACATCGTTATCCGAAGGCGAATAAATCAGGTTGATTCCTTTACCTTCCGGATCGCATTCACGGCTCCGTCTGTTCAGCTGACGGACTATGCTGGAGATATTCACACCGCCGAAATCGACCTCCGGAATAATAATGCTCTGGAGTTTCTCGTACATATGAGTCTTGCCCTCGTTGACCGCCTCCTGTGGACCGCGTTCATCGGCGAGCTGGTCACCGCGGGGAAGAATGGAATTGCTCCACTTCCATTCGGAATCGCTGCGCTGTTCCAGAAATTCATTTTCTCTGCGAAGTTCAGCGATCCGATACAGTCTGCGGTAAACTTTTTTCAGATCAAATGTGGCCTTTTCGTTATAAGGATCCAGAACGAGCACCTGTTCGAGCACATCGCGAGCCCGGGCATACTGCTTGTTCTTGTAAAGCACATCCGCTTCACGCAGATGAAGGGCGATCTGCTCTTTGCGGGAGGCATTTTCCGGATCCAGGCCCGCCAGAGAGGTCTCCTGACGGAAGGTGTTGGATTTCAGAAGTTTTTCACCCATTTCGGTAATCTGATCGGCCTGTTCGATCGTTTCCGGAGCTTCGCGGCGTGCTTCGCGCGCCAGTTCGATGGCCCGACGGATTTTCGCGGACGATTCCTGAAGATTCGATGAGACCTCGGCATACCCTTTTTCCAGCAGTTCTCTTGCATCGCGAATCAGAACTTTTCCCCACTGAGCCCGGATATCGTTGGTCAACTGAAGGATCATGCTCCGCTTGGCAACGGCGAAAGGACCATCTCCGAGATTCATGTCTTTTATTTTCTTCAGAGCGGCGTTGCATTTTTCCAGCGCAGCCTTGTAATTTCCCTCATTGCGCAGTTTGACTGCATCCGCAAGCATGGGATCGACGGAATCGACTTTGGTATCCCGCTGAACGGATTCCGTTGCATTGACTTCCGAATAATCCACGGCATTCAACGCATTGATCATCGTGCAGGAGAAAACCAGAGACAACGCGAATTTTACCGTCGCAGCTGACGGAGCGTGAAAGCCGGCTCTCATTGGTCTTTTCATAATCGTTCTCTTCTCCAAATACGGGTTATTCTAAAATTATCTTCTTTTTCTGTTTCTAGTCCGGAAGGAAGGCAGGTCTCTTGCTTCGGGAGGCATTCCGTCCCGGAACTCCAGCCGTTCGTCCGGGATCTGGAAATTTTCCGGCAGAGGNNATCCGCATCCTGCACAATGAATGTATCTTCGCCGCGGCGTTCGTCACCAAGGCGGAACTCATCACCGACGTACTGAACAAGAGGCTGTTTATCGACCACGAAATAGAAGGCAATCCGTTTTCTCGGGTCCACCATCTCTTCCACAACCGTATTGTCGCGAACCTCACCCAGCTTGGCGAGGATCGGTAGACCGATCTTTTTCTTGGCCTTGGGATCGTACTCATACACGACGATCGACGAGCGGTTGATCCGTTCCTTGGTCTTCGGATTGACTCCGAAATCCTTGTTGACCTTGTCAATAATGTAGGTTTTCTTTCCGATCGTGAACGTCTCTCCCATCTTTTTGCCGTCATGAACACGAGTATACCGCGGATTCCGTCTCTTCATGCTGCGGAAATAGCGGATCTGGATATCCCACTTGTTCACGTCGTCTTCGGTCATCGCGTTGGAACCGAAACGGGAAAGCCACATGCCGAGCGGCTCGTTTTCGATCTTCTGATAATAGAGTTTCTTTGCATAGCTCGNNCCTTCGGATTGGTTTTCGCCTTGTACTCCTCCAGATTGGAGAATCCGTCATTATCCTCGTCCAGAGCGGCGTCTTTCGGATCTTTCGGATTCAGTCCCCAGCGGATTTCCTCTTTATCGGGAATTCCGTCTCCATCGGAGTCATCCTCTGTCACCACAAGAGAGGTGATCAGGACTTTGATCTCATTTCCGCAATAGGAGCACTTTCCCGGATTTTTGGAATTGTTGGGCGGATAATCCGTTACGGGGATCAGATGCGGTCCGAACGGGCAGCGGATGATCGGAAACGCCTGGCAGACATCATTTTTCCCCGCCTTGGACGGATCGGAAATCCAGTGAGATTTTTCCGAATCGAAAATGGCCTTTTCGGTGAATTCCGGTTTGGAGAAGTCCACCTGTCTCGGATATCCCGGTTTTGGCGGCTTGACACCGAGGACCGTATCAATTTCAATATCCTTCGCCCGGAGAATCACCATGATCTGGAACCCGAGCAGGAGGAGGAAAATCAGCAAAAGGACTGCAAGAATCACTTTTTCATAATGTTTCTTCAAAAGCAACATGTTTCACTCCTGTTTTAGTTCTTCTGCAAATCAACGCGTTCCAACTGATTTGCGACATGGAGGATGAGCCGGAGAGACAGTTTCATCTCGATATTGTTGTTAC
>DDJH01000162.1:5013-9832 GCA_002338895.1 Lentisphaeria bacterium UBA1829 | reverse complement strand
AGCAGCCCCACCAGCAGTCCCTGCACCGCCACCAGCCGGATGCAGTGCAGCAGACGGCTCGCCGCCGCCAGAAACAGATCCAGCGCCAGGAACGCCACAAACAGTATTTCCGTCAGTCCCGTCATTCTCCTCAAACCTCCCCGCCCTCGAACACGAGCAGCAGCACCATTGCGATCAGCACCAGTCCGAGAGCGGCCAGAAGCATCTGCGGCACCTTCCGGAAACGGAAGCGCGCCATCACCGACTCCACGCATCCGACCGCCCCCGCGATCAGGAACACCGTGCAGAAGTAGACCGGCACTCCGCTCAGACCGGCGAAACATCCCGCCGGCAGCAGCGCCGTCGCCAGGAACGATGCGAACATCCACAGTTTCAATGCCGCGGCATACTGCATCAAAGCCAGATCGGGTCCGCCGACATCGAGAATCATCGCTTCATGAATCATCGTCAGCTCCAGATGGGTTTCGGGATCGTCGAACGGCACGCGGCAGCATTCGGAGAGCATCACGATGAACAGCGCCAGTTCCACCAGCAGCAGCGACGTTCCGCTGACCGTCCACGCGGCGCTCCCCATGCTGTTCAGCATTCCG
The DNA here is from genome assembly GCA_002338895.1 of Lentisphaeria bacterium UBA1829. Taxonomy (GTDB): domain Bacteria; phylum Verrucomicrobiota; class Lentisphaeria; order Victivallales; family UBA1829; genus UBA1829. The sequence continues at coordinate 9,242 of DDJH01000162.1, read as the reverse complement.
CTGAGGGAGAACGACCCGGAAAGCATCACAAAAAACGCCGCCGCGCCCAGCAGGACCATTTCGGCGAACGCGGAGAACTGCATCTCGCGGGAGGCCCCCATCCCTTCGAAACTGGAACCGGTGTCGAGAGCGCCGAGCACCATTGCCACCCGGGCCGATCCGAGCAGATAGAAGAACAGCAGCACATCTCCCCCGAACGCCAGCGGAGAGTTGCACAGCGCACACGGCAGAAACAGCAGGGCGCACAGCAGAGATGCCAGCACGCAGAGCGGCATCAGACGCACCAGCCCGGCGGATGTGGACGAATACACACTCTCCTTGCGCAGCAGTTTTGCCAGATCGAAATAGAGCTGCAGAAGACGCGGACCCTTCCTTCCGGCAAAGAACGCCTTCACCCTGGCGATCCCCCCCGGCAGCAGCGGGCACAGAATCAGGGAGAGCGTGATTCCGGCCCCCCAGATGAAGTCGTTGAGATAGGCGTATTCCGGACTCATGGGACCCTCTCCTCCATCGGGACGCTCCTTTCATCTCCCAATTCCGTCTCCTCTCCGCTCCGGAACAGGAATCCCCATCCCAGCATGGCGAGCATCGCCAGCACCATCACCAGCAGATAGAAATGCAAATACCCGGACTGGAAGCGATGAATCCGGTCCGCCGCCTTTCCGGTCAGAACAAACAGCGGGCGCCAGAATCCGCGTTCCACGGGATCCCCGGTCTCGCAGTGGTACTCCGCATCGACCGGGAACAGACCTTCCGGACGCCGGATCTTCCGGTCCGGACGCAGAATTCCGGAAAAGAACTCCGTCAGCGGCTGAACCAGAGCGCTTCCGGTATATTCCATTCGCGCGGTCGGTTCAGCGAATCCGCAGTCCCAGGTCGGCCGGATCCCATTTTTCCGACCGTTCGGGAGGGTCAGGCGGTAGATCAGCAGTCCGGCGAACAGCAGCACGACCAGACCGGAAAAGAGCGCAAGATGCTCCATCAATCCGGCAAGACGGAACATTTCCGTCTCCACCGCCTCCATCGGGAAACCGGAGAAGTGCTGGATCAGCGGCGTGAAACTCCGGCAGACGAACGGGGCCCCGGCGATCATGCCGAACGCGAGGATCATCAGACCGACCGGAGCAGACCGCATTTCCGCGGAGACCTCCCGGCTCTCCGCAGCCTCCCGGGAACGGGGTTCGCCGAGAAAAACCCCTCCGGACGCCTTGACGAACACTGCGGCGGCGAGCCCTCCCGTCAAAGCCAGCACAATCACCGTCAGCACCGATCCCGCGAACAGCGCGCCTCCTCCGGACGCGATTCCCGAAAACGCCGCCAGATAGATCAGAAATTCCGCAAGAAACCCGTTGAAAGGCGGCAGTCCGCTGATGGAAAGGGAGGAGAAGAGGAACGTACCCCCGGTCCAGGGCATCCGCTTCAGGAGTCCGCCGAGGCGATCCATGTTCAGCAGACCGGTCGCCCGAAGCACCGATCCCGCGCAGAGGAACAGTCCTCCCTTGAGCAGCGCGTGATTGAGAAGATGCAGGAACGCTCCGGCCAGTCCGAACACCGTCATGACCAGATCTCCGTGTTCGACGCCAAGGAGCCCGAGTCCGAACCCGATCCCGGCGATTCCCATATTTTCAACGCTGGAGCAGGCAAGCAACCCCTTCAGATTCTGCCGGGCGAGCGCGAACAGCACCCCTCCGAGCGCGCCGGCGAGACCGGCACAGAGGAAGATCNNGAGATCCATCCGAACGTCCCGACCGGGCCGTCGGAACTGACCAGCATCCGCAGAATCCCGTAGAATCCGAGATTGATCATTGCCCCCGACATCAGAGCCGAGACCGGCGCCGGCGCGGCGGGATGCGCCTCCGGGAGCCAGACGTGCAGAACCGGGAATCCGGCCTTCAATCCGAACCCTGCCATTCCGAGCACGATCACCGCGCTCAGGAATGCGGGCGGCGCGTTGTCGGACGCTCCATAGACAAACATCAGGATCAGCAGCGCCGCTCCGGCCTGACAGGAGAGCAGATAGATCCATGCCGCGCGAAGAGTCTCCTTTTTTCTCCATTCGAATGCCACGAGGGCAAAACTCATCACTCCCATCAGCTCCCACGCGCAGAGGAATTCGACCGGTGTGACCGCCAGAGCGACCCATGTCATTGCCGCGAGCGTGAAATTGAAGAAGGTCCAGAACCGTCCCCGATTCCGCTCCTCGCGCAGATAGCCGACCGCGTGCAGCGCGGCGAAAGCTCCGATCACAAAAACCGGCAGCAGAAAAAGCGCGGACAGCACATCAAAGGAAAAAGAGAGTGTCCAGACCGTCTCCTGCACTCCATCCCGGCCTTGAAAGAGAGCCGGCAGAGCTCCGGCCAGTCCGCATACGCACCCGGCCATGGCGGTCCCGACTCCGATCCGGACCGCATACATATTCCGATGCGGCAGAAGAAGAGTTCCCGCTCCGCCCGCGGCGAACAGAATCATGGCGATCAGAATCTGGATCAAGAGGACCTCCCGTTGTAAAAAAGTTTTTTAAATTACACCATTTTTCCCGTTTTTCAACGGGAAATTTTCTTTTTTCCACCATCTTTCCCGGACGGCGGAATCTGAAAACGACGATTTTCCCCGGAGACTCCTCAGGAAATCCGGAACGCGGGTTGACTTCCGGACCGGGGAACGGTATATTACCCGTTCTTGACACGGAGGATTTTCATGCCGAATGCCATCACCACACATCCGGATGCGGAACGTCTTGCCGCCGCCTGTGTTCTCAGCACGGTCGGGGGGTTCCTGGATATTTACACCTACCTTTTCCGCGGCCATGTTTTTGCCAATGCGGTCACGGGCAATATGGTTCTGTTCGGCTTTACGCTGGCGGAGAGGAACTGGGAGGGGAGCTCGCGATACCTGNNCATGAAAATTCTGTTTTACGCGCTGGGCGTGTTCACGGCGGAAATGGTCCACAACCGCCTTCCGGCCAGCCGGAGAATCTCGTGGAATCAGACGGTGATTCTGCTGGAGATTGCCTGTCTGCTTCCGGTTTTCTTCATTCCGTGCGGGGAATTTGATTTCATCGTCAACTCGCTGATTTCGTTTGTCTGCGCGCTGCAGGCTCAGACGTTCCGCCGGGTTCACGGTCTTCCATTCGCCTCGACGATGTGCACGGGGAATCTGCGAAGCGGAACGGAAGCCTTTTTTCATTTCTGGCTTGCACGGGACTCCCGGGAGCTGCGGAAATCCCTCCACTACTACGGCGTCATCATCTGCTTTGTCGCGGGTGCGCTGTTCGGGACTCTGCTTCTGCGGGAATTCGGTCTCTCCCTCTTTTTCCTTGCGCCGGCGGGTCTGTTTACGGCCTTTCTTCTGATTACGCCGAAGCGGCGGCTTGCGCTCTGGCGGCGTACGGTGAAACGGCTTTACCGTCGATCGAAACGGGAACAGCCCGATGCGCCGTCCCGCTGAGACTCCCCCGACAAGAAACAGAGAAATTTTCAGCGGAAAAGCTGCGATTTTCCATTTTTGGAATTTGTAAAAACGGCCGGAGACGTGTACCTTTGCAAAAACAGTTTGTCAACCCAGGAAGAACAGGACAGGAAGGATGCTGACCAGAACATTTTCCGGAGCAATCGCGGGAATCGACGCCGTTGCGGTGGAGGTGGAAGTCAATGCCAGCGGACGCGGCGAGGAATCGTTTGTGGCGATTGTCGGGCTTCCGGATCCGGCGATCCGGGAGAGCCGGGACCGGATCAAATCTGCGCTGAACGCCTGCGGATTCGGACATCCGCAGGGCCATACGCTGGTGAATCTGGCTCCTGCGGATATGAAGAAGGAGGGAGCGGCATTTGATCTGCCCATTGCGCTTTCTCTGATTGCGGCGACCGGGGGGATCGCACGGGATGCTCTGGAATCGGCAATGATCGTGGGGGAACTTTCGCTGGACGGGACGGTCCGTGCGGTGAAGGGATGCCTTCCGGTGGCGCTGCTGGTCCGGAGACTTGCGCCGCGCATCCGGACGTTGATCGTGCCGGCGGGGAATTCGTCGGAAGGAGCGGTGGCGGCGGATTCGGTCCGGGTCTTTGCGGTGGGATCGCTTCCGGAGGCGGTGGCAGCGCTCCGCGGGGAGGCGCTTCCTCTTGCGGGAGGGTCGTCGTCGCTGTTTGCGGAACCCGACTGGGACCGGATGCCGGATTTTGCCGACGTCAAGGGGCAGTTCCTCGCCAAACGGGCGCTGGAGATTGCGGCGG
>DDJH01000162.1:0-5008 GCA_002338895.1 Lentisphaeria bacterium UBA1829 | reverse complement strand
GCCGATGACGGAGGAGGAGACGCTGGACACCAGCCGGATTTACAGCGTGCTGGGACTTCTGGGATCGGAACATCCGCTTCTGCGGAACCGGCCGTTCCGGGCGCCGCACCACACGGTCAGCGATGCGGGACTGCTGGGAGGAGGAACCAACCCGCAGCCGGGGGAGATCAGTCTGGCTCACAACGGCGTCCTGTTTCTGGATGAGCTGCCGGAGTTCAAACGCAGTGTGCTGGAGACGCTCCGCCAGCCAATTGAGTCGGGAGTGGTGACGATCAGCCGGGCATCCGGGAGTTTTGATTTCCCCTGTGAGTTCATACTTCTGGCGGCGATGAATCCGTGTCCGTGCGGTCACTACGGGGACCGGATGCACACCTGCCGCTGCGGGCAGAGACGGATTCAGGATTACCGGGCGAAAATTTCAGGGCCGCTGCTGGACCGGATCGATCTTCATGTGGAAGTGTCGTCGCTGACGGACAACGAACTGCTCCATGCGCCGGCGGGCGAAACCAGTGCGCAGATCCGCGCCCGGGTGATCCGGGCGAGAGAGCGGCAGAAGGAGCGGTTTTCCGGCAGACCTGCTGTCCGCTGCAACGCCCGGATGGAACCGTCGGATCTTGCCCGCTTCTGCGCCATCCAGCCGGAGGCGAAAGCGCATCTGCGTCATACGATCAACGAATTCGGTCTGAGTGCGCGGGCCTACGACCGCATTCTGCGGGTGGCCCGTACCATCGCCGATCTGGACGGAGCGGAGCAGATCGCCTCCGACCATATTTTTGAAGCGGTCAACTATCGTTCTCTTGACCGGAGACTCTAGAAAAAAAAGGATTGCACTTCATGTCCATGATACCCCTTCTCGTCAAACCGCTGATCAAAACGGAAATCGACAAGCAGATCAACCGCTGCATCGCCATGCTGGCCGGAGAACTGGACCACCGGTCGCTGATGCTGAAACTGAACGTGGATATTACCGATCTTGTCCTGACCCTTGCGACGAGCAGCCCGTTCGGGCTCTCGGAAGAGAACGTCAGAACGGAGCACCACAACGGCTACTCCTGGACCGAAACAACCGGCGACGGGAAAAAAGAGAGTTTTCTCAATGCCCCCGGCCATGTTTCCCTGGAGGATTTCCACTGTTCGGGCACCCTCCGTCTGAACGATCTCCATCTGGAACAACAAGTTCTTGGAATGCGCATCCGACTCACCGGTCTCTCCTTCCGCTTCCAGCTGACCGGAACTCTTGCGTACTGATCTTCTCTTCCCTGAAAAAGAAAATAAAACGGCATCCCATCCGCGGGGAACACGCGAAAAGGATGCCGTTTCTTTACAGAGAAAAGTCGGAAATGAAAAAACTTATGCAGCTTCGGTTTTTGCGACCGGAACCACGGTTGCGGCAACCGGTTGCGCCGGAACCGCGGCAGCCGGAGCTGCGGAAACCGGAGCGACACTCTTTTTCGATTTTGTCTTTTTCGAAGGCCAGAAGATTGCCAGCGCAATTCCGCCGGTCATAAGCATTGTAAATCCGAAAAAGCTGAAAGCCGTCACATATTCCTGAGGAGTCATAATCTGAGATCCTTTCCTGATTATTTCATGCTGATACACACTGCATGCGGGAACGGACCATCCGTTCCGGATGCGGAGACAGGGAGTATGCTTCCGCGAACGTGAATTTGAGCGGAAGACAACTTGTGTTTTTCAGCAGAGCGGACCTGCGCGAATCGGCAGAACCGTCTTTAAAAGGATCTGAAAACGAGATGACGCAGTCAATACGTCATATGGCAGTCTTTGCGGGGAGAGCAGTCTCTGCGGTTCAACAGACCAGATCGGCAGCGGAGAGCAGAGTTCCCTGCAGTGCTGGAATCTCTGCTGATTCCCCGGACGGAGCTGGATCCGCTGGACCAGACGCGAGACATTCAAACGAGTGGATGGACTGGAATCGGCAGAGAGACGGTTGTCCGTGTTCCGGATTGCATTGTCTCCCATTCCATGCTGGAAGACTGCCGGGATCCACTCCTCATCCTCCTGGCTTTCCGGGAACGAGATCCCGGCCGACAGCGCGCAAAGCGATGCAAAGACAAAAAAGAACACACTCAGCAGGGAGAACAGTATTTTCCTTCTCCCTTCCCGTTCCGTGCCGGCATGATCCGGCGAGTGTGTCGAATCCATTCGCATCTGAAACGCCTCAAGATTACATTTTGGCAATATAATAGCATATCAAAGAGTAAAATTCAAGTTTTCCGGATTTCCGGACAGGCAGATTTTTCTGAAAAAAAGCCGGGGGCGTGCCGGGAGACCATGCGCTTCCCCGGCGGGAGAACGGATTTTACCGGCTTCCGGGATCGGAGTTTCCGCAGAGCATGGACTTCAGAAACGCCGGATATGTTTCCCCTTCCGCGGTTCCGGCGCCGGACATATATTGTCCGTATGTGATACTGTCGCCGAGACAGGCGACGCGTGCGGTGTTCCACCTCTTTTTTTCTGCAAGGATTCCGGCAAGCAGCTCCGCAATCCGGCGATACCCGTTCCGATTCGGATGCAGTCCGTCGCGCCACGGACTGTTCCGCGGATTGGTCAAATAGGAGTCCTCCGCATGAAGATCCCGTTCCAGAAACGGAGGGACAAGATCCAGAAGCGGGATTCCCTGCTCTCCGGCCAGTTCTTTCAGCATCCGGCGGAACGCCTCCATCCGCTGTTCCGGTCCCGAAGTGCCGTAGGCTTCGATCGAATGGCGCTCCAGAAGAAGATCCGAACAGAACGGCGGCGGAGTCATCAGCAGAAAGTCCGAACCGGCCTTCCGCAGCTCCTCCAGAATCGTCCGGATATTCCGACCGCTCTCCTCCGCGGAAATCAAAGCATGGGAGTTGCATGTGTCGTTCGTCCCGCACAGCAGGATCGTCAGGGTCGGACGGAATGCGAGCGCCTGCGGCAGCTCCTCCCGGAGAATTCTTGCTGTATTGGCTCCGGGAATTCCGAAATTTTTCACGTCCATTGCAGTTTCCGTCCTTCTTCTACTTCTGTAAATCAGTTCTCTTCGTCCATCTCATGAACATCGACGATTCTGCCCTGGAAATCGCTGACGATCTCCTGCACCAGCGGCACTTCCTTCACTTCGCCGATCAGCTCCTCAACACTCTTCCGCTTCCCGAGCAGACGGTTGATATCCAACTCCTCTGCCGCAGGTTCCGCGGGAGACGCACCATCCTCCTCCTCAGACTCCTCCGCTTCCGTCTCCGCAAGACTGCCGAAACTCTCCCGACTTCCCCCGGACGGCGACATCTGCGGAGCATCCACCTTCTCCGTTCTCCCCCTTTCCGCTCTCACCGGTTCGGGTGCAGATGGAGAACGTTCCTCCTTCGGGATGTCTGTTTTCTTCCTCTCCTCCAGATGGTCCTCCGCCGGATGCGGCATGGCCGCCGGTTTCTCCGGAGGCATCGACGATGCGGATTCCGCCGGAGGGACCGGCTTCTTCTCCGGTTCCGGCAAATTTTCAGTTCCCCCCGAATGGCTGGCAGAGACCGGAACAGCCGGAGGGGCCGATACGGAGGTTTGCAAAATCACCTGAGGCGGAGGAAGAGTCACATAAGCGGGCACCGCGTTCAGGGGGGCCAATTCGCCGTTTTTGCGGATGTAGTTGAGGCGTGCGATCAGATCGTCGGCCTGCACGGCGTGAGCGAGGCGCATGGCTTTCAGGAGCAGCGTTTCGATAAAGATCTGCTTGTTGATCGCTTCCCGGAGCAGGAAACCGGTTCCGGAGAGCTGTTCGAGCAGACGCTGAACGCAGTCCGGCCGGGTGAGGGAGGCCAGGGACGCGCAAAGCCGGATCCGTTCGGGATTCTCCTCCAGCACGGCGGAAGGATCGGGAAGGATGGCACACATCAGCACGCCGCGGAGCCAGCCGAGGATCTCATCGAAGAGCAGTTCGAGATTTTTCCCGGCGGATGCGAACTTGTAGACCGCGGTGATCACGCCGGCGCGATCGTTACAGAGGATGGCGCGGATGAGATCGCACATTTCGGCGGGAGCGGTCAGGCCGAAGAGAGAAAGGGCCTGCTCTTCGGAGATCTGCGAGTTTTCCCCGTCGGCATTTGCGAAGAAGGAGATCATCTGATCGAGGAGGGACTGTGCGTCGCGCATGCCGCCGTCCGCGGCGCGGGCGATGACGTCGATTGCCTTGGAGGAGATGGGGACTCCCTCCGTTTTCGCGATCAGTTCGAGACGTTCTGCGATCAGTTTTGTCGGGATTCTCTTGAGATCGAATCTCTGACAGCGGGAGATCACGGTCGGGAGGACCTTGTTGACCTCGGTTGTCGCGAAGATGAATTTGGCATGTTCCGGCGGTTCCTCAATGGTTTTGAGCAGGGCGTTCCATGCGCTTTTGGAGAGCATGTGAACTTCGTCGATGATATAGATTTTATATTTGGAGCAGATCGGCAGATGGAGAACTTCCTCGCAGATTTCGCGCGCCTTTTCCACCTGGGTATGGGTGGCTGCGTCGATTTCGATCACATCGACGCTGGTCTCGTTGGCAATGGAGAGGCAGGATTCGCACTCACAGCACGGTTCCCCGTCGACCGGATGCAGACAGTTCAACGCCTTGGCGAAGATTCGCGCAGACGTTGTTTTTCCAATTCCGCGTGGTCCGACGAAGAGATACGCCTGCGCGATCCTTCCGGATATAATCGCATTCCGCAATGTGCGGGCGATGTGTTCCTGTCCGACCATATCGGAAAATTTCTGAGGTCTCCATTTACGAGCGATCACCTGATAAGCCATTTCAAACATCCTGTTCCATTAATCTGTCAGATAGACCGGGTTCTGTTCGGGGTCGAGCACTTCCAGCAGGGAGCGTCCGGCCGCGGATTTTTTGCGGATCCGGCATCCATATGTATTCAAGCGGTCCAGCAGTTCCTCGGGGTCCTCCGGCAGGAAGAGCCACGGGGCATTGGGGCCCTCCTCCCTGTTTCGACCGGGTTCGAGCGTGAGGAAAGAGCCGGCGCCCAGTTGAAAGATA
>DDJH01000084.1:20451-21633 GCA_002338895.1 Lentisphaeria bacterium UBA1829 | reverse complement strand
ATCCGAATAAACCGAGGACGCCAGATTCCATAATTCCGAATGGACGATGCAGATGGTGTTGGTCTTCCCTGTCACAAGGCTGACTGCTCCGGTATTTTTCCTGTACCCCAGCCGTTCCGCTGCCTGGAAAACCTTCTCCCGGACTTCCTGAGAAAGTAGATGGGAGCGTTTCCCGAAAACCTGGGAAACTGTCGCCGGAGAAACTCCGCTTTCCTGTGCAACATCTTTCAATGTGATCATGGTGGATGAGAACCTCCTTCTGTTTTTTATTATAACGCTGTAATAAAATAAAATCAAGCAGAAAAACAGAAAAAAACAATTTTTATTTTCCTGGGGAAATCGTACGGAAAATGAGCTCTGACGAGAAGAAGTTGAAGAATTTCACGACGGAATGGAAATTCCGTTTTGATTCCCGTGTCTGCTGAGTGATTTTCTGATCGGTTCCCAATGGCGGAGCGATGACGTTTTTTCCGGTTTCCCGAAGTTTCCGGAGACAGGATTCGTGTTTGACCGGGAAAAACGCTCTTGTTCCCGGTGCTGTCGATGAGACTCTTTCCCTGATAACGATGTCCGTCCGGTCGGAGGAAGATGCCGCATTATAAATCCGGATGGACCGGTTTCGGATTGTCTGCTTCTCCCGCGGAATGCCGCACCGAAATCGCCCGGCGCGAAAGTGATCTCCCTCGGCTGTGGTGCCGCTGGTGCGGGAATCCCGTGGAGAAGTGCCGACCGCAAAAAACTGGCATTTCAGATCAATGCCCAGGGCGATCCGAACGGTCTTTCTCCGGCGGAATATAAGAAACTCGGTGCCGGAAAAATTTCCGACAGGAAATCCAATGAATCCCGCGAAACGGCCTGTTCCCGAGAGATGATTCTCCGCGCACTCCGGGCCGTTGGATATGGACAGACTCTTCCGGAATGGAACCGTTCCGTTTTGAAGGTGGAGGACGGCAGTCCGGGAGGAAATCAGGCGATTGCCGCTGCTGGACTGCTTCCGGATCAGGGGTACAACTGTCATGTCTTTATCCCGTGGCGCTGTGATCCGGGCGGAGTGACAAGCGGACGTCCTGGCTCCTGGCGTCCGGATCACACTCCGGCACTCCGCTGTTTCGATCCGGTCTATCATGCAAAGCGAATCCTCCATTCGATTGGAATCAATGTCGGTCTGGCGGATTATGGCTG
>DDJH01000084.1:20164-20442 GCA_002338895.1 Lentisphaeria bacterium UBA1829 | reverse complement strand
GGGGGGGGGCCGCACCGCGGACGCGGTTCCGATTCATGGTTCCGCGAAGAAAAAAATAATTTTAATTTCCCCTTCAGCTTCCCGGAGGAAATCTTTCTGGTTCGATTCCTTTCGCAGGCGGTGTTCGAGCGTTCCGGAATGTTCGAACAGCGCCCTTTTTCCTTTGTTTCCGGCATCCGCTGCCGGAGGCCGGAACCGTTCAAACAGAACAATCGTTGCGAAGACCGGATGGATTTCCATCTTCACCGGAAAAGAGGCAGAAGCAGATCACACAGAGG
>DDJH01000084.1:0-20151 GCA_002338895.1 Lentisphaeria bacterium UBA1829 | reverse complement strand
CTGTAAGATTCCTGCAATGCCGACTCCTGCAACATCGTCGATGATTCTGCCTTCATCATCAAAGGTATAGAAGTTCATGACGGTGGTTGAGAATTTCCTGTTGTTCGGTTGAAGTCCCGCGAAGGAGGATGTTCCGGAGAACGTACCGGTACATCTCCATTGCACTGCGACCGTCTTTTCATCGGCCACCATGTTTTCAAGCGTCCAATGCACATCGGGAAAGCTTCTCCGCATGAGATCGACAACGCTCAGATATCCCTTTGCTCCGTAGAGTGGTTCAGGGGAGAACGGCGCCGTGAATGCGGCGGACGCGGAGATCAATTCCTCTCCAAGTGCAAGGTCGTTTGTGTTGATGCATTGTTCGAACCTCCGCATTGAAGCGCGATTGCGCTCAATTTTTTCATTGACAGGCATTGGCGTATCCTCCTTCTGCGTTTATGACTTCTTTTCCCGCCGCAATTCCATCGATCGGATGATTTCGCCTCGGATCATGCGGTTGCGTATGGATATTTGCAGGCGACTTCAAGGATCTCGGTGCGGCAGGTGTGTGAACTTGCTGAACGAGAAATGATTTTGTCCCTCTGCAAAAATGGATAAGACTTTTCTCCCGGTTAATAAATGAACAGTCAATTTCTATCTATAAGAATAAGATAGCATGGTCCAAGTATGATTGCAAACCGGATCTTCTGAAGAGATGATCCGGATGGGAGCGTGCTGCCGGAGCGGTCTTCCATGGACGCTGCCGGAGCGGATTTTCCCTCATCTTCTGGAAATGGCCGGAGACTCTTCCAACACACGGACCGGAGTCAGATCCATGGAATTGTCGCTGAGAGAAAAACGGAAACCCGGCCAGCAGATGTGCAGACGAAGATGAAACTCCCCGGATTGAAGAAGCTCTTCCAGACCGGCGCTGACCGTGTCGAAAACAAGAGCATAGTAGACGACATTTTCCGGAAGAAGCCGGATTTTCAGTTCGCCGTCCAGATGATCCCGGAGTCCTTTGGAAAATCCCGGACTGCCGCGTCTCAGGAACAGCTGATCGCCCCGGAAAGTCCGGGCAAGGGAGTAGTCACGGATACATTTCCTCTCCTGATCGAAAAACCCAAGTTCCACACAGCTCGCCCGGTAGACATCCTCGTTCTCGAACGGCTGATCCTGCGGAACGTTCTCCAGAAACAGGTGCAGATGCAGTTTTCCCGGCGTTCGGCTGAGAAAAAGACGTCCTCTCATGCCATCTCCCGGATGAACGAGCGTTCCTCCCGCCTGCTCCGTCAGAACCGGAAAGCCGTGCGGAGATGGATACACCGGAAGAATCCCGTCGAATTCCCGGCAGGGAAGAAGTGCCAGCTGGGAGCGTTCAAAACGGCTGGATTCATCCCAGAACGCCGAAACAATCCTGCCGCCGATCCGGAGAGCGGCCGTGAACGGAAGCGCATCGGACGGCTTTTCCAGAGGAAGTCTCCACTTCTCTCCGGGGAGAAGTTCTTTTGCGGGAATCCGGCACCGGTACTCCTGAAGATCCTGTCCGACAATGCAGTATTCCGATTCCGGAATCGGAAGCGGGAGCTGCAGCGGATTGCTCCAGAGGATGGCTCCATCGTGGATTTCGATGGGGGAATCTGCCTCCAGACGATCCAGAAGAACGCGGTCTCCCAGGAGAATTCTCAGCGGAAGTGCGCAGGGCGATGCCTGGAACGGGCGGGGAACGAGATGCAGGGAGAGTTTCTTCGTTTCATGTCCCTGAAGAGTCACTTCGGTTTCCGGATCCGCCAGGACATTTTCTCCTTCCGCGCGGATCCGCAGGTGAAGCGGGCGTTCGGACGGATTGAAGACCGTCAGATGCCGGATGAACTGTCCGTTTGTCGACTCCTCCTCTTTCCAGACAAGACGGGGAGACGCGTTCCGATTGGTCCAGCTGATTTCCGGTTCCCGGCTCAGAGGGGTGAGAAAGCGGACTCTCTTCTCCTCGCCCGGACAGAGATCAAACGCGTTGTCGTCGGGGAGAATCGTTTCGCTGCATTCGGGGAATCGGACATTTTCCGCAAATCCGCGGCTCCGGAGGATGCAGAGTGTCGGATCCTCTCTCTTCCACAGGCAGACAACTTCCGTATCCGGAATGCGCCGTTCCCGCGGAGGAACAAAAAATCGGTGATTTTCCACCCGCTCCCCCCGGATGAGCAGAACGGCGGAGAGGAAACTCTCCTCCGGGGGAAACTCCGTCATCTCATCCCGCGTGATCTTCTGTGCGGAAACGCTTCGATTCGGACGGAGACGGCAGATCGTTTTCCAGACTCGCTTTTTCTTCCCGTCGAACCGGAGAAGAGAGGTCTCCAGGAGCACATCCCCCTCGTAATCCGAAAGATTGGAGACGGTCACTTCACAGTGATCCTCATAGATCGCGGGAATCGGCAGAATCGGCCGGTACGCGCGTTTTGCCGCATAAAAGACCGCCTTCGGCACCCCGTAGTAGTCGATCCATGACCANNCGACATCGGATACGCGCTGTTGTACATCCAGAATGCGATTCCTCCCGCATACCGCAGATTCCTTCTCAGAAATTCCGTATAGCGTTTGACCAGTTCGCCGTGTGCTTCGGTAAAGAGTTCAAACAGTTCCGGAAGCGGCAGTTCGAACCGGCGGCTCTCATGATGAAATGTCAGATAACGGAAAAACAAACTCCACTCGTTGTTCCGCTGCAGATCCATGATGTTGTGTTCGGAAAACACGGAATTCCAGTAGCTTGTGAGATCCGATTCGGAAAGGTAGCGCAGGAGGGAGGAGTCCGGATCCGGTGAGACGCCGTAGGCCTCGTTGACAAACGCAGGAAATTCGTTCTGTGCGTCATAGCATGCGTCGGATTCATACTGATGGAGAAAGTTCCGGTGCGTCGTTCCGAATCCCCAGGCGTTGATCCGGGTTCCCGGGGGAGCGAAGGCGCCCCGCGTCGGGCAGGATGGAATATAGATCCCGTTCGGGACAAGTTCCCGCATCCGGGGAGGGAGATCCTGATGCAGAAGACGGTAGCCGTAGTATCGGCCTTCCGGACGGCGGGGGGGAATGTGGCCTCCGTCCGGACAGAAAAAGTCGTCGGTCTCATTGGAGCCGCACCAGACGACGATCGACGGGTGGTTCCGCAGGCGTGTCACATTTTCCCGGATCTCCTCCAGACATTCCCGACGGAAGGCCGGATCGAATTCCGGAATCTCCTCTCCGCCGAACATCAGGTCCTGCCAGATCAGGATTCCGTATTCGTCGCACAGGTCGTAGAAGAGATCGTTTTCGAAGAATCCTCCGCCCCAGAAGCGCAGGTAGTTGAGGTTGCCGAGAACGGCCAGATTCAGAAGATGACGGTATCGTTCCTCCGTCGCCCGGCAGGGAATGATGTCGGGCGGAATCCAGTTCGCGCCCCGGGCGAAAACGTTCTGTCCGTTGACGAGGAATTGAAAAACGCCCTGTTTTTGTGTGCAGGCCTCTTCTCGGATCGCGAACTCCCGGAAGGCAAAGCCGACCGTTCGTTTCACGCTTGTATCCCGGATCGGGATTTCGATTTCGCACTCGTAGAGGGGATGCGGACCATAGCCCGCGGGATACCAGAGCTCCGGAGAATCCACATGCGTCCGGATTTCGTAGTCGATGGTTCCGGGGCCGAGGATCAGTTCCGTTTCCGACTGTCCTGCGATGTGCGTTTCCCCTCTCTTCCGGATCCGGAGGATGCAGCGGGTCATCACGATTTCATTCAGAATGCTCTCCAGACGGAAGCGGCAGAGAAGATCGCCGTTGTTCCGGGGAATCAGATGCGGCTCGGCAATGCGGAAATCCCGGATGGATTCCAGATGGACATCACGCCAGATTCCGCAGACCGGCAGTCCCTGAGTCCAGTCCCATCCGGTCAGATAATCCGCCCGCCGCGCGGCGCCCCGCTTGAAGCAGTATCCCTGATCGACAATGGCGCCGGACCAGCCGTTCCAGAGACGGATCACCGGAGTTTTCAGCTCCGCGGGATCGTAGGGCGCCAGATGAACTTCCAGACGGTTTTCCCCCTGAAGGAGAAATCGGGAAACGTCGATTCGCAGCGGACGGTGCATATTCTTGTGTTCCGCCACGCATCTGCCGTTCAGGAAAATGGCGGCTTTGTAGATCAGTCCCTCAAAAACAAGAACATGTTTCCACCCTTCCGGGAAGCTGCCCGAAAAGGTGCGGGAATAGATCCAGGTGTGTTCGCCGACCCATTTGCATTGAAGAAAATGATCGCGGACGGTCGGATCGGGAATGATCCCATGTTTCATCAGGGTCAGAAGGACATCCCCCGGAACATCGGCTTCGACTTTCCGGATTCCGCACTCCTCTTTCGGTTCGAGATCCCATATCCCGTTCAAGTTCAGCATAGTTTCTCTCCAGGATTTTGTTGCAGGATCCGGCTTTGCCCCTGTCTGGTTGTCTTCCCGGATCGTCCTTCCTTTCCGCGGGTATTATATCTTCGTTCCGGGAACTCGGCAACCGCGTGCCGATTCCTTTTTATTCATGAAAATCGGAAATGATTTCGAAATCCGGCAAAGAGACCGGTGCACTCCTCTCCGTTTCCCGTGGAAGGTGGGAAACGGTGCGCTCCGGGAAACTCTTATCGCTGGAACATGCGGCGGTAGTTCCCCGGAGTCATCCCGTAGTATTTCTGGAACTCCGTGCAGAAGTGTTGCGGGGAGAAAAATCCGGACAGGCCGGCGATTTCCTTCCCGCTCAGTTTGCTTTCCACAAGAAGGCGGGCGGCATGTTCGATCCGGAACTGCTTGAGAAACTGAAACGGCGTCTGATGGAATTTTTCCGCGAACCGGGCGGTCAGCGTGGTCTGGCAGACTTGGAAGAGAGAGGCCAGAGATTCGATGCTGATCTCCTGCCGGAAGTTCCGGACCAGGTATTCCCGAACCTTGTCGGCGAAGTCGTTGGATTCCTGGGCGCGCTTTTCCAGCGCAAGACGCTGATAGAATTCATAGACTTTTCCGGCGGTGCGCATTCGGGAGGTCCTGTCCGGATTCTCCTCCATGGAGTCCAGAATGCTCTGGCAGAACGCGGTCTGCTCCTCCGGATCGCGGACCGTGATGCACTCGGCCCGGTCGAGACGGAAGGTCCGGAACAGTTCCGGAAGAAGTTCCCCGGTGAAAATGAATCCGAAGAATTCCACCTTCTCTCCCGGAAGATGCAGAATGGCGGTGTCGTGATGCGGCTGGAACAGGATGCAGTCTCCCCGTTCGGCCACCAGATAATATTTCCCGTTCCGCATCAGAAGGTTGCCCGAAACAATATATTCCGCAGAGTAGAACGACTGATTGTTCCTTCGACTGTAAAACAGCGATTCCGTCCAAGCAGGTCGNNTCCACTGGCGGTTCGCATAGCGGCAGAACAGGGAGCAGTCCTGCCAGATATTCTTCCAGTATTCCCGTTTCTCCTCCCGTCCCATGGTCCCGTTGACGTAGATGGAGGAAAATTTGGACTGCGCGAAAAAGTATCCGACCTGCTGTTCAAAAATGCTGTGATCCTCCAGCAGACGCACGATCCCGACTCCCTGATTCTTTTCTGCTCTGTGTCTCTCCGGGAAATAAAAACTTTTTCCGGAAAATTTCAAGGACGATTTCCCGTTTTGTTTTGAAAATATCTCCGAAACACGGTTTCGCAAGTCCTTTTTCCCGGAAATCTTAATCATTTGTGAAGATTCCGAATAATTTTTCCTTTCTCCGGCGCGTCAGAAAGGAAAAAACGGAATATCTTTCCNNTTCATAGAACAGACTCTCACCCGCACATCGAAAACAACGGAAAAGAAAGGATGGATGCCGACCAATGAAACCATGGATGAAACGGACAATCTTCTTCTGGTGGATGATTCCGGTGTCCCTGCTGCCCGCCTGCCGGACAACGCTCTCTCCGCAGGAGGAAGAGGATGCACAATACATCACTGAACATGCGTCGCGCCTGTTTCAGGAGGGAAAGGGAACGCAATACGAATATGCGTCGAATGCCATCTGTCAGAACATGGACTCGATGCGGATTCTGCGCGGACTGCAGACGGGCGACCGGGCCGCCGCCGTCCGGAAACTTGCCGACTGCCGAAGAAAACTCCGACAAGGCATGGCATGGAATGTCCATCTTCCGGAACAGGAGATCCCCTGTATGGTCCATGCTCCGATTCCGGACGGGAAAATCTCCATGCGGGAACGGGAGGAGGCCCTTGCGTTCCACGGCGAGCATCCGCTTGGTGAAACACAGAAGGATTCGCGCTGTCCGGACTCCCTGTGGCTGATCGGCTGGAACGGGGGGATGCTCTATGTGGCAGTTTCCTTCCGCGATGAAAAACCGGAACTCCGGCACGGAAAGAACGGCTCTCCCCAAGGAAGCGAACTTTATCTGGGCGACTGTCTGGAATTTTTCCTCCGCCCGCAGATTCAGAAACTTCCGTATTTTGAGTGTCTGATGAATCCGGCCGGAGAGTTCTGGATGCTCTCTCACCTTCCGGGTTACTGGGGCGGTTTCTCGCCGATCGACCGGGAATGCCCCGCTCCCGGAGCGATTGTGAAAGGGTCCATCCACGATGGATTTTACACGATCGAAGCACTTCTTCCCTTCCGGATCTGGCACGGTGCGTGGTGTTCCCGGGCACCCCGTCCGGGCGACCGATTCTCGTTTATGATGCTGCGGACGAACCGCAACGGCGCGTCCTATACCGTTTCGACCCCGGTACCGTTTCTTTACAGCGGACATAATCTTTACGGTTATCTCCGGGGGATTCTCGCTCCCCCTCCCGCAGACGGAGGCCTGGGCGTTTCCCCTGCGGGAACGAGTTCCGGATTCCGGAAGCCCGGATTTCCGGTTTCTCAGATTTCGGAATGATTTATGATTTTAATGAATAAAAAGTAAAAAGGGGGGGATTGCGATCCTTTTTCAAAAAAGCTATAATTAAAGGCAGAAAACAAAAATATGCGAAAGAAAACAGAGAA
Organism: Lentisphaeria bacterium UBA1829; assembly: GCA_002338895.1. Classification (GTDB taxonomy): domain Bacteria; phylum Verrucomicrobiota; class Lentisphaeria; order Victivallales; family UBA1829; genus UBA1829. Next base: position 13,168 of record DDJH01000084.1, on the reverse strand, counting down.
CAAAGAAGGAGAAGAAAAATGAAACTGTGGATGTTCGGACTTTTGCTGATGGGAGGACTCATGCTCCCGGCGGAGGAGCTTCTGAGCGATTTCGGGAAACTCCGTTTTGATGGGAAAAGCTCCATTCTGGAAGGAAACAACGTCAAGGCGATATTTTTCTGTACGCCGAAGAACGCGATGTCCTATGTCAAGATTTCGACGGAGAACGATGCCCTGGTCCTTAATCTGGACAAGGCGTTTGCATCGGGAACCCGCAGTCTCCAGATGAATGTCCGCGTGACCGACCGCAAATTCTTCCAGGCGGGAGAGAATGAACAGACTCTCTGTGTTCAGGGGCCGAAAGGAAGCAGGCTGACTCTCTATTTTGAAGGCTATACGGCGGAAAAGAAGCACAGATATCAGCGTTCCGTGCTGGAACTGAACGGAGAAAAGCAGATCTTTTCGTTCAAGGGCGGTTTTGCCGAGCCTGTCACCACACTCTCTCTGCGGTACGACTTCTCGGCGGACGGAATCTACAAGTTTTACTCCATCGATCTGAGATCTTGTGAATGAAGGAGATATGACGATGAAGAGATTGTTTTTCCCACTCCTTTTTGCGGCCGTTTTCCCGCTGTGTGCGACGGATTCTCCGATTTTCCGTCTGACCGGAGATCAGGGCTTCCGCGCGCTCTCCGGCGGGAAGGAGATTTCGCCCGGAAACGCTCAGAATCTGAAAACCGTTCCCGGTCTTCACGGCCGTGCCATTGCGCTTGGTGAGAACGGCGTTCTGGAGTTTCCCGCTCCTTCCGGTTTTCACGGGAAGAAGGGAACGATTCTGTTCTGGTTCAAGCCCGATCAGGACCCGCGTGCCCGGTATACCACCGTTCTGGACCGCGATCGGAGAGAAGACGGTTCGATCGGCCCTGTCGGATTCTCCCGCCGGCAGATTTTCAAGGCGTTCCGCAACAGCCTGGACAATATCACCTATATGGAAAATGATCTCAACGGTCTCAGCTGGGGTGTCGGGATCCAGAAATCCTGGTTCAAGGACCGCTGGCATCTGGTCGCCATGACCTGGGATTCCGAGACGGGGAAACGCTCGTTCTTTTTCAACGGCGTTTATTTTGAACAGCAGGAGACCCGCAAACTCAGTGAAATCCTTGATCTCCTCCACTTTGGCCGCTGGAGTGAGAAGGGCGCCTGTGGATCCATCGATGAATTTGCACTCTATGACCGTGCTCTTTCGCGGGCGGAGATCGAGAAGATCTATGCGGAATACCGTCCGTACAATGTGGAGTGTCATGATTTTGCGTGGGTTGCGGGGAAGGAGAATCCGGTCCGTCTCCGCTTCCAGAACATTTCGGGGGAGGCGCGGAAGTTCCGCGAGGCGCTCGAAATCGTGGATCCGGAAGGAAAGACGGTGTTCCAGACTGCGTTCGATCTTTCGGCCGAACCGGGAAAGATGCAGAATGTGAAGTTCCGCTTCCGTCCGGAGAAGAGCGGACTCTACCGGATGAATTTCCGATCCGGCAAAACGTTTGAGACGATCGCCATTTCCGGGAAACCCCTCTCGGAACGGATGAAATCGGGCGCTCTTTCCCTGAAGAAGATCCAGGAGATCGACTGTTCCGCCGATCTCGGGAACGAGGTGCTGCGGACGGACGGTTCCGGACGTGTGGTCGATTCCGCTCTGGGCAGATACCGGGAGACCGGCAACGAAAACCGGAACAGCTTTGTGCTCCGGCTCCCGAAACTGAAGAATCCTCTCCGGTATCATGTTCTGGAACTGGTGTATCCGGACAACGCGAAACGGACGTTCGGGGTAACGCTTTATTCCGCGGCGAACGGCATTGTGATCGGCGGACAGATGAATGGAACCGGGATTTTCACGGGCGGTGCTCATCCGGTCACGAACACATTGCAGACCAAGCGTCTTTTATGGGTGCCGTATTCCGAGGACGTCATGCTGATCTGCGAGAACTATGGTGCGGAGTATTCCGACCGCGGCGGTGCGCTTTCGAAGGTGGTCGTGTATGAGGTCGACAGCGATCTGCTGCCCGGACTGCCCGATCTCCCGGACGGACGGAAAATCGGGGTCTGGGATGAGGACTGCACAATGGACGCCACCTGGTTCAATATGCCGTATCTTCTTAAGGATAAAGGAGTTGATCTTGAATTCTGGCGGGAGAAGGGCGAACGCATCGCGGAGTATGCGCATCACATGGGGTACAATCTGTGGACGATTCAGTTCATGGAGTATTACGGGGACCGGACGGGAGCGGACCAGTCGCTCCGTCAGCTTCGTCCGATGAAAGTTCCCGGAACGCAGGGACATATCCACGGATGCGTGGATACTCTCGCCCGGGTCTTTGAACGGGAGAAGATTCATTTCTACGGACGACTCGGCATGGATCCCTTCCGCGGCTTCTCCCGCGGAATTATCGGCGGAGAAGCCTGCATGGCCAAAGACAGCGCCGACTTCGCCCGCCGGGGAAAGGACGCGGTGGAACTCGTCAACAAGAACGGACAGATCGACCGGAACGCTCTGATGAATCCCTTCCATCCCCGCTATATCGAAGGGATGAAACACATTCTGGCCTTCTACCGCGACCGTTATCAGGACAATCCGATGTTCGCCGGCATCACCTTCCGGGATACCGCAACAGTCCACTCCCTGAAGAGTCTCGATTACGGATACGACGATTACACCATCTCCCTCTTTGAAAAAGAGACCGGCATCGATGTCCCGGACGTGAAGGATGGAACCCGGTTCTATTTCCGCTGGAAGTTCCTCACGTCCAGCAAGATGAAGGAACAGTGGGTCGCATGGCGCTGCCGGAAGCTCGCGGAAGTCACTGCGGAATTCCTTCAGGTGCTTCGCAAAGGAAACAACCGCCTCCGTCTTCAGCTCTGGGCGGACTGTATCACCGTGCTGGGAAATGGTTGGAAGAAAAGCTACTCTCCGGAACGCGATCTCCGGGAGGCCGGATTTGATCCGGCTCTGCTGGAGAAGCTCGAAGGTCTGGATATCGTCCCGGTGATCCGGCCCGATTATCAGCGGGTTCATGGTCGGTCCAGCAAAGTCTCCGAGGAGTATCTGGTCAGTGGAAAACGCTTTGCCGATCTGTTTTCCAGAACACCGCACAGAACTCTGAACATGATGCTGCACAACAACTTGGAGAACTATCCGAGCCGGCATTGCTCCCTCCCGGAACTGTTCTTCCCGACGGCGGACTGGGTCGTCCGGAAAAAGCCGCTCCATTTTCTCTCCTGGTGCAACGCCTATCCGAATGCATCCCGGGCCCTTCTCCCGCTGACCCGTCAGCTTGCGAACCGTGACGTGGATGAAATCCAGATCGGATGGTGGGGAAATCCCGACAGCGGCGTGACCGATCAGTACCGCCTTTTCAATCAGGCTTTCCGCCGGATCCCGGCTGTCCGCTTCACATCGCTTGCAAAGGAGAGCGACTGCGTGGCGGTCTTTGTGCACGGAAAGGATTTTTATGCGGTCAACCGGATGCCCTATCCGGTTTCCGTGGAGATGAAATCCGGAGGAACGTGCACGGATGTCGTAAGCGGAGAACGATTTGCCGCTGTGAAGGGAATCGTGAAATTCACGCTCCCCGGACAGGGACTTCGGGTCTTCAAAGGCGATGACGCATTTGTTCCGGGAATTTCCCGGCAGACCTTGTCTCCGGAGGGAATCCGCTTCTTCATCCGTGAGGCAAAACGTCTGGAGTTCGCAGCGAAGAACGATTCGTCCGTTGCCGCGTTCAGCCGTGCATTGAATCGCTGCATCGCCGAACGGAACTGGCCCGAGGCGCAGCGGATTCTCCTGCATCGACAGGTGGAGGGGGCGCTGGAAAAAACGGAAAATCTGAAGGTCGGCGGACGCATGAATTCCCGGGAGAACTGTTTCGAGCTGACCATTCTTCCGCAGATTGAAGATCCCGGGGAGATCCGTCTCCGCCTGACAACGGAAGGGGAACTTGCGCTGAGCGGGAAGAGCGAACTTCTTCTCCGCAATTTCCAGACCGGTGTTCCGAGGACGTTCCGGATTCCTGTCGCAAAACAACCGAAGGCGGGAACCTCCGCCCTTCTCTCGGTCAATCTCCGTCTGCCGGATGGCTCGGAGAAGGAGTTCCGGTATCTCTGCGGAGGGGAATCCGCCCGGTATGCCGGAACGCTTCCGGTGCCCGGTTCCGACTGGTCGTTCAAAGCCTACCCGATGAAAACGCACACGGTGGATCGGCCGGGCATCACCCGGTACGACTATGCGGTCGGTTATCTCTGGAATGAAAGCGGAATTTCAATCGCGGTTTCCGTCGAGGACAAGGACTATTTTCCGCCGACTCCCAAGCTCCGTTCCATCCATGTGGATTCCCTGCAGGTGTTCGTGGATTTCGAAAACAGTGCGGATTTTGATGTCAACGAGTATCTGGGGAACGAACTGGAGTTCATTGTCAGTGAAAGCGGCGGAAAGGCCGGACTGGAGATCTGCAAGCGGCCGGAGGGGTGGAGAAATCATGGCATCCGCTCTGCGATGACGCATCGGAACAAACGGACCTTGTATGAGGTGTTTATACCGGCTCAGTCGCTTCCGGGTGTCGGACTGGAAGCGGGAAATTCCCTCGGATTATGCGTGATGGTGAACAACCGGGTCGTTGCGGAGGACTCTTTGCAGCGGATGGTGACCTCTCCCCGAATCTTCCCGTACAAGAGGCCGGGGACGTGGCCGGATCTGATTTTTTCCGATCGGAACGGAGTGGCAAAATAAATTCCCTGTTTGTTGAAAAGGATGGACTTATGATGAAAAGCAGATCGTTTACTCTTGTGGAGCTCCTCATCGTGATTGCGATCATCGCGATCCTTGTCGCCATGCTTCTGCCCGCGTTGAATCAGGCTCGCTTCAAGGCAAGAGGGGCGGCCTGCAAAAGCAATCTCCGGCAATTCGTGCAGGGCGTGATCGCATACGCCGGCGACAACGATGATTTCCTGCCGATCAAGGGAACGGACAATCCCCGCCCCATGATTACGGATGGTCTGCTGAACTCCTACTGGGGGCTCGGACCAAACGGTCACAGGAGGACTTCCGCCGGAGGGGTCCTCTTCTGCCCGGGCATTCAGGGAATCCTCCCTGCGCCCGCCGGCGGAAACTTTTTTTATTATTACCATTCTTACGGAATTACCGCGGGGTATCTTGCCAGCTGGGCGGATCAGAGTCGAAGTGTCTGGTGGGTCAGCAATTCCCTGGTTTCGCCGACACAGAATCTGTCAGCGCGTCTTTCCCGCCTGTATGGCTCTGCAAAGCTGAGTTTCTGCGGGAAACTCAGTACGGAATCCTATCTGACTTCCGCCGTCGGAATCGTCGATGGCCGGGTGGATAAACTGAGCAGGAGTCATGCCGACTATATGGGTTCCGGACAGCATGGAAACGTGGAGTTTACCGCCCGCGCCGACGGCGCCGTTCACGCGTTCCGGAATCTCGGTCAGGAATGGACGGATTGGAGATATGTTCCATAAGCCTTTGTTTTACAAGTGCTTCTGCTTTGGAAGCGTTCCGTTTCTCTGCCGGATCTCCCGAAGCAGAAGAAGTGCCGCATAGAGCATGTTGACCGTTGCACAGGAATAGATCCCGGAATAGTCCGGAAGAAGGAAATCCTGTGCAAAACGCTCCAAAAGAGCCGATTCGACCGGATATTCCGGCGCAAGAAGAATCCCGGTCATCAGATTGCCGGGAATCCGGACAAGATCCAGCCGTTCCGCAAATCCGGGATCCTGACGTGTCCGGAGATCCAGACGCCCATCTCTGCCGATCACGCTTCCGTCCTCCTGTTTCATCAGAACAATCCTCTTGGAATCCTTCCAGCAGATCGCCGGAATCGACCAGGTGTCCTTCCACTGTTCAAGATGTGGAAGTGCTTCCTTTTCAAGGTGTTGCTGCGCAATTTTCGCAATGACCCGTGCGATCCGGACAAACTCCGGGCGGGGATCCAGCTCCTCGCACAGGGAGAGACTCAGAAGAAACTGCGAAAGCTCAAAATGATTCCACCACGGTTTCGATCCTCCCGCTTCCGAGAGCGCGCGGGGCAGAAGACGGTCGTAACAGCTTTCCCAGTGCCGGTCCCCGGTCAGCGCAAACGCGGCCCGATAGAACATCGGAAGCCGCAGAACTTCGTGAACTTGAACATGATCCATCTGATTGAGACGATCCGGAACTCCATCCAGAGTCAGAAAGCTCCAGTTGTTTTCCGGCACAATCTCTTTTTCTCCCCGTTCGGCGAGCATGACCACCAGTTCCGCAATCTTCTCCCGTTCCGCGCGGGTGGCAAAATCGGACTGGAAATACCGCCAGAGCCCCCAGACCCAGAAGGTCATCTGATCCCGCGAGGAGCAGGGATAGCAGCTCTTCCCGTCACGATGGGAGACACTGCGGACGATATAACCGTTCCGTCCATGCACCGTTGCGCACAGCTCCATGCCTTTCAGGAGTTTCCCGGCAAATGCCGCGCATTCTCCACGCGTTTCCGGAAACAGTTCTGCGCGCAGAATGCAGATGTCCATCGCCATGCCGGCATTGATCATGCTGTCCTCCATGCCGGTCGAGTAGCCTTTGTTGTTCGGGAATCCGCGCCGGATCTCCTCCGGAAGCGGAAGAAAATCGAAGCGGTGTTCATCCAGGGAGGATAGTGCGTCGTAGATCAGATGACTCTGTTCGCAAAACAGATAACGGGTCATTTGCTCCCATGCAGAATTCAGAGAGGAAAGAAATGCTTCATTCATAAGGTCTTGTGATCCATGTACAGTTTCGTGCGTTTGTGTCGGAATGGCGTTGCCGTCCTACTCCCACGAATCGGTTCGGAACGGCGATGCGGGAAGTCCCTCCCGGTTGTAGAGATTCGCTCCCTGCGGATTCTTGCGGAAGGCGTAGCGCACCGCCACCGGATCGGGGACGTGCGGAGAGGATACAAAAACATCCGATCCCTCGATTCTTGCATCCGCCCAGTACCATTTCCGGTCGGCTCCCGCGATGGCAAACTGCTTCAGTCTGCCTCCCGGAACCTCCCGCACGGGGGCAATCCCCTTCTTTTCTCCGACCATCAGGCCGGATTGCGCATAATGAGAACGGATGCGGATGCCGCCTTTTTCCTTCCGCATATCTCGATAGAGCGGGCCGGACGGACAGAGATTTGTCTTCCCGTATTCGTTTTTCAGGGCCCAGAGTGCCAGCCGTTTCCCGACGTCCAGTTTGTTCCCCGGATGGATGTTGCCCGAATCGCCGATGTCGATCGTGACCGCCATTCCGGTTTTCGGAAGCTCCAGCGCCCGGCTCTGCATCTCCCGGACGGAACTCCAGGTGAATTCGCCTTCCGGTTTCTCCTCCACCTTCCCGAAGGAGGAGAGCTGGACGAAATAGAACGGAAACTCCTGTTTCCAGGCCGATCTCCAGCCATGAATCAGCGCCCGCATCTTATGAAAATATTCAACGCCTTCGCCCGCGTTCGCATTCGATTCGCCCTGATACCAGATGCAGCCGCGGATCGGGAACCGGGTGATCGGGGCGATCATGGCGTTGTACTGCGTGGTGATGCTGACATAGCGTTTGTCGCGCAGGTGGTCCGGATCAAACACGAGCGGCGGATTCCGGAGCGGCAGTCCCGCCTCTCTGCGGACTTCCGAATCCGCGACCCACTGCTTCAGCGCCTGAAAATCCCGTTCCGTATCCCGGGCGCGGACCTGATGGACAAAATCCGCAAACGTTTTCAGCTCCGGAATCTGTTCCAGACTCTCCAGAGAGAGGTACGGTTCGATGTAGCAGCCGCTCCAGTTGTTGCCCAGAAGTCCAATGGGGATTCCGGTCTCCCGGCAGATTTCCCGGGCAAAGAAGTAGGCAACGGCTGAAACGTACTGAAGATTGTCCTTGTTGCAGATTTTCCAGCCGGTGTTGTGACTGTGTTCCAGCGGGTAGAATGTTTTGAGCTTCAGAAAACGCATGAACCGGATCTGCGGAAACTTTTCCGTCTCCCGCCGCGCCTCCTCTCCGCCGATGACGCCCCATTTGAACGGCATTTCCATGTTCGACTGGCCGGAGCACAGCCAGACATCCCCGACCAGAACGTTGCCGAAACGGATACGGTTCTTCGCACCGGAAATGGTCAGAGTCCGTCCTGTGGCGGAGGCCTTCAGCGGGGCCAGACGCACTTCCCAGCGTCCGTCTTTTCCCGTCTGCGCGGAGACTTTCTGCCCCGCAAATTCGACGTTCACATTCTCCCCGGGTTCTCCCCAGCCCCAGACCGGATGTTCCACATCCCGCTGAAGCACCATCTGATTCTGAAAAATTTCCGAAACGGAAATCTCCGCCGCAAGCGGACCGGCCGCGGTCAGAAGCGCCAGAAGGCCGAATGCAAAGGTCGGATTCCGATAGAATTTCATCGTTTTTTCCTTTCTCTTATTCTAGAACCACATTCCGGATCTCAAAGGTGTGCGCCGGAACGTCTCCTTCCAATTTGAATTTCGGACGCGAAAAGAGGAACAGTTCCGGACGGATGCGTGTGAAATCAATCGGATTTTTCCCGTTCCCGCGGAAACTCTGGAAATCCCGGTCGAAAAACAGACGGAAGGAATGCCACTTTCCATCGCCGGGAACATTCAGATACGCCGTCCAGAAGTCCTTCCACTTTTCTCCGGGAAGACGAAGCTGCAGAGCGCCTCCGTCGCGGCTCCGGATCTCGCAGGTCAGCGACTCATACGGTCCGCGCACTCCCTCCTTCCGGAATCCGATCCACGCGCCCGGAACGTTGCTGCCCTGATACGACGGGAAAAAGACCTCCAGACAAACATCCTCCTTCTCTTTCCGGATCTTCACTTCTCCCGAAACCTTCGACTGAACTTCCCGGATGCCCCGGGCCGTCAGAAAGTCCGCTTTCCCGGTCAGCTTCAGACGGTTCGGGTTGGTCTCCTCCCCGGTGACGGCGATCAGCACCGGAATCGCCGCGTTTTCCGGATTCCAGTCGATCTCCCCTTCGCGGGAGGCGGAGAGCGAAAGAAAGTCCATTGATGCGATCTCCACTTCCGGTTTCGGATTCTCCCATTCCGTGACGTAGCAGGCGACCTTCTGCCCCTTCGGATTTTCCCGCTGGAGTCCGATCCGGGCGGAGGGGAGGGAAAAGACGTTCCACCAGTCGCCGATGTTCCAGCCGCCGATCAGCGGACAGTTCTCCACCGAACCGTCCGCATAATGGAAGCGGTAGCTGCCCGCCTGATTGTTGCCGCCCCAGGTGCTCGTGTGGAGGAAAAAGATCCTCGAAAACTTTCTGCCGATCCGGATCCCGCGGATCGCGGCGGGAAGGTGCGGACGGACCGTCCCCCGGACCACCAGACACGATTTCCCATGATTCTTTTCCGGATCCAGAATGTGGAACGGAATCCCGGCCGCCCGGAGATTGCCGAGCGGCATGGTGCGGAAGTCGTTCTCCCCTTCATCGGTCCAGCCGCCTTTGCCGTCGTTGGAGACGTCGTCCCGGAACGAGCGGTTCGCGGATGCGGAAAGATCGACGGAAACGGCCCGTTTCTCCGAAATGCGGTATTCCCGGTTCTTCTCCAGATCCAGCTCCGGAGTATCCTTCTCATATTCCTTCCCCGTCGCATAGGCCAGAAGGTTCCGCAGATACAGCGATGCGGAGGGATCGACCGGAGCACAGCGAACCGCATTCAGCTGAGAGAAGATCATCCGTCCGCCGCCGCTGCGCAGCTCCACAAGCGAACAGCCGACGTTGCTGTGCGAAAAACGCGGTCCCTTCACCGCCAGCGCCTCTTCGGAATACGGCATGAAACTGAAATCCACCACATAGGCGTGATCCGGATTGTTCCAGGATTCCAGATTCCGATACTCCATCCCCCGGAAAATCGGATGAGCGGGAAGAACCATATCCGTATATGCGACGCTGTCCGCGGTCAGGCGGCGGTCGCCCGGATAGATCGAACGGGGATTCCTCTGCTCCAGGACCAGAAGTGTTCCCTGTTTCCGCTGAATCCATTCCGTAATTTCGCTTCCGTTCAGATTCAGAGTCTGCTCCTCCCGGATCTCCGGGGGGACGATCACGACACTGCCCGCCGGCGCCCGGCCGATCGAGGAGATCTTCTCAAACGGAATCCGCAGACGCGTCAGAATGTCTGCCAGTTCCCGGACATTTCCCGCCGCCCCGGTATCCAGAATCCGAACCGCCCGCGCGGCGGAAAGCGGTCCTTCCAGTTCCGCGCGGTCTGCCAGAAACAGATCATAGAAATTCTGTCCGATCCGGCGTTCTCCCTGCTTCAGCGCCAGGCGGAGCTGCCGGAACCCCGAACCGGAGAGTTTCGGAAGAGTGAGCGAATACGGTTTCGCCCATGCTCCGTGCGCCGGCAGTTCGGGGATCGGGAGACGGGCGAATGGCTGTTCCCGTTCGCCGTCGAACAGCGAGAGTTCCAGACTCACATTCCGGAAGGTCTCCGAGCCGTCGTTGGCAATGCGCAGATTCCACTGCGTTGTCTCGCCGGAGAACAGATTGTGCGGGAACAGGTTGTTCCGGTCGCAGAGCGAGGGATAGACCCGCTGCGTCCAGAGCGTCGACGCCGGAATCGGATTGAACCAGGGCGAAAAGCCCGCGTAATCCGGATTGCGGCGGTAATATTCGAAGATCCGATGTCCGAATCTGGTCTGCGCCCATTCGCCGAATCCCGGAGATAACGCCTTGAACAGCGGGGAGCTCCCCACAAAACCGACTCCGTTCGGCATGCCCCAGCTGGTCGGTTTCCTCATCTGCGCCGCATAGAGCTTCCGGTCGCCGCGGCGGAAGGCGGGGTCCGGACGCGCCCCCCAGGAAAATCCGACATTCTCCCAGGCCACCAGCGCCTGCGGAAAATCGGGTCCGTAAATTTCTTCCAGTCCCGTTTGAATCTTCCGGAACACATCCGGCATTCCGGTCCACGCCCCGTACAGAGAGGTGTAGTTGTGGAAATCAAGCACATCGGTGTCCAGCTTGTTGCGTCCGTAGCTCTGCCACCCCGCCGCGCCGGAAAACGTGCTGATCGGACGCCGGGAACGGTCCAGACGCCGGACTTCGGCCGTCTGGCGGTCAANNAGGACGATCCCTGTGGCGGATCTCGTTGCCGAGCACCCACATCACCACCGAAGGATGATTGTAGCCGGTTTCCACAAACTCCCCCAGCTCCCGGAGATTGTTGGATTCAAAATCCGGAGCAAGCTGATTGTCGAAACACCAGGCCCACTCATAATAGACCATCAGGCCGAATTCGTCGCAGAGTTCCAGCGCCAGCGGCAGGATCGGCATGTGCGGGGTCCGGACGATGTTGTAGCCGAGACTCCGGATCTTCCGGATATCGTCTTCCAGCCGTTTCCGATCCTCTTCCACCGTCCGCTTTCCCCCGTAGTTGACCGACGAGAGATTCTGGCCGAACAGATAGACCTGTTTCCCGTTCAGATAAAACTTCCCGTCCGCCGTCCGGAACTCCCGGAATCCGAATCGGCGGATCGCTCCGGAGACCGGCGTATCGTTGACAAGAATCCGGAAGTTCAGATAGTAAAACCACGGATTTTCCGGCGTCCAGAGTCGGGGATCGTTCAGGGAAATCGACATGCGTCCCTTCGATTCCCCCGGAAGGAGATTCCGTTTTTCCGTATTCCTCCCGCTCCGCTGGAGGTGCGCTCCCCGCGCCGCGGGCGTGATCTGCGCGACCATTTCCGCCGTGAGCGTTTTCCCGGTATGGTTGTATATGGTATAATCCACTTCGATGTGGTTTTCGCGGATGAACGGCGTTACAAGCAGTTTCCGGATCCTCACTTCCGGCTCCAGCGAGAGACGGACCGACTGCCAGAGTCCCCCCTTGATGGAATATCCTCCCCACTGCGCTCCGTACGGGTGGGAGACCTGTTTCAGACCGAACGTCGTTCCCAGATCGCTGATGATGCGGACGGCCAGAACATTTTTTCCGTTTTTTGCCGCATCGGTCGCATCCAGCTCGAAGGGCGTGAAGTCTCCTTTGTGCGAACCCAGATATTTCCCGTTCAGAAAGACCTTGGCATCATATCCGGCGACGTCGAATTTCAGAACAACCCGTTTTCCCTCTCTTTCCTGTCCTGTCAGAAGGAATTCCGTCCGGTACCAGCCGCGGACATACGGTTTCCCCTTGACCCGTTTTCCCGGGAATTTTTCGTACCAGTTGAGGGGAACCGGAATTCGGTTCCATGCGGAATCGTCCAGATCCACCGCGGAGAATCTCTGCTCCTCTTCCGGGGAATCCGAAAAGGGGGAGACGGAGTTTTCCAGATTGGAAAGTTTCCAGATCCCGTTCAGAGAGCGTTCGATGCAGAAGGCTCCGGGCGTCGCTGCGGGACCGTCGGGAATCGCCGGATGGGAAACCGTTTCCAGTCGCGGAATGTTCCCGTTCGCCGGAGGAAGCCACGGAGGGATCTCCGCGGCAAGGAGAGAAACGGTCAGAAAAAGGGAAAAAAGAGGCAGACAAGATTTCATGGAGAGGATTCCTTCCTTAATCAATCAGTTCCGTTCCGGAGAGTTCAGCCAGAGATTGTAGTTGGTCACATAGGATGAGGAGGCATACGACCCTGCGTGTCCGTCATAAAAGACCGCATTGGCCCGGTCCTGGTGCCGCGGAGCAAGATAGCGGCTGACATTGACCTCTCCGGTCTGTCGATAGGTCTGAATGGTGGAGATCAGATTGCTCTGTCCCATTCCGGAACTCTGGAGAAGCCAGTTCAGGGCGTCCGCCCAGGCAATGTAGCTGGAGGGGGTGGAGATTTTTGTGAGGCGGTATCCGCTTCTCTCCGGATCGGTCAGCTGCCCGAGTCCGGCGTAGTTGGCTCCGTATGACCGGGAACAGCTGCCGTTGAGCGGTTTTGCTCCGGTTTTCGTCGCCGTCAGAACCGCGTATGACGAGGGGCACAGTTTGTTCGCATTCCAGAAGAGATACGGCAGAATGTCTGTGGAGATCACCCCCATGTAGCGTCGGAACAGATTGTTGTCCGGCCATTGCGGATTGGTGACGGCAACCCACCACTCATCCTGGTCGCCGGCATACAGGTGCGCCGATGTTCCGATCTGCTTCAGATTGTTGAGGCAGGTGGTGCTCCTGGCCTTCTCTCTCCCGGAATTCAGAGCCGGAAGAAGAAGCG
>DDJH01000175.1 GCA_002338895.1 Lentisphaeria bacterium UBA1829 | reverse complement strand
GTTTTCAGCGTAAAGTTAACAAAGAAAGGGTGGGGTTTATGAACAACAACAACGCACAAGGAAATACCATGCATGACAGTCTTGAGTTTCTCCTGCCGGAGAAGCTGCGTGTACCGGCTCTTCCCCTGAACGGGACTCTTGTCTTCCCGTATGCCCTCACGCCGCTGGTGATCGACGGAGAGTCGTCCATCCAGCTGGTGACCCGTGTCGCAAACGGAAACGACAAGCTGATCGCGCTCTTCCCCGAAATTCCGCCGCAGGATGAAAACGGAATGCCCGAAATCAATGTCGATACCTTCGTCATGGACGAGAAAAAACTCTCCGCTGTCGGGGTGGTCGGACGGATCGTCAAACATGTCAAGTTCCCCGATGAGACGGATCGGGTACTGATTCGCGGTCTTGCAAGAGTCCGTTTCCTCGCCTTCCATCCGGANNTTGAGGGCATGGATCATTCCGTCGAAATCGAACGCCTCGCAGAAGATAACGAGGAAGGCGTCGAAGTCGCCGCGATGATTAAAAACGCAGTCAAACAGTTCCAGGAGATTATCGCGTATACTCCGAATTTCCCGGAGGAGCTCAAAATCGCCGTCCTGAACCTGCATGACAATGTCCGCATCACGGACCTGATCGCCGATACGGTCAATCTCTCCTATGCGGAAAAACTGGAGATCCTCACGCTGCCGACTCTTCAGGAACGACTCCAGCTGCTGACCATTCTGCTCAACCGCGAAGTCGAAGTCCTCAAACTCGGTTCCGAAATCCAGACCCAGGTGCACAACGCGCTTGGAAAGTCCCAGCGCGAATTCTTCCTCCGCGAACAGCTCCGCGCGATCAAGGAGGAGCTCGGGGAGGAGTCCAAAAATCCGGACATCGTCTCCATCCAGGAGCGTCTCCAGAAGCTGAAGGCGCCGGAGCATGTGATCGAAACCGTCCGAAAGGAGACGGAACGTCTGGACATGATTCCCCAGGCGTCCGGAGAGTATACAATCGCGTACAACTATATCGACTGGATTCTCTCGCTCCCATGGCAGACGTATACCGAGGACCGGATCGACGTCTCGGAGGCGGAACGGATTCTGAACAAGGATCATTTCGGGCTGATGGATGTCAAGGAGCGGATCCTGGAATTNNGTGTGCCTGGAGATGCCCTGGAACGTGACCACCAAGGAGCGGGCCAATGTGGCCGCGGCCCGGAAGATCCTGGACCGGGACCACTACGGGCTGGACAAGGTCAAGGAGCGGATCCTGGAATTCCTCTCCGTGCTGCAGCTGAAGAAGGAAAGAAAAGCGCCCATCCTCTGTTTCGCCGGACCGCCGGGAGTCGGAAAAACCTCTCTCGGAAAGTCCATTGCCAATGCGATGGGGCGGAAATTTGTCCGCATGTCCCTCGGCGGAATGAAGGATGAGGCCGAGATCCGCGGTCATCGCCGGACCTACCTCGGCGCTCTGCCCGGACGGATCCTTCAGGGGCTCCGGAAAGTCGGGGTCTCCAATCCTGTCTTCATGCTGGACGAAATCGACAAGATCGGATCCGATTTCCGCGGTGATCCCGCATCCGCTCTGCTCGAAGTGCTGGATCCGCAGCAGAACAGCGCGTTCAACGATCATTTCCTCGAACTGGATTACGATCTCAGTTCCGTCATGTTCATTGCCACGGCAAATATGCTCGACACGATCCCGCCTCCGCTGCTGGACCGGATGGACATCATCACTCTGCCCGGATATACGCCCTATGAAAAACGGCAGATCGCCCGGAAGTATCTGGTCCCGCGCCAGATCGCGGAAAACGGACTCGAAGGCGTGAAACTCTCGTTCCCGCTGAAGTCGATCGACCGGATTATCAACTCCTATACGCGGGAGGCCGGTGTCCGGTCGCTGGAACGGACCATCGGATCCGTCTTGCGGAAGGTCGCCAAGCGGGTGGTGGAGAAGTCGTTTGATCCTGCGAAGGATTCGGAGATTACTCCGGAGGCGATTCATCGTTATCTCGGTGCGCCGCGCTTCCTCTCGGAAGAGCTCTCCAAGAAGCCGGAGGTCGGTGTGGCGACCGGAATGGCGTGGACCAGCGTCGGCGGAACCACGCTCCAGGTGGAGTCGATCCGGATGCCGGGA
The DNA here is from genome assembly GCA_002338895.1 of Lentisphaeria bacterium UBA1829. Taxonomy (GTDB): domain Bacteria; phylum Verrucomicrobiota; class Lentisphaeria; order Victivallales; family UBA1829; genus UBA1829. The sequence continues at coordinate 2,716 of DDJH01000175.1, read as the reverse complement.
AAAGGGGAGCTGCGGCTGACCGGTTCGCTCGGCGATGTGATGAAAGAGAGCGCGTTCGCCGCGTTCAGCTTCATCCGGAGCCGCGCGGAGGAGTTCGGAATCAATTCGGAGCTTTTCCAGAAGAACGATTTCCATATCCATGTCCCGGACGGCGCAACACCGAAGGACGGTCCCTCGGCGGGGGTGACCCTCGCAACCGCGCTCTTCTCCCTGCTGACCGGAAAGCCGGTCCGCAACGACTGGTCCATGACCGGGGAGATCACGCTGCGCGGACGGGTGACGGCGGTCGGCGGGATCAAGGAAAAGGTCATCGGCGCTCTCCGGGCCGGAGTCCGCTCGGTGATCCTGCCCGAGGAGAACCGGAAGGATCTGGAGAATATTCCGGAAGAGGTTCGGAAAAAACTCCATTTCCATTTCGTTTCCGATGTCACGCAGGTCTGGAAACTGACGGTGATCGGATTCGGAAAGAAAGAGGCGGGTTCCTCTCCCTCCGTGCCGGCTTCGTCGAAAACGGATCGCAAAGGCCGGGAGGCTCAGGGATGAAAAGAGCCTTCCTGACGCTTCTCTCCGTCCTTCTGCTCTGCACTTCCGCGGCTGCGGAAGTGCAGATGGATCCGAAGAAACTCTCCGCCGAACAGTTCGTGAGTCTGGTTCGGACTCCGCCCGGACGCGAGAGCTGGGGGCTGTTGAAAGGAACGGCGTCCCATCGGAGACGGGGGGCGGATACAGTCAAAGTGCCAATCCGCTTTGCGGTCCTCTTCACCCGGGCCAGAACCATCGCGCAGATCGAGTTCAACGGCTCGGAGATCTACGATGTCGCACAGGCCTATGCTCCGCCGTTCGCGTCCTCCATTGATCTGCGCGAACCCGGTGCGAAGCAGTCGCTGAAGGACTTCGGGCTCCGGCCTGAGGATCTGACGATGAATTTCATCTTCTGGCCGTTGAAAAAGGAGATGGAGACGGATACCGTACGCGGAGTCCCGTGCCGGGTCATGCTGTTCGACTCCCCGTCCGGAACGGAGTGCGTCAAGGTCTACATCGCCCGGGACTATTTTGCGCCGATGAAGGTGGAATGGTTCAATCAGCCCGCCTCGAAAATGAGCGGAAAGCCGTTCCGGACTCTGGAGGTGACCTCCTTTCAGAAGAGCGGTGATCTGTGGGTCGTCGGCGCGCTCTCCCTGTTCGGTCCCGGATGGCGGACCGTGGTCGATTTCCAGGAGACAAAAGCCGGTCTTACGAAAGACGGAGTCGTAAAAGAGCTCTTCCGCTGATTCGCTTCGGACAGCTCCGGTCCGAATACTCCTGTCGGAAAAAAGAAAACGGACGGATTTCCTTATTTGGAAAATCCGTCCGTTTTTTACCGGTCAGATGCGAAAGAGGATTACTTCCGCTTGTCCATGGCGTCGTCGAACTTGATCTTGGAAGGAATGAAGTCGATGCGCTTGACAAATTCGCAGGCGTCCTTTGCGCCGTATTCGCGATCCATTCCGGAGTCTTCCCATTCCACGGAGAGCGGGCCCTGATAGTCGATCCGGTTGAGCTGCCGGATGATGTCTTCGAAATCGACATCGCCGTGTCCCGGACTGCGGAAATCCCATCCGCGGTTCGGTTTCCCGAAATCGAGATGCGAGGAGAGAATCCCCGTCTTTCCGTCCAGCGTCACAGCCGCATCTTTGACATGAACATGGTAAATCCGGTCCGGAAACTCTTTCAGGAAGCAGACCGGATCCACCATCTGCCACTGAAGGTGGCTCGGATCAAAGTTGAAGCCGAATTCCGGACGGTGCCCGATGGCTTCCAAAGTCCGTTTCGCCGTATAGAGGTCAAAGGCGATTTCGGTCGGATGAACTTCCAGAGCGAATTTCACTCCGCAGTTCTTGAATTCATCCATGATCGGATTCCAGGTTTTTGCAAAGAATTCGTATCCGGCGTCGATCATCTCTTCGGTGACCGGCGGGAAGCTGTACAGCATGTGCCAGATCGGCGAGCCGGTGAAGCCCGTGACGATCTTCACGCCGAGATTCGCCGCGGCGCGGGCGCTGAGTTTCATCTGTTCAATCGCCCATTTGCGTTTCGCATTTTTCTTGCCGGCGAGGGCGGCGGGGGCAAAACGGTCGGTCCGGCAGTCGTCGTCCGGATCGCAGGTCAGCTGGCCCGCAAGGTGGTTGCTGATGGCCCAGACGCTCAGATTGTGTCTGCGGAGGGTGTCCAGCAGTTTCTTGCAGTATTTTTTGTCCGTTGCCGCCTTGTCGATGTCCAGATGGTCGCCCGTTGCGGCCAGTTCGAGTCCGGCATAGCCCCATGAGGAGGCTTTTTCCGCCATGGTCTTGAGGGGAAGATCCGCCCATTGTCCGGTGAATAATGTGATCGGTCTCATCTTCGACGTCTCCTTCCTGGTTGAGTCTTTTGGAAATCTAACTCAAATATGGCGGATTTCAAGGTTTTTTTCAAAAAAAACAGAAAATCCCCGCTTTTTGCAGCCGGATCGTTTTCCTGCGGGAAAAGTCTTCCTGCGGACGTCCGCGGGGGAGGGGGAAAAAAGAAAAACTCCGCCGGGGTGAGCGGCGGAGTAATGGAAAATCCGGAAATCGTCCGGATTTTATTTGTAGAGCGGGCCGAAGTTCTTGCAGGCGCGGAAGTCCGCCCCCTCGAGATCCTTGGTCCCGAACGAGTTCCAAGAGGAGGGACGGAAAATCTTCTCTTCCGGAACGTTGTG
>DDJH01000112.1 GCA_002338895.1 Lentisphaeria bacterium UBA1829 | reverse complement strand
AGAAATCGCGGCAATATCCTCAAGACCGATGACCGTCCCGTCCTCCTCCAGACGTGTACCCGGCAATGAATGCAAATGTTTCATCGGAATCACATGAGATATCCGCACTGAATGATTCTTCCTGACTTTTCCGTTTCTGTTCCAGGCGATTCCGTAGAGTGGTTTTGACAGCTTTTTCCCGTTCAGGAGATACTTCGGGTCCCAGTTGACGCAATTCAGCAATCGCACACAACAGATCAACGCCATACCAGCGGGCATAATGCCTGACCATATCTTTCGCAATATGCTGATTCCTGTTTCCGGTTTGTCATAATCGTTAATATATCCGAGATCCGGACGATTGCAACCTTTTTTCCGGCGTCCCGCGTTTCAACTCAGAATTTCCGGAGCGTTGACGGCGTGTATCCGGTGGTCTGGCGGATGATTTTGCAGAAATAGCAGGTGTCGGCAAATCCGCTCTCCGCCGCGACGCGGGCGATGGGATAGCGGGTGTTTTTGAGAAGGCAGATCGCCTTGTCCAGCCTCATATTCATCAGAAACGCATGCGGCGTAATGTTCAGATGACGCTGAAACGCCCGGCGGAGCGACCAGCGGCTGATTTTCAGAATCGAGGAAAGCGTATTGATGTCAAACGAGGAATCCTGATAATAAAGACTGCACACATCCTTTGCCTTTCCGACAAGTCCCGCATCCAGCGTCTGCTTCCCCGTATTTCCTCCGGCACGGGCCAGAATGGAACAGATCACCGCGACAGTCTCCCGATAGCAGTAATCCATATCCTCGCGGATCAGGTTCTCCAGCCGGAGATACAGCTCCTGCGGACATGGTCCCGCATAAAAACACCGATGGGGATACTGATAGGCCCGCAGAAGGGCTTCCGCAAGTTCTCCTTCAAACGTCAGCCAGCGGTATTCCCAAGGCTCCTCCAGAATTTCATGACGGTGCCGCTCGTTTTCAAGACGGAAAAACACATCCCCGGGGTGCATGATCTCGACACTTCCGTCCTCCATATAAAAACGGCCGGCTCCGGAAATGCACCAGTACAGCTCGACAAACGGCCTCTCCCGCGGCGGAAGATCCGAGGAAAACGGGAAAAAACAGCGCACATGCCCCATCGCATGGGGGTAAAAGGGGAGCGGGGTGGAAATCTTCTTCCGCAGCGATCCGATGACCGCATAGGAGGTCGTGCGGTTCTTCTCCATGACTACCTTCGCTTCCGTATGGTTCCGACAAGCGCAAAAAAACAAGTTCCTCCAAAAATTATACTATGAAACACCGCATATTGCAAGTCTTTCCTGCTCCAAATCTTATATTTTTTCCGTTTATCTTCTCTTGTTTTTAAAATAAAAATGTTGTATAATATTCCCCGGTTGATGGAATCAATCGGGAAAAAACGGAGAAAATCAATGAAAAAACGGAGTCGTCATTTCACTTTGATCGAATTACTGGTCGTAATTGCTCTGATCGCGATTCTTGCGGGGCTGCTTCTGCCCGCGCTGAACAGTGCGAAGAAGAAGGCGCAGGCGATCAGCTGTGTCGGGAATCTGAAACAGATCGGAACGGGACTTGTCAGCTATCTCGGGGACCATGACGACCGGGTTCCCCCTGTGATCTGGAACGGAGGCTACCAGCACAACTGGCCGCTGATCCTGGCTCCCTACACGGGGTTTACCGGCAAGGCGGGAGATGCGAAGCCATGGAGTCCGCCGATTCACTACTGTCCCTCCTCCCTCCCATCCACAACTGCGGTGGAAAAGGGACGGATGATATCCGTCGGCTGGAACTTCGGGCTGCGGAACGCTCTGGACAGCCACAAGGTCACGGAGGTGCGGGAGATCAGCAAAGCAATGGTCATCGCCGACGCAAAAACCTCCGGTACGGAGGATCGGGCGGGGGTCATCCAGTATACTCTGGAGCTCCCGATTCAGGTCTATATTCAGGACAATATGGATAAAATTTCATATCGTCACAGCGGAAGAATCAATGCGCTGAGAATGGATGGAGGCATTCAGTCCTGTCTTCCCTTTCCGGTCGGGACAGCACAATATCCGCTGAACATGATTCCTGTTTACTACTCCGCAAAAAACTATTTTCTGAATGGAAGGAACTACTGATGAAAACAACCACTTTCCTGATCCTCTGGATTTTTCTAACCTTCAGCATCCATGCGGGGAACCGAATCCCGAATCCCGGATTCGAAGAGGAAAAAGACCGTTTCTGGTATCGGACCAACTTCGGCGGCGGCGAAGGAAGCGTGATGCGCGTGACGGAGAAAGCCTTCTCCGGGAAAGGATCCATGCGTCTGAGCAAAACAAAAGCTCCCGGAGGAGTCCTTCTGATCGGTCTCGTGCCCCTTCCGGAAAACTGGAGTTCTGGAACGCTCTCTTTCCAGATGTGTTCGGCGGATGGAAATGCGGGAAACGCGGTCTGCGAACTTTCGTTTTTCCACAAAATCGACGGGAAAATGAAACCGTACAACAACTCGCTCAAGCGTCCCTATTCCATCCGCCGCACTCTCAAGCCTGGAACATCCTGGGAAAAGGTTCTGATGAAAATTTCTCTTCCGGAGGGCATTGAGCGGAAGAATCTCTATCTGCGGATCTGCCTGAACATGAGCATCTATCAGAAACCGGCCACGCTGTTTGTCGACGATTTCTCGCTCACGGATGAAACCGAGGAGTCGGAAAAGTCTCCTCTCCACATCACCTTCTCGGAACCTTCGGAACTCTCCGCCCGCGAAAAACAGGACTATGAACCCATGCAACAGCCGGTCCGGATCGAACTCCGCGACGGGCTGATGCTCCGCGACGGATCGCCGTACTACTGGATCGGGAACGGCTGCGAACTGACCCTTCCGGCGCTCTGGCTTGCCCGGCTTTCGGATACCGCGATGATCGACCGCTCCTACGGATTGTTCCCCGATCTGAAGCAAACGGCGGATGGCTGCCGTTTCAGCGCAGAACGGGGCTTGAAGGGGCTTCCGGCGGATCAGTCGTGGAACCGGGNNATGTCTTCGGCTCGGCATGCCGTACCGCCATCTGATCGGAGGAGTTCCGTACTACTCCTGGCTTTCTCTCTGGAAGCTGACCGCGAAAGATCCCGCTCTTCAGCAGATCTTCGCCCCTCAAGGGCACTATCTTTTCGCCGACATCGGGAACGAAACGGGATGGGAAGCAACCCGGCTAGTTATCCGCAACCGTTTGAAATACAACAACTTCGCTCCTCCGTTCGCATTGGAGCTGAGCCGGGAACCGGGCTATGCGCCGACCGGCGAACGCATGATCTCGGGCTTCCGCCAGTATGCCCGCCGGAAGTACGGGACACTGGAAAAAGCAAACCGCGCATGGAAGACCACCTTTTCCTCCTGGGAACAGATCTATCCTCTGCACCTGCGTCCCGACCTGAAATCGGAATCCATTCACAAGCTGCGCGAACTCGCCCGGGAACGCGAACCGGAACTCTATTACGACTGGCTGACATTCTGCAAAGACGATTTTCAGGAATCGGTGCGCCGCTGGGCGGACTTTGTGCGGAAGACCGCTCCGGGGACACCCGTCTCGATCGACGTGCGCGGTCATACGCATTTTCTCGACTGCTACTGCGCGATGAATCCGGAGGAAGTCACCCGCTTTGCCGATATCTTCTATATCCATCAGGCGTATCAGGCGTTCCGGCACTCCGCGCCGATTGACCTGGAGACGCTCTGCACCCAGACGGCCTATCCGCTCTTCAATTACAACTACTTCCGCAACAATGTGGACAAACCGTTTCTGGATACGGAAAGCGTCCTGATGCGCGTCGGCGTTCCCGGATCGGCATGGAAAGCGATGGAGCGGAACGATCTGGCACAGCTCCACAGCTCCTGGAAATTCCGCATGGACGAGCACTTTGAAGGCGAGAAAGAACCCGGGTACGCTCCCGGATTCGACGACTCCTCCTGGGATACCCTCACGGTTCCCGGCTGCTGGGACCGCACGGAGAAATACCGCAGGCGCATCGGCCGGGCCTGGTACCGGAAAACCTTCCGTGCGCCGAAAGCGGTCCGGCTCGACTTCCTCGACGGAACCCGGCGCTTCTATCTCTACGGCGGCGGACTGGCGCAGTCGGGGACAATCTGGCTGAACGGAAAGAAAGTCGGCGAGGTCAAGGGATGGAACACCCGCTATCAGTTCGACGTCAGCACAGTTCTCAAGTATGAAAATGAGGAAAACGTGCTGACGGTCATGGTCGACGGAGGCGGTTATGACAACGGCATCCGGAACTATCTGCATCTGCTCTCTCAGGATTTGATCAACGATGTCGTGCCGTATTCGGAAAAGGAGTACCGCGCCCTGCTCTGGACGTGTCTCATGCGGGGATCCAGCGGAATTTTTCTCTGGAACTGGGCTCTGACCAAAGATCATCCGTTCCGCTGGCTCGGCCGTCTCTCGGAAGAGATCAACAGCGTCAGCTCCTTTGTCCTTCCGGATGTACGGAAGATGAGCGGGAAAGTCGCCTATCTGTACGCATACCGCTCCATGCGGGGGCTTCCCTACCCCGGAGACGGACTGTGTTCGGATCATCTCAACTACTTCAATGCCATGGAGTTGAATCAGGTTTCCCCGGATGTTCTCTCCGAGAGTGCGTTCCGGCAGAATGTCTCCCGATACCCGCTGGCGGTCATTCCCTACGCCCGCTTCGTCGAACCGGAAACATGGACGGTGTTCCGGAACTATGTGGAAAACGGCGGGACAGCGGTGNNTGACCTTCCGGTCGCTGGAAAAAACAACAGACCGGTTTGAACCGACCGGAATCGAAACTCTGGCAGGAGTCCGGATCGAAGGCGCCTACACGGGCAAAATGGAAGTGTGTTTCGGGAAGGAACGCATTCCGCTGTCGCTCTCCAAAGGCGAACTCGGCAGAGGAGTGCGTCTGAGGCTTTCCGGCGCGCAATGTGTGGCGGCGTATCCGGACGGATCGCCCGCGGTCACCCTCCGGAAGGTCGGACGCGGACAGCTGATCTTTGTCGGTGCGCGTCTGGATTTCTTCGGCGTCACAAAACTTCTCTCCCCGTATCTCCCGAAACCGGAAATCAAACTGGCAACTGCCGAAAAACGGGAATATCCATTCGTGGAAGCGCGGACGGCCGGAAACAGCGAACGCCGCATCCTTTATCTGTTCAATCACGGCGGACTGACGCATCCGCTGACGGTCTCGATTCCGGAGTGTTACGCGGCGTTCCGGGCGCGTCCCCTTGTCGGGAAATTTGAACGCACGTCGCCCACGGAGTTCCGGCTCCGTCTGGACTCCGGCACCCCGGCGGTGATTCTGCTGGAAAAGGAGTCGGCCTCTCCTCTGACGCTCTGTCTGGAGAATCCGGCACGGGATACGCTGATCCGGAAGATCGAGTCGCTGAACAGGAACGCTCCCCCGGACTGCCGTCAGAAGGTTCTGTTTCTGAACATGGATCATCCGCGGATGGGGCCGATGGGACGGCTCTTTTTCCCCTATCTTGCGGAGGCCTTCCGCTCCTTCGGCTATGAATCCGATTCCCTTCCGATCACGGACTGGACGCCGGAAAAACTGCGGGAATACGCGGCGGTTGTCATTCCGGAATTCNNCCGCTCCACGGACTGTTTTCGCGGACGAATCCGAAAAAGTATGCGGAAATCGTCCAGGATTACGTCCGGGACGGAGGTTCCCTGCTGATTCTGGCGGGGACCGGCGACACGGTCCGGATTCAGGCGAAATCCATTCTGGAACTGGGCTCCCGTTTCGGTGTCGGCATCGGCGGAGCGGCGGAACATCCTCTGGCGTATTCGTCGCGCCACAGGATTTTCGGCGATCCCTTCCAGTTCGAGAGTTCGGAAATCGCGCAGCATCCCGTGACCGCCGGAGTAAAAAAAGTGCAGTTCCATGCACTGCGTCCGCTGATGATATTCCGGAGCAGGAATCCGGAAATGAAAGCGCTCGTCTCGGTCCCGGGCGATGCGGAGCACAATGCCGGCGCTCCCGTGATCGCGGGAGGACCGTTCGGGAAAGGACGTGTCGCCGTCTCCGCCTGTGTGATGTGGTGCCAGCCGTTCCGGATCGAATATGCGGACAACGCCATTCTTCTGCACAATCTCGCCGCTTGGCTCCTGAAGCGGACGCCCGACCGGACCGCCGCGGAGACCTTCCGGAAAACCCTGTTCCTGACAGAAAAAACCTATTCCCCCGTCCGGAACGTCCCGGGGAAACGATAACCGGCTGAATCCGAAAACAGAACAGCCCGGTCTGGTGCAAAAGATGAGGGCATCAAAATCAAAGACCATGACGGCCCTGACACAGGTGCGCTTCGCTGTTCCGCATTATGGGAACATTTGCAACGCCAGGAGAATTCTTTCCGGCTCTGCAAGATCAAGTTCCGAATGAAATCTGTTTCGGAACTTGCAACTGGCGATCTGCAGGATATAGTAAATCAAAGGTCTTTGCACCAATCTTTTAATAAAACTCGTCCAACCCAGGGACGTAATGAGGTGTTTTATGAACGGGAAAGCATTCCCGATCCGCGGATTCAATCTGGTGGAAAGTGTTCTGCGCCATACTCCGGATCAGCTCCGGAGGTTTGTCCGGCGGATGAAGTCGCTGAACATGAACTCGCTGATTCTTCACTATGATTACGGGTTCCGCCGGTATGGAACACTGCTGATGGAGGAGTGCGCGGCAGCCGGGATTGAGATCCGTCTGATGGTTTTCGGCCCCCGGACCGTGTTCCGTTTCACCGACTGGACGGAACAGGATCTGGCAAAAGCGGAGGACGGCCGTCCGTTCACAACCCGTCTGGAGTGCGAGACATGGCCCTGCCGAGCGAATCCCGGCGTTCTGGAACGCTATGCGGAGGGATGCCGGAAACTGCTGGAAACGATCCCGAAACAGATTTCCATTCTGCAGATGCGCTCGGCAGATGGATTTTTCTCCTGCCGCTGTCCGGTCTGCCGGAACCATCCGGTCCGGGACAACTGGCAGCCGTTTTTGAAGATCTTCCAGCAGACCGCACGACAGATCCGCCCGGATCTGAAACTGGAGGCGGACTGCTATGTCCGCCGTTACGATTTTCCCTCCGACATGACGGTCTCCGACAACATGGACTACCTGATGTACGACACCTTTTTCCGTCAGGTCCGTTTCCCTCTGGGGGAACCGTCCTCCAACCTCTGCGACATGCCCTATGCCGCGGACGGCCCCGTGGATGCGAACCTGAGTCCGAACGTCTACCATGCGGAACGGATCCGAGCGTGGACGCAGCGCTGTCCCGGCAAAATCTATCTTCACGAAAACTGCATGCTCCAGAGCAACCAGGGGATTTTCCAGCCGGCCACCGGCGTTTATCTCCGGGATCTTGATTTTCTGCGGACCTGTCATGCAGAAGGCATCCTCTACGAAGCGTTCGAACCGGGATTCTCCCGTTTTGAAGAACTGTTCGGAATTCTTTCGGATGCGCTGTGCGGCAAAACCGTTCTCTGGAAACCCGACCGGAGGGAACAGCTCTTCTGTTCCCGCTGGAACGGCGGATGGATGGACCGGGATCAGAAACCGGAATCGGTTTTTTCCGGTGAGGAACTGGAGCAGATCCGCCTTGTGCGGACAATACGGGAAACGCCGTCGATCCGCGCAATGCGCCGGTTCATCGAATTTCTGTTCGAACGGGCCGACCATTTGGACTATCTGTTCATCACGTTCCAGACTCTCCTCGAAATGAAGCGGAAGAACGGCCTGGAATTTCCCGGGATCTCCGAACCCGCCGCCGATCTGCTGGGAAGACGGAAACTCTGGGACTTCATGGAAGATATTCCGGACGATGAAGATCCCCGTGCAGCAACCGCCTGCTGAAAT
>DDJH01000216.1 GCA_002338895.1 Lentisphaeria bacterium UBA1829 | reverse complement strand
ATTCTTTTTTTCCGGCGGGTCTTTGCAAGGGATTTCCCGCCGGGATATATTATCAACGGGTTTTCCAAGCATCAGAAGTAGAATAAGGATGACAGCCATGTATCAACTGCGTTTCAGACAGGTCCATCTGGATTTTCACACATCGCCCGATATTCCCGGAATCGGAGAACGGTTCAACAAGAAGCAATGGCAGGAGCGTCTTAAGGCGGCGCATGTTGATTCCATCACCTGTTTTTCGCTCTGCCACCACGGCATGAGCTACCATCCGACCCGCGTCGGGATGATGCACCCGAATCTGAAATTCAATCTTCTCCGCGCGCAGATGGATGCGTGCAAGGAGATCGATGTCAATGTGCCGGTCTACCTGACGGCCGGCGTCAACAACTACGCCGCGGAGAATCATCCGGAATGGCGCGAAATCAACGCCGAGGGCGCGTATGCCGGATGGGTCGCAAGTCCGATCCGCCCCGGATTCCGGACCCTCTGCTTCAATACGTCGTACCTCGATTATCTCTGCGATCATATCGTGGAAACCGTGAAGATGTTTCCGGAGGCCGACGGAATTTTCCTGGATATCATCGCACAGGCGCCCTGCTGCTGTCCGGCCTGCATGAAGAGCATGGTCCGCGACGGGTTCGATCCGCAGAAGGAGGAGGATCGGAAGGCCCACGCCCGGAAGGTCCTGCTGAATTATTACAAGCGGACCTTCGAAGCGGTCCGCAGCGTCGATTCCTCCATGCCGATCTTCCACAACAGCGGAAATCTGACGATCGGCGATCACGAGATTCTGCCCTATTTCTCGCATCTGGAACTCGAATCCCTCCCGACCGGAGGATGGGGGTACGATCACTATCCGATGTCCGCCGCATACAGCCGGAATCTCGGACTCGACTTCCTCGGAATGACCGGAAAATTTCACAGAGCATGGGGCGAATTCGGCGGATTCAAACACCCCAACGCCCTCCGTTATGAGTGCGCCGCCATGCTCGCCCACAACTCCAAGTGCAGCATCGGCGATCAGATGCATCCGGACGGGGAACTCGATCAGACCACATACGAACTCATCGGAGCCGCCTATCAGGAGGTCGAACAGAAAGAACCCTGGTGCCGCAATGCGCACAGTCTTGCCGAGATCGCCATTCTTGCCGAAGCGGACACCGAAACAGGGAATGTCGGCGCCTCCCGTCTGCTCCTCGAACAGCATCTGCCGTTCGACCTGGTCGATGCAACGATGGATTTCTCCCGTTATCGCGTGATCCTGGCGGCCAACGAGAAGGAGATCTCTTCCAAAACGGCGGAAAAACTCCGTGCGTATCTCGCCGCCGGCGGAAAACTTGTGCTCTGTTCCGATTCCATTCTGAAGCCCGGTACCTGCGAACCCTGGTTCGAGTTCGGCGCGGAGTTCGGAGAAACCTCTCCCAGCAATCCGGATTATGTCCGGATGAAGGAGTCCTTCGCCGGGAATTTCAAGACGCCTTTCCTGATGCAGCTCCCCTCCCGGCGGATGAAAGTGACGACCGCGCTGTCGCTGGCCGAAATTTACGATTCGTATTTCAACCGGACCGCCCGTCACTTCTGTTCGCACCAGCATACGCCGAACAAGCCGGAGGCTTCCGGATACGATGCGGCGGCGATCAGCGGAAACATTCTCTATTTCGCCCATCCGGTCTTTACCCTGTACCGGTCGACGGGAGCGGTCATGCACAAGCAGCTCTTTGCCCATGCGCTTTCCGCGTTCCTGGGGGATCAGGCGCAGGTCGTAACCGGAAATCTGCCCTCCACCGGAAGAGTGACGCTGATGCGGCAGGAGAACGAAAAACGGACCATCTGCCATGTCCTTTATGCACCGACGATTCTGCGCGGCGGAGAGCTCCCGCTTGAAAATGAACAGCGGAATCTTTCCACAACGGAAATCATAGAGGATTTGATTCCGCTGCACGATGTCGCGCTGACCGTGAAGGTGGCGGAGCCGGTTCGGAAAGTGACTCTCCAGCCGGAAAACAGAGAGATCCCGTTCGATTATGCCGACGGAAAAGTCTCGTTCACCATCCCCGAGTTCACCTGTCACACGATGGCGGTTCTGGAATAAATCCGGAAATAAAAAGATTCGTTTTGATCGGCAAAAGGAAAACGCGCCGATCTCTCCGTCCGGGGAGGTCGGCGCGTTTTTCCCCGCGAGATCGGAGAGGGTGTCCTGTCCTCAATCGGAACCTGAAAAACAGTACAATTCCGGATTGTACTGCAAAAGATGAGTTTTTTGTTCTTTTTCTTCGGAAAAGATCTTGCTGGATCCTGGGATTTATTTTATAATATTACCAGAAAATGAAGAAAAGAGAAAGTCCGAAGCGATGTCACCTCAGGAAACCATTTACCGCTCCATCCGGGACCGGATCGAGTCCGGCGAACTTCGACCGGGCATGGCACTGCCTCCGCACCGGGAGCTGAGCCGGTCGTTTTCCGTTGCGATTACAACGGTCACCCGGGCGATCAACCGTCTGAAGACGGACGGTCTGCTCGAATGCTGCCGGGGCAGGGGAACCCGCGTGGCGCAACCCCGGCCCCCGGAAGTCAAAAAAGACAACCGCCGCGTGATGCTGATCAATCCGCTGAGCGAAACGATCAATCTGACGCTTTCCCGGGCGGTCAACGAAGTGTTCATGGAGACGGAGTGGAAGGTGGAAACCTACTGTGCGTGCGCGAATATATCCTGGTATACAACGTTTCTGAAGGAGTGCCAGAACAAGCCGCCGGCCGGACTGCTTCTGCTGCCGCTTTCCCCGAAGTTCTTCCGCATGACACCGGATCTTCTGCCGGTTCCCGGGACCAGAACCGTGATCTGGGGGCTTCCCATTCCCGAGCTCGAGGCGGACAGCATTTCCGCTTCTCCGTTCGGAGAAGGTATTGTGCTCGGCGATTACATCGCGGCCCGGGATTTCCGCAGGATTCTCTATATTTCCCAGGGGAGTGAAACCGCACGGGAGGAGAAGGAGACGCTCCGGGGAATTGCCCAGGTCCTGCGGCGGAAGGGGATTGCGTTCGGACCGGAGAATGTGCGCTGTTATCCGGACCGATACTCCTTCGGACCGATGAGGGATCCGGAACGGGGAGCGTTTGAGGATACGCTGGCGCTGATTCGGGAAAATGCTCCGCTGCCGGAGCTGCTGATCGCGGCGCATTCCGGGATTGCGTTCGGAATTCTGCGGGCTCTGCTGAGCGCCGGGATCCGGGTTCCGGAGGAGGTGTCTCTCCTTTCCGCGGATGCCGTCAATGAGCAGCTGGACGTTTCCATGCCGGGGTATGCGATCACCTCATTCAACAACCGGTATGATCTGCGGACCCGCATCGCGGCGGAACGGCTCCTGAGCCGTCTGGAGGGCAATACCGATCCGCCGGTCCATTGCGAGGTCATGGGACGTCTCGTCGAAGGAAACACCGTTCGGCGCATTGCAAATCATTCCAGTATGGAGGATATTCTGTTATGAAACACTCTCGGTTTACTTTGATTGAACTTCTTGTCGTTATTGCTGTGATTGCCATTCTGGCGGGTCTTCTTCTTCCCGCCCTGAACTCGGCCAAAAGGAAGGCGCACGAGATCCGGTGCAGCAGCAATCTGCGCAGTATCGGACAGCTGATTGTCCTTTATGTGGACAACTGCAAACGTCTCCCCGCCGGATTCGACGCGCCGACCTACGCCCGCTGGCAGGATCTGCTCTGCATCATGGCGGAAGGACATTCGACGATCAAGCAGGGATATTACTGGAGTTCATCGAGCGACCGGACCCCGAAGGGAATTTACGCGTGCCCCGACGGCTCCCGGGCGGGCGATATGACCGGGGAAAAGGACCACTACGGCCTGAATCAGTACATGGTGACGAATTCCTATCCGCTGAAAGGAGATCTTTCCAAAGTGAAATCGCCCTCCGAACGGTTCATCGCCGCCGACCGGACCTGTGAGAACTCCAACGGCTACATTCATGCAAAGAGCGTCTTCGGATACCGCCACAGCAGCGGCAATGCGCCGAACCTTCTGTACGCAGACGGGCATGTCGGTCAGAAACGGCGTTCCGAAATCGAATACCTTTCCAAATGGAGCCGCTGCAACACCGGCGAATATGACAATGAAAACACCTATTTCTGGGGAAAAAGATGGACCTATTGAAAAAAATCGAGAGGATCAACATGAAACGATTCGTCTTTCCACTTCTGAGTCTGATTGCGCTGATTCCCGCCGTGAGCCGGGCGGAGGAGATTTTCTCCGTCGACAAAAACACCGTTCTCCGGATCGAACAGGACTGCACACTGACTTTCAATGTCAACTATAAATCTGAGAAAAGCCGTTCTGCCGCCTATTCGCAGAACCCCTACTACCGCTATGCTCCGGAAATCGAAAAAAAGGATTCCTCCTTCACGGCGACGGCCCGGATGAAAAAAAGCGGTCTTCCGGATTCCCGCATCGTCTTCCGCCGGATCTCCCCCACGGAGTGGGAGGCGGAGTATCTGCTCGAATATCCTGAAAAGTTCCAGCTGAATTTCGCCGCAGTGGAACTGGCGCTCCCCATCCGGAAAATGGAGGGGAAAACGGTGGAATACAACGGGAAAAAACATCTCTTTCCCGCGGAACTCAATCGGAAACGGGGATTCTGTTTTGCGTCTCTGCGAAACGTCTCCTCCTTCACGCTTCCTCTGGCAAAAGGGTTTCTGACCCTCTCGTTCCCGAAGAGTCTGCCGCAGGTGATGCTGAACGACAGCCGCTTCTTCGGCTCCTGGAATCAGAACTACTCCTGCCGGATTCCGATGAAGACGGAGCAGGGGAAAAGCCGGCTCTCCGTGCGTCTCCGGTACACTCCGTATCAGGTTGTTCCCGTCTCTCTGAAGGGAATCGCCAACCGAACCTTCGCGGATGCCCGGGCCAACGACCGGATCGGCGGATGGACCGATCAGGGACCGGAGCAGGATCTCTCCCCGATGAAGCCGGGAAGACTGGAAGCGTCCCCTGCGGTTTTCGACATCGCTTCCGACCGCGACGGCAATTCCTGTCTGGTTCTCGGAGGCGGCGGACTTTCATGGCTCCCGATGCGGAAGAGCCTGAATCTGCCGGGCGGGAAGGCGTCCTCCCTTTTCCTCCTGCACGCCATCGCATGGGCCCCCGCGGGAAAGGAGACGATCGGAACCGTGGAGGTCTGTTATACGGATGGAAGTCGGAGCCGTTTCCCGGTCGTCAACCTGCGCGATGTCGGCAACTGGTGGAATCCGCAGCGCTCCTGGGAGAACGGTCAGCTTGTCTGGAAGGAGAAGATCCTGAATCTCGGAGAATTGCGCGATGTCGGTTTGTTCCTGAGCGTTTTTCATCCGGATCCGGCAAAGACTCTTCAGAAGGTGGAATTCTGTTCCAATGGAAAAAGTGTCTGGATGATTGCGGGGCTTTCGCTCTCGGAGCAGAATCTTCAGCTTGCGCGGAGCTCCTCTTCCGAGTTCACGCTCCGGCGCGGCAGACTCTGGCGCCCCTACCGGCCGTGTCTGACGGTGGAGCCCGGTTCCGCGCTGGATCTTTCGTTTCTGCAGGATGCTCCGGCCGGAAAGTACGGAAGAGTCCTTGCGGGGAAGGATGGAAATTTCCGCTTTGCCGGCCGCCCGGAAAAAATTTTTCATATCTGGGGAACGAATCTCTGCTTTGCAACATCCATGATGGAAAAAAACAAGACCGATCTGCTGGTCCGGAATCTGCGTGCGTTCGGATACAATGCGGTCCGCCTCCACCATTTTGATGTGGATCTCTGCGGCTGGAGAAATATGACAAACCGGATTCGGCCGGAACGTCTGGATGCTCTGCACTATCTGCTGGCAGAGCTGAAGAAGGCGGGAATCTACTATTCGCTCGATCTGTACACGGCGCGGTTTTTCGACATCCGGAAGGTCCCCGGCGTTTCCTGGGATCCGGACAAATCCTACTACTCCGGAATCGCAAAAGACTCCTACAATCTGGCGGCAATGCTCCTGAAGCCGGTCCGGGAGGATCTGAAGCAGTTCACCCGGAATCTCCTTCTGCCGGTCAATCCGTATACCGGAATGTCGATCGCGCAGGATCCGGCTCTGATTTCCATTTCCATTCTGAACGAGAATTCCATGCTGGTCTCGCTGTCGCATCCGCTCTCCATTGCCAAGGAGCAGTATATCCGGGCGTTTGAGCAGGAGATGAAGCGCGCCGGCCGGTCGCCCGGACGGAAGGAGTACGATCTGGAGTTCCGGAAGTTCGGAATGAAAGTCTACCGGGAGTATTACCGGGATATGGTCGATTTCCTCCGGAACGAGATCCGGACAAATGCGCTGATCACGGATCAGAATTTCCTCGCATATCCCAATCTGACCTTTCAGAGGCTGGAATACGATCTTGTCGATGAACATCTCTACTGCGGGAAGAACTCCCTGCGGACCCGTTTTTCCTATCTGAACGGAAGTGCCCGCCGCGTGTTCGGGAAACCGTTTCAGATCTCGGAATTCAATTTCTCCTATCCCGCGCCGAACCGGAGCGAAGGCGGAATCATTTATCCGGCCATGGCGGCGCTTCAGGACTGGAACGGACTCTACCGCTTCTGCCATGCAAACCGGGAGGATCTGATCTTTTCTCCCGGAACCGGACTGGAAAAGTGGGATATGGTCAATGATCCGGCCCGGAATATTCCGGAACGGATCGCGGCAATGATTTTCCTGCGCCGGGATGTCGCTCCCGCTCCGGAAAGCGTCGCATCCATTGTGGGCGATGCCAGCAGTTTCGAGCCGTTTCAACGCTTCTATCCGGCCAATACCGGGGCGGTTGTCTTTTCCGCAAAAACAGGAAGTGTGGCGGTCGCCGCGGACGGCTCGCGCTTCTTGAACCCGCTGCCGCAGGATGCAGCAGGACTGGTCAATCTGTCAACGGAATATCGGAGGACGCTCTCCTCTCTCCCGGTCGTGCCGGGAAACGATCCCGTCGCAATGGAGCGGTTCGCAAAACAGAAAAAATACGCCCTCCACGCAAAAGAGGATTCCGTCACCAGTTCCACGGGGGAAATCCGGGCCGATTTTAAAAACGGAATCTTCCTCCTGGTCACGCCCCGAACAGAGGGGATCTTTTTCGATCGGAAAGGACGCATTCAGGGGCGTTGTCTTTCCGCCGGAAGCGATTCTCAGGCCGCTGTCGCCGCAACATCCCTGGATGGAAAACCGCTCGCGGAATCGGAACGGGTCCTGCTGATCCACTCCACCGACATGCAGAATGAGGGAACCGTTTTCTCCGACGATTCCATGCAGACCGTCCTGAAAAGCGTTCATCAGAAGCGTCCCGTCACAATCCTGTTCCGCAAAGGAGTGGCAGACATCACGTTCCGCACCACTCTCTCCTCTCCGAAACTATATGCCCTCGACTGCGGCGGACGACGGATCGGCGAAGTCCCTTTCCGCAGAACCCCGAACGGAATCTCCTTCCGGGCGGAAACCGATCGCAACGGCATCGCCTGCTTCGCCTATGAACTGCGGAAATAGGCCTTGATCCCGACAGGAAAAAGTTCCACCGGGCATTCATCGCCCGGTGGAACTTCTGCTTATAAAAAGATTTTTCCCGCTTTTTCCGCGTCTGCGAAAATCCGCACTCCGGATCGAGGTCTTTCTCCGGCGGTTGTCCGGTCAGCGGGCGTTCAGCATTGATTCGATCGGCCGGACCGCGTCTTTCATCTGCTGTTCCGGAAGCTCCACCTGATTGGAGAGATCCCGAAGGACGTCCCGCACCTGTTCCAGCGTGATCTTTTTCATGTCCTCACACACCATGGGCGGCTGAATCGGATAGAAGATCTTGTCCGGATTCTCTTTGCGGAGACGGTGAAGAATCCCCTCTTCCGTTCCGATGATGAAGCTCTTTTCCCCGGATTTGCGCACGTAGTTGAGAATTCCCGCTGTGCTGAGCGCCTGATCGGCCTCCGCAAGAACCTCCGGCCGGCATTCCGGATGCACCAGCACCGGAGAACCCGGATGTTCCGCACGGGCCTTCCGGATCGCTTCCGGCGTGACCGCGTCGTGAATGGGGCAGCAGCCGGGCCAGAGTTCCATCTTTCTTCCGAGTTTCCGATTCATGTTCCCTCCCAGATTCCGGTCGGGAAGAAAGAGCACTTTCCGGTCTTCGGGCAGCACTCCGATGATCGCTTCCGCATTTCCCGACGTGCAGCAGAGATCCACTTCCGCCTTCACGTCGGCCGAACTGTTGACGTAGGCCACCAGCAGGGCGTCCGGATTTTCCCGTTTATAGTTCCGGACCTGTTCCGCCGTTGCCATATCCGCCATCGGACAGCCCGCTTCGGGATTCGGAAGAAGAACGATCGCTTCCGGAGAAAGCAGCTTCGCCGTCTCCGCCATAAAGCGGNNAGACGATCACCGGCGCTTTGACACTTTTCGCCCGGATGCTCAATTCCAGCGAATCCCCCGTGAAATCGGCAAGATCCTGCAGTTCGCCCTGTACATAGTTGTGCGCAAGGATGACGGCGTTCCGCTCCTTCTTCCAGTAGAGAATCTCTTCTTTGAGAGTCATAAGACGGCTCCTTCCTGTCTTCACTTTGAATCAAAAAAAACGGAAAACGGCAACTTCCCTTTTCCTGTCCGCATTGGACACTTCCGGGCAGGTCCGTGTTCCGTTTCATCGCCGTATGATCGGCGGAATTTCTTTTTTCTCCGCCCCGGTCAGCGGTAGCGGTACTGCTGCTGGACGCGCGGCATTTTCATCTCTTCCAGCCCGAGCGCGTACCATGCTTCGCCCAGTCCGGCATTGGAGAACTGTTTGAATTTTCCGTTCGCCAGAAATTCCCAGTTGCGGATCAGCGTTTCATTTTCCGTTTTCTTCTTGGCCGCGGTCAGCGTGGCGAGCGCCTCGTCGTTTTTCCCCTTCTTCAGCAGAATCCAGGCGTAGAGCGAACAGGGAAGCACGCATGCATCCTTTTTCAGCGTCGCTCCCTTTTTCCGGAAGAATTTATCCAGATTCGGATCGTTGTTCCGGTACATGCGCACCATTTTCATGCAGATGGCCTGCGGTTCAAAAAACATGCATTTCGGCAGCAGTTCGTCCACCTTGTCGAACTGTTTGAGCTGATAGTAGAACGCCATCTTCATCGTGTTGATCTGTTTTTCGAGGAAGAAGTTCCAGAGATAGAGCGGCCGGAAGGCGTCGCAGGCGGCCAGTGCCCGTTCCAGTCCGAGATTCTGCTCGTGCTCCAGCTGCTGCATCATCAGCTTCTGGCTGCCGATCGGCCGGCGCATGAAATGCTGCTGTTTGGCTTCCAGACGTTTCTGCGTGTCCAGCACAATCTCCTGAATCCGGAGATTCCTCCCGTTGACCGCCCGGCGGATCAGAAGAGCCGCGCACAGTTGAAACACAAACATCGATACAAACGCCCAGACCACGGCCCAGACGACTGAAATTCCCGCTCCAAAGTGAAAGGAGGCAAAAATGCACACCCCCAGTGTGAGAGACAACAGCATTGTCAGCATGACGGAAAATCCTTTTTTCTGTTATTCATTCTTCCAGTTCTTCTTATAAAATACACTCGGAATGCCCGTTATGCAATCGCATTTTCAAAAAATCGGAGGAAAAGACACCGTTCCGATCCTTCCCCCGTTTCCCCGTTCATCCGATCCGCTTTTCCGAAAGGCCGAAGAGTTCACACAGCGCGTCAAACCGCTTCCGTGGCGCCTCTCCGAATTTCTCCATCGATTTCCGGATCTCCGGAAGAGTCTTTTCCCGCAGGTCGCCCGACTTGGAGAAAAACTTGTCCGCCAGGCAGATCAGCTTTTCCGTCTCCGTTTCCGGCAGATAGTCCCGCGCCGGGATCGGGAGATTCTCCTTCCAGATCTCCTCCGCCGTCAGTCCGCTTCCGGTATGCCGCTCGCAGATTCTCGCATAGCGTTCCAGATTCACTCCATGCGCGCTTCCGTATTCCCGCAGCATCTGCGCACCGAGAATCCCGTGCGCAAGATACGGCTCCGTTCCCGTGCAGAGAATTCCCGGCGCGTGGCAGCGGAGAATCCCGATGTCATGCAGCAGCGCTCCCGCGGAAAGCTCCCGGAGATCCAATCCCCGCACCGGACAGCGCGGATCTTCCGCAATCGCAAGCGCCTTCTCCCGGACCTGACGGCTGTGCCGCAGAAGAAGACGGCGCAGCGGTGTATCCTCCGGATAAAAAAACTCAATCACATCATACGGAAATTCTTTCGGCAATGCCGATTCCGTCTCGCTCATTGCAAAACTCCTTTCATCGTGTTCGGCAAGAAGGATCGGTCCGTTCGATCCGGCATGCCGCAAGTTCTTCCACTTCCCGGCGGAGCTGTTCGATGACATGGCCTTTTCCGTCCGTCAGCCGGAGATGCCCCGCGGCGGAAAGCGCGTCCACGATCCGCCACAGCGAAGAGTCGCCCAGAAACGGATGTTTCTCCATTGCTGCCAGATCCCGGAACAGCTCCAGCGGCGAACACGCCTGTTCCGTCCTTGCCAGGATCCGTCGGACGGTCAGCCCCGCTTCTCCATCGGACGGCCGTTCCGCCGCGTGCCGCTCCAGCGCCTCCCGCATGAAGCGGAATACCGGCGGAAGCGGACGGGAAAGCGACGGGAGACTCAAAGCATACGCCTTCCACAGCTCATTTCCGAAATCCACCTGCTCCTGCGTCAGCATGTTTCCGTTCCGGTCGAGCGTCCGGAAGAGCTCCGGATCCGAAAAGACCGCATCCTCCTCCAGCAGTTCGACCCGCGGACGCTTTTCCCGTTCCAGGCGGGTCGTCAGAAACAGCACCCGGGCGACGATGCCCTGATCGAACATGCAGGCGTCGGCCCAGATCCGGAGATGATCCTGCCGGGTCATGGAGAGCAGGGCATGATCCATTTTCTCCAGTCCGCGGAGGAGCTCCGGCTCCGTCCGGTCCGGGACGATCCCGGTCAGAAAGTGTGCCCGGAGACGGCGGAACGCCTCCGGGTCTTCCGATCCGGTTCCCAGCGGCCCCTCGGTATAGATCTCGCGCCAGACAAGTGTTTCGCCCGGAAGACCGGAGGCGCGGAAGGGGGTCAGTGCAAGGTCGCCGTTCAGGACATTCAGGATGCGCATGACGGTTTTTTCCCGGCCGGTTCCTTATTCGAAACGATCGCCCTGGACGGGGAACTGCGGATTCTGGCGCTTGATCTCCGCGGTGGTCCGGATGACGGCGAAGGCCTCTTCGGGTTTGACGGGGAAGGGGACACCGTCGCGGATGGCGTCGTAGAGATATTTGTAGATATCGGTCATCTTATAGCCGTTGGAGGGGGCGACGGGGATGGTCTTTTCGATCCACGGCCATTTGTCGGCATCGCCGTATCCGCCGTCCCATGGAGGATTGCCCGCACTGGAGTGGGTTTTGGGGAGCTCCATGGAGGGATCGAGGTATTTCAGATGCAGATCGGTCTCGTCGTGACTGACCAGCGTGCCCCGCGTGCCGTAGACGGAGTAGACGTCGGAGGGAATCAGGATGCAGTTGGAAATTTCCAGATCGACGATCCGTCCGTTGCGTCCCCGGAAGATCACCTTGATATGGTCGTCCGCATCGCCTTTCGACGACACATGCTTCAGGTCGCTCCAGACCGATTCCAGCGGCGATTCCAGCAGAAGCAGCGAGTGATCGATCAGATGCGGTCCCCAGTTGTTGATCTGACCGCCGCCGCAGGAGAGAATCGTCTGCCAGTCTTCGCGGCTCTGATAGTTGTGGCGCCGCAGTTTGATCTCGAACACCTCTCCGAGAATCCCGCCGGCGATGATCTCCCGGATGTGGTTGAACGCCGCTTCAAAACGACGGTTGTGACGGAAATAGAGTCTGCCCGGATTCTTTTGCTTACCCTCTTCCAGCTTCTTCAGTCCTTCCGGTGCGAGGGCAAACGGTTTCTCCAGAAAGACGATTTTCCCCGCCTTCAGCGCTTTGAGCGCATAGTCCACATGTTCCGTCGAACGGACCGCGATGGAGACCAGTTCCACATTCGGATCCTTCAGAAATTCCGCGCCGTTCGTGTATCCCGCGCAGTGATAGCGGTCGACCAGATTCCGGACTCTGGATTCGTCCGTGTCGCAGGCCGCGACAATCCGGAAACGATCGGGAAACTGATCCATTTCCTGACAATGCATGTTGTGTCCGGCCCGTCCGATTCCCCATAATCCTACTCTGATGGGTGTTCTTTTCATTTTCGCGCTGCTGCCTCCAGGCAAAGTTTGATGTTTTTTTTCCGCACTCTGTGTTTGCGGTTTGTTCTGATGCACATCTCTATGGAACAGGGTAATATAACTTTGTTTGGCGGATTTTAAAACCGGCAGACGGGGACTTCGCGGGAATTTTCCACGGAATTTTTGAAAAAAAGTGGGGGATCCGCGTTTGACTTCCCGCCCCTCCGGGGTGTATTTTACCGCAAAACGTGGAGAAAATGACGGAGTGTGGGAAATAAAGAGGATAAAAGGAAAAACAATTCGAAAAATTGCGGCGGGGCTGTTCCTGGTCGCGACGGCGGCGGCATTTTCCGGAATGGCGGGAGTGGGAGCGGAATTTCTGCATGTGCAGTTCGGACCGTCGCTGCTGAGTGTGTGCACGGCGTTCTCCGCGGGGAGTCTGGCGGCGCTGATCGGAATCGCGGTGGTGACATTCGTGTTCGGAAGGTTCTACTGTGCGGTGTTCTGTCCGCTGGGGATTCTGCAGGATGTGGCGGCGTTTGTGTTCCGCAGGAGAAAGGCGTTTGAGAAGAATGCGGCGCTGGTCCGGTATGTCGTGGCGGGGGTGGTGTATGGAATGCTGATCGCGGGGTGGAGCGTCGGATTTTTCCTGCTGGATCCGTATTCGATCACCGGACGGATCGCGGTGTCGTTTTCCATCGGAGCGCTGGCGCCGTTTCTGATCGTGCTGACGCTGGGGGTGTGGAGAAGAAGGTTTTACTGCGTGGCGCTCTGCCCGGTCGGGACTTTGCTCGGGCTGATTGCGGGGCATGGTGTTTATCGGCTCCGGATTACGGGGAAATGTGTCCGCTGCGGGAAATGTGTCGGCGAGTGCCCGTCCGGGTGTATTGATCTGGAGGCGGGAACGATCGACAATGAACGGTGCGTGCGATGCATGAATTGTGTGTCGTCGTGTCCGCTGCACGGGATTCATCTGGTGCGGCCGGAGAAGAAGACGATGGCGTTTGATGCGTCGCGCCGGGCGTTTCTGCGGGGTGGCGGAGCGCTGCTGGTCGGACTCGCGGGCGGATTCGCTCTGGCAAAGGCGGGAATGGGAAAACTGGCGGCTTTCGCGGGACGCTTCCGGATTCTGCCGCCCGGAGCGGGAAATGCGGTGCGGTTCGCCGCCCGGTGCACGGGGTGTCAGCTGTGCACGGCAAACTGTCCGGCAAAGATTATCCGGCCGGCGGAATACGGGGCGGGACCGGTATCGCTGGATCTTTCGAAGGGGGCGTGCCGGTTTGACTGTCATCGGTGTTCGCAGGTGTGTCCGACGGGCGCGATTCGTCCGCTGAGTCTGGAAGAGAAGAGAAAAACCCGGATTGCGGAGGCGCAGTTCCTGCCGAAAAACTGTATTGTGTTCCAGGAGGGAACGCCGTGCGGACGGTGCGCAAAGGCGTGTCCGACCAGGGCGGTGACGCTGCGTCGGACGGGGGCGCCGAAACTGAATGCGTCGCTGTGCATCGGATGCGGAGCGTGTCAGCTGGTCTGTCCGGCGCCGGAGAAGGCAATGGTGATCCGCGAGGTCGAGGAACAGACCCTGCTGCCGTCCTGACGGACAGAACAGGGAAAATGGAAAATAACGGAAATTTCTACATTTCTGATTTGAAAAAACAAAAGATCGCTTTTATCTTTCTTTCCTGTGGCAGGGGGAGAAGTTCAGGAAGGAGTCGCAGGATATGCAGTTGGATTCGCAATGGTTTTTGAAAACCCTGGTCGACAACCAGATTATGACCTATGATCAGGGAATGCAGATCAATCAGTCGCTGGGCGGTGAGCCCGATCTGATGACATACGCTCAGGAAGTGCTGAATCGTCTTTGCGCCGGAATGTCGCAGGAGGAGGCGCAGAACTGGGCGACTCAGCTGGAGCAGGTGATCGAATTTGCTCAGCAGCAGGCCGCATCCGGAGCGGTGCCCGACTGGGGAAAATCGGAAATCGCGCAGGAGGCTCCCGCGGTGACCGAGGAGGAGTATCAGGACGGAGAGATCCCGAGTCTGCGCAACGTCTCGCAGATGAGCGATGAAGAGGTTGCGGCAACCATGCGGAAACTGCTTCTGGCACTGCGGGTTTACGGCGCATCCGATCTGCATCTCTCCTCCAACGCGCCGATGTTCATCCGGAAAAATCTTCTTCTGGAGCGGATCGACCCGGAATGGGTGATGCCGGATGAGGATGTGGTCCGTCTGAATATGGCGCTTCTGAGCGAGGAGCAGCGGGAGCAGTTCCGCAAATCGCAGGATATGAGCATCGGTCTGCAGATCGGCAAGGCGCGCTTCCGAACGGCGCTGATGTTCCATAAGGACGGAATGTCCGGCGCGTACCGACTGGTCCCGGACAAGATCATGACGCTGGAGGAGCTGGGATTCCTGCCGGATGACGCAAAGAACATCCGCCGTCTCCTGGACTACAACAACGGCCTGATTCTGGTGACCGGTCCTCTCGGTTCGGGCAAGACCACGACCCTTGCCTCCATGGTCGAAGTGGCGAACAACACCCGGCAGGACCATGTGATCACCGTGGAGGACCCGATCGAAATTGTGCAGACCTCCAAGGGGTGCCAGATCACCCAGAGAGAGATCGGCACCTGCACGAACAACTATCACGCGGCGCTGAAAGCCGCCCTCCGTGAAGACCCGGACATCATCGTGATCGGAGAAATGCACGACTTGGAAACCATTGAAAACGCGATCACGGCTTCCGAAACCGGACACCTGGTGATCGGAACGCTCCACACCTGCGATGCCGGAAATACTCTGAACCGCGTGCTGGACGTGTTTCCGCCCTCTCAGCAGCCGCAGATCCGGGCGATGACTTCGGGAAGTCTGCGCGGCATCATCTGTCAGCGTCTGCTTCCGGCGGCCAACGGCGGACTCACGATCGCGTACGAACTGCTGATCAACACCATCGCGGTGGCGAATCTGATCAGCGAAGGAAAGACCTATCAGCTGAAGGCCACAATGCAGATCGGAAGCAAAGCGGGCATGTGCACGCTCGACCAGAATCTGCTGGAGAAGTTCAAGGCCGGACATATCACCTACGAAACGGCGCTTGCCAACATGAAGGATTCGTCCATTATCGACCAGCTCAAGAAGATCGTTGCCGTGGAAGAAGCCAAGAAGCTGGTGGCTGCAAGGAAAAAGAAATAACAGAAGGAATCTGAATCATGCCCATTATTGATGATTATCTGAGAGAAATGCTGAGTCTCAAGGGCTCCGACCTGCATCTTTCGATCAACTATCCGGCGAAGTACCGGATCAGCGGAAATCTGAGGCCGGCCAATGATTTCATTCTGACGCCGGAATTTATGGAGAAAATGCTGCGGGAGATCTGTCTGCCCGCCGACCGCTGGGATACCTATCTGGAACGGCACGACCTGGACTTCGCCTATGAAATTCCCGGCCTCGCCCGCTTCCGCTGCAACTACATGTACAACTATTACGGACAGGCCGCGGTGCTCCGTCAGATTCCCAGCAAGATTCTGACCATCTCCGATCTCCGTCTTCCGGAGATCTTGAAGGATATCTGCAACATCAAGAGCGGGCTTGTCCTTGTGACCGGCCCGACCGGTTCCGGAAAATCCACCACGCTCGCCGCCATGATCGACTTCATCAACGACACCATGAAACGGCACATCATCACCATTGAGGACCCGATCGAGTTCGTGCATCAGAACAAGAACTGCACGATCGTCCACCGGGAAGTCGGCATCCACAGCCGCTCCTTCCCGATCGCACTGCGCGGGGCGATGCGTTCCGACCCGGACATCGTGCTGATCGGTGAGATGCGTGAAATGGAAACCATCCGTCTGGCCCTGACCTGCGCCGCGATGGGAATGCTCGTCTTTGCCACGCTGCATACCAACAATGCTCCGAAGACCATCGACCGTATCATCGATGCGTTTCCCGCCAATGAACAGGCGCAGATCCGGACGATGCTGGCGGAATGTCTTCAGGCGGTCGTTTCGCAGCTGCTCTGCCGCAAGAAGGCCGGCGGACGTGTGGCCTGTCACGAAATCCTCCTCTGGACCGAGGGTCTCCCGAACACCATCCGCGAAGGGCAGATCTCCAATATCCGGACCATCATCGAGGCAAACAAGGGAATGGGGATGCGCAGCATGGACGGCGGACTGAAGGAGCTGTTCATGAACGACGTCATCTCCGCCGAGGAAGCGTACATGAAGGCCAGCGACAAGAAGCTCTTCGTGGATTATCTGGATTGATCCGCTTCTCCCGGAAAAACTCGGAATTCATCCCTCTTTTCCTCCGGGAGTTTCCGTTTCTCCGGGAAACGTTTCTTTCCTCTTGGAAAAACGTCGTTTTTTTTCGGATTTTCCACTTGCAATTTCCTTCGGAGAGGTTATATTAAGCAACACCAAAGGCAAGGCTGCTTAGCTCAGCGGTAGAGCACTGGAATCATAATCCATTGGTCGCTGGTTCAATCCCGGCAGCAGCCACCACTTTTGAAGTTTCACCCCGCGCTGCTGCGGGGTTTTTTGTTTTTTCCTTCTCTTGATTTTCCTCTGCCGAGATCTATTTTATCGTACGAAGGGTCTTCCGTTCCCCGGAGGAGCGGAAGACGGGATTGGCTGCGAATGAAAAAAGGGGATTTTGCAATGAGAATCAGCAATCAGCTTGCGGGAGGAAACATTCAGCTTCTCTCGATTTCGGGAAAAGAGGCTCTGCTTGATGTGGAGCTGAGGGATACGGAGGGAGACTGGTTCTACTGGATGTTTCGGGCGGAATTTCCGGAAGAGGGGGTCTACCGTTTCCGCTTTGCTTCTCCGAATCGGGTCGGGACACGCGGACCGGCGTTTCGCAGGCGGGGGGAGGTTCAATGGAAATGGCTGCATCCCGAGGGGTATGCTGAAACGCAGGAGTTTTCCTGGTTCTGCGGGGAAGGGGGAGAGACGGTGGAGTTCTGCATGGGAATGCAGTACCTCGCGGAGGACTGGGAGCGCTTCCTTTGCGAGATGAACTCTCCGGAGCTGAAGAGCGGGATCCTTTGCCGGTCAGGAAAAGGACGCAATGTGGAGATGGCGAAGGTGGGGAAGGAGGATGCGAAGTTCCGGGTTCTGTTGACGTCGCGCCATCACGCCGGAGAGATGATGGCAACCCATGCGCTGGAGGGAATCCTGCGGGAGGTCTGTGCGGAAACGCCGTTCGGACGGAATTTCCGGGAAAATGTCCTGCTCTGCGCCGTCCCGTTCGTGGACAAGGACGGGGTGGAGGATGGCGATCAGGGGAAGAATCGCCGTCCGCATGACTATGCCCGGGATTACGGTCCGGAGCCTCTGTATCCGGAAGTCCGGGCGGTGCAGAAGCTGGTGGAGGAGATGAAACCGGATTTTGTGCTGGATCTGCACTGTCCTTGGATTCGCGGCGGAAACTCGAACGAACGCCCCTACCTGGTCGGCTGGCCGGGAGAGAAAAGCATCCGGGGAAGCAGACTTTTCGGACAGAAACTGGAGAAGGAGGCACCGCCCGAAACGCCGTTCCGGCAGATGGATCACATCCCGTTCGGATCGCAATGGAACAATGCCCGGAACTATCAGCAGGGCAGGCCGCTGCCTCTCTGGGTTCAGAGTTTCCCGTTTATCCGATTTGCGCAGTCGCTGGAAATTCCGTTTGCGAATTTCGGTCCCCGGACGGTCGATCATGAATCCATGCTTCTCTTCGGCGCGTCCATCGCCCGTGCGATCCGGGCGGTGCTGGAAGAGAATGTCGGATAACAACAAGTCCGGAAATGAAAAAAACGGCACGGAAGATTTTCCTTCTTCCGTGCCGTTTCTGCGTTGATGCAGAAGAGAAACCGGCAATCAGTTTTTCGGTTTGGCCGCCGTCGGGAAATCGTCCGACGCGGGCAGGGTCACCGGAACCGGCTGGAGATCCCAGATCTTTGTCGCATAATCGTGAATGGAGCGATCGCTGGAGAAGGGACCCATGTTGGCGATGTTGTGAATGCAGCGCCGGGTCCATTCCGTCGGATCCTTGTAGAGCTGAGCGAGCTTGTCCTGCGTTTTCGCATAGGAGTCGAAGTCGGCGGCGACCATGTAGTAGTCGTAGTTCATCGAGTCGATGAGCGGCTGGAAGACTCCGCGGTTCGCCGGGGAGAAGAAATCGCTCTGGATCAGATCCAGTGCCCGTTTGAGATACGGACTTGCGTTGATCGCCGTATGCGGATTGTATCCCTTCTTCCGGAGCGCCTCCACCTCCTCCACATTCATGCCGAAGATGAAGATGTTGTCCGCTCCGACCTGTTCGGAGATTTCGACGTTGGCTCCATCCAGTGTGCCGATGGTCAGCGCACCGTTCAGAGCGAATTTCATGTTGCTGGTTCCGGACGCTTCGGTCCCGGCCAGCGAAATCTGCTCGGAAATGTCCGCCGCGGGAATGATCTTTTCCGCAAGCGAAACCCGGTAGTTCGGAAGGAACACGACTTTCAGGCGGTCCCCGATGAAGGGATCCGCGTTGATGACATCCCCCACCGCGTTGATCAGACGGATAATCAGTTTCGCCATGTGGTATCCCGGCGCCGCCTTCGCGCCGAANNGAAATCCATCTCCGGATGATCCTTCAGCTGGAGATAGAGCGCGATCGCGTGCAGAATGTTCAGGAACTGGCGCTTGTATTCGTGCAGACGCTTGACCTGAACGTCGAAAATGGAGTCGGGGTTGACCGTCACGGAGCAGATCTCCCGGATGTGTTCGGCAAGACGGAGCTTGTTGGCGCGTTTGGCTTTCGCCACCGCCTGAATTGTCGCGGGATCATCGGCGTATTTCTCGAACTTTTTCAGTTCGGTGAGGTCTTTGCACCAGCCATCTCCGATGCGTTCCGTGATGACCGCCGAAAGATCCGGATTCGCCTTCCGAAGCCACCGGCGCGGCGTAATGCCGTTGGTCACATTGACAAATT
Source organism: Lentisphaeria bacterium UBA1829 (assembly GCA_002338895.1). Lineage (GTDB taxonomy): Bacteria > Verrucomicrobiota > Lentisphaeria > Victivallales > UBA1829 > UBA1829. The sequence goes on along the minus strand of DDJH01000216.1, from coordinate 5,271 downwards.
TCCCGGGATAGAACTCGTTGAAATCGCGGAACAGACCGTTTTTCAGAAGTTCCGTGTGGAGCGCCGCCACGCCGTTNNGGAAAGACGGTCGTTGTCTCCGATGTAGCGCGTGGACACTTCCCGCAGGAAGCGGAAGTTGATCTCGTAAATGATCTCCAGATGGCGCGGAAGAAGTTTGCCCAGCAGGTCCGTCGACCATTTCTCCAGCGCTTCGCTCATCAGCGTGTGATTGGTGTAGTTGAAGCTCTGCGTGCAGATCGCCCATGCGTCTTCCCACAGGAAGTTCTCCTCGTCGACCAGAATGCGCATGAGTTCGGGAATCGCCAGCGCCGGATGCGTGTCGTTCAGCTGGATGACCGCGTACTTCGGGAAGTNNAAGTACTGCTGTTTCAGGCGCAGTTCCTTGCCTTCGTAGTTGTTGTCGTTCGGATACAGCACGCGCGAAATGTTCGCCGAGAGCGCCGCTTCCAGATTGGCGTTGATGTAGTCCCCCTGATTGAACTTGGAAAGGTCAAAGCCCGAAACCGCCTGCGACGCCCACAGACGAAGTGTGTTGACCGTATTGTTCTCATATCCCGGAATCGGTGTGTCATACGGCATTGCGAGCACCTGATGCGAACTCACCCAGCGGCGGCGCAGTTTGTTCTCGCCCGCATCCTGATACGCCTCCACGTGTCCGCCGAATTTGACGATCCGCGCAAGTTCCGGCCGGCGGATCTCCCAGGGATTGCCGTTGCTGAGCCAGTTGTCCGGTTCCTCGATCTGGCAGTCGTCGACAATCAGCTGTTTGAAAATCCCGAAATCATACCGGATCCCATATCCGTACGCGGGCAGTTCCAGGGTCGCCATCGAGTCGAGGAAGCAGGCTGCAAGGCGTCCGAGTCCTCCGTTGCCCAGTCCGGCGTCCACCTCCTGTTCGCGCAGCTCCTCCACGTCGAACCCGAGTTCCTGCATCGCCGCTTTCGCCGCATCGTAGACCCCGAGATTGATCATCGCATTGCCGATGGTCCGCCCGATCAGAAATTCCAGCGAGATGTAGCAGACCGTCTTCGATTTCTCCTTCTCGTACACATCCTTTGTCGCAAGCCATTTTTCAACCATCAGGTCGCGAATGGAAAGCGCCAGTGCCTGATAGCGATCCAGATCGCTTGCCTTGTCGGGCCGTTTTGCCAGGGAGCGCGTCAGGTGGCGTTTGAATGACTCTTTGATCACTTCTTTCATATCAGGCATGATGAGTATTCCTTCCGTTGATGACGTTTGTGCGGTCGTGTGAACGCCTTGTCCGCATTGCGGAAATATACACCATTTTCCCGTTTTTACAAGCGCTCTCTCCTTCTTCGGAAAACGGGCAGGGGAGGGGGGAACGGGTCAGAATTCCACCGGCGGGGGCTGCGGAACCGGGGCATCGTCCTCTTCGCGGACCGGCGGCNNTCGGGGCCAAGCGGATTGCGCGTCGTATAGGCGCAGGCCCGCTGCCGGGAGAGTTCCAGAAGCTCCTTCACCAGTTCGATCCGCCGCGGATCATCGGCCGCGAGGTGTGCCGCCTCCTCCGTCTTTTCCCGGATCTGCTGATTCAGAGCGTGCAGTCGCACAATGCGAAGACAATCCTTCAGGGTTCGGTGCACATAGCGCTTCGGAAGCGGACCCGATGGCGTTTCCCGCATCAGAAGTTCGGAAAGTTCCCCGCTGATCTCTCTGCCCGCCGTCTGTTCGAGGATTCGCTGCGGAGCCTCCTCCCACTCGTCCAGCATCTTCGCCTGGATCACCGTATCGACGGCGCGCGCGTATTCCGACTCGTCCAGCAGCTCCGGCTGAACTTCCCCTGCAATGATCCCGGCCGCATATTCATCCGCCAGAATGCACGCGAGCATCTCCCGCAGCGCACGGTGGTACCGCTGTTCTTCCGGACTGACCGGTGCGGCCGGCGCTTTTTTCGGTTCCTCCTCTTTTCCCGGCAGTCCGTGCAGGCGCGCTCCCTCCCGGTTTCGCCGCGCAATCAGACGCGACATCTCGTGCAGAAGCGCCTCCTGATTCAGCTTCATCTGTTCCGCCAGCCACCCGACGTACGCCGCCTTGGCCGCATCGCTCTCCAGTTCCGCGATAAAACGGAGCATCTGTTCCGCCGTCGCCGCTTTCCCTGCCGGTTCCGTTCCGTTTTCCCCATTCAGATAGCTCAGCGCAAACTCAAAAAAGTCCCGTGCCTTCTCCACCGCCTCCTGAATCGCTTCCGGTCCGGAATTGCGCAGCAGCTCATCCGCATCCTTTCCGCCGGGGAAGCGCACCACCTTCAGCGCAAATCCTTTCGGAAGCGCCAGCTCCGCCGCCCGGAACACCGCTTTCGTCCCCGCCGCATCCGAGTCGAACGCCAGATAGAGCCCGTCCGCATAGCGCTTGAGCATGACCGCCTGTTCCTCGGTGAACGCCGTCCCCTGCGGCGCCACGGTGTTGGTCTGCCCGGCTCGGTGCATCGCGATCACGTCAAGCTGACCTTCGCAGAGAATCGCAAAATTCTTCCGTCCCATCTCCTGACGCGCCAGATGCAGCGCATAGAGAATGCGTCCTTTCTTGAACACCGGCGTTTCCGGGCTGTTGACGTATTTCGCCCCTTTGAAATCCTTTTCGATCGTCCGTGCGCTGAACCCGACCACGCGGCCCTGCTCGTTCCAGATCGGAAACATCAGACGGTTCCGGAAACGGTCGTACACTTTCGGCGGGGTGTCGTCCGTCCGGATCACGAGTCCGGCGCTGACCAGCTCCTCTTCGGTGAAGCCCTCCCGGAGCGCATAGTTCATCCCCGCGTCCCACTTGTCGACGGAGGCGCCGATCCCGAACCGTGCGACAATCTCTCCCGGCAGTCCCCTCGTCTTCAAATACTCCGCCACCGGAGAATCCGGCGCCTGCAGAAGGCGGTTCGCATACCACATCTGCATCTTCTCGTGCAGCATGTAGAGCCGTTCCTTGAAATCCGCACGCGGCGATTCCACGCCCCCCCGCGGCTCTCCCGCGGAATAACTCCTGTGCGGACTCTCTTCCGGAATATAAATCTGATATTTGCGTGCCAGAATCGAAACAGCGTTCGGGAAATCCACATTCTCCCGTTCCATCACAAACGAGATCACGTTCCCGTGCTTCCCGCACCCGAAACAGTGGTACCACTGCCGCTGCTGATTGACCACAAACGACGGCGTCTTCTCCTGATGAAACGGACAGCACGCCTTGAAATCCCGCCCCATCTTCTTCAGCGGAATATACGAGTTGATCACATCCACAATATCCGCCCGCATGCGGACCTGATCAATCACTTCCTGCGGAATATGTCCCATTTTTCAGCGCAGAGCCTGAATCCGTTTTCCCACCGCTTCCCGGTTTTCCCGCATGGCGGAGTTCTGTTCGGTCATCTTCAGAAAACGGGTGTAGTACTTCCGTGCCTCGGCACGGTTCCGCATGCAGGTGTCAAAATAGACCGCAAGATTCAGCAGCAGCGTCGGATTCTCCGGCTGGAGGCGATATGCATAAACCAGATACTGCCCCGCCTGTGCCGGTTTGTTGTCGAACCGGATGAAGTTCATCCCCAGCTCGCTCCACGGCGCCGGATTCTTCGCAAAGTTCCGGTTCCGCGCCAGACGCGAATAATAGATCCGCGCATCCTGCGCATTGTTCAGATAGACCGACGACTGCGCAAGAAGAATCAGCGGATCCGCCGCGTCCGGACGCAGATTCAGCGCGGCCCGAAGCGGCGCTATGCACGATTCAAACCGCTTCTTCTCGTAAAACAGCCGTCCTTTGGTGTACTGTGCAAAGTAGTTCGCCTCATCGATGCTGACCGCCTTTGAGATCTCTCCCAGCGCGGCGTCGGCATCTCCCGTGTTCTCCAGCGAAAGCGCGTACAGAATCAGCGCATTGACATTCGACGGCGCCACTTTCACCGCCCGGCTTGCAAAATCCTTTGCCGCTTCCCAGTCTCCGCTCTGAGCCGCGCTCACGCCGCGGTTCAGCAGTTCGTCCAGCGAGAGCCGTTCGCCCCGGCAGCCCGTCAATACAACCCCAAGCACGATCAGCATCACTGCCGCATACGCAAATCTTTTCACCGAAGAACCTCCTCTATCCTGTTGATCCCTTTCCCATCCCCTCCTGTGTCGCGCGGATTCCCGGCGCTCCCGGAGCCCTGTCGTAAATTCGGAAGTTTTCCGCTCCGGAACGGTTCTGGAACAGGTCCTGTTATTATAACCTGTTTTCTCTTTTTTTTCAATCGGACGGCGTGAAAAAAAAGAAATTTTCCGTCCTTCTCCGGAATCGTTTCTCCTCCTGTGCGGAGGTCGTCATTCCGTTCTCTTTTTCCGCTCTTCGGTGGGAGAATCCGCTTCATTCGCGCTCTTCCCGGTCTGCGACGCTTTCCGGAGAAACAGAAAACGCGGCCGTCCGAAGCAGTCCGGGAGAATCTCTTTTTCCGAAAACTCCCCCAGCTCCTCCGCAAAGGACGCCAGAAACGGAAGCTGTTCGCTGCCCGCTTCAAACATCGCCGTCCCGTTCTCCTTCAGATGCTCCTTCAGTCCGCGGATGGCTCTTCGGATCACTCCGCTTCCGTCTCCTTCCGCGAACAGGGCAATCTCCGGCTCGTGCTCCCGCACCTCCCTCTGAAGATTCTCCTTCTCCGCCCGCGGAATGTACGGAAGATTTCCCGTCACCGCATCAAACTGCATTCCCGCAAACGGTTCAAACAGCGATCCGGGACGGAATTCCACATTGGCAAATCCGTATGCGGCAAGATTTCTCCTCGCCCAGCGGAGCGCTTCCGGTGAGAGTTCCGATCCCATGACCTGCACATCCGGCCGGGCATGGGCGATTGCCAGCGAGACTGCTCCGCTTCCCACCCCCAGTTCACAGAATTTCCCTCCGCGCGGAAGGAGCGGAAGGAGCTTCTCCACGATCCCCCATGTTTCGGGACGCGGAATCAGGCAGCCGGGACCCACCTTCAGCAGCAGATCCCCGAAATATTCATCCCCGAGAATATACTGCAGCGGTTCCCCTTTCCGGCGGCGTTCCGCGAATTCTCTGGCTTTCCGGATCTCCTTTTCCTCCAGATCCGTTTTCTGAAACAGGATTTCCGAAACCGGAATCGCGGTTGCCCGTTCGACGAGCCATCCGGACTCCTGTGTTCCGTTTTCAATTCCGGCGAGTGTTTCCGCAATCTCCCGCCGCAGTTCTTCGGCCTTCATGCCCGTGCGCCTTCCCGGAGAAGACGTTTTTTCTCTTTCATCGCCCGGTACCGTC
>DDJH01000019.1 GCA_002338895.1 Lentisphaeria bacterium UBA1829 | reverse complement strand
GTTTTACCCCAGAAGGAAGGTCTGAAGATTCGTCATTACATTATGAATCTGATCTACCGCCATCCGGAGGAATCGGTGATGATTCCCTCCTCGAAGGAACTGGCAAAAATGTTTGGAGTTGCCCGCAGCACGGTCACGCTGGAACTGAAAGCTCTTGTGGCGGAACATTATCTGGAAGGCAAACGCGGAGTCGGAACGTTTACGCGGCATTTGAATTTTGTGCCGTCGTGCGGAAGGATGCCGCCGCTGATCGGGCTTCTTGCCGGGGACGGGAAATATTTTTACTACCCGCACCAGGTCTGGTCCGTCCTTGCACACTGCGGCCTGGAACTGACGCGGAACGGCATCAACATCCGATCCGTGAATCTGCTCGGGGTGGATAATGGAGATCTGGAAGAGGAACTTTGCAGTCAGTATCTCAGCGGACTGATCTGGTTTGACACCAATCCATCCCGTTTTTCCACGATCCGGGCTCTGGAGGCGAAAGGGATTCCGGTAACCGCGCAGATCGCCTCTCAGGGACAGAGTGTGGAGAAGGATATAGATTCCTGCCGGTTCGATCTTTTCTCTGCGGGAATCCAGACCGGACACATCCTGCAGGGGAAAAAACGGCGAACTCTTTTTTTCCTGTTCGAAAATGAGATGACCCGGGAGTTTCTGGATGGGATTCGCCATGTGTATCAGGAAGCCGGAACGGAATTGATGGTGCACACCTTCTTCTGGGATCAGCCGGACGTGTTTCGGAACGTGGAGGCGATGCTGCGGGAACACTCTCCGGATGCACTTTATGTTCATGGGGAACATCTCGGCACCGTCCGGAACATGCTGAAAGATCTGAACAGCCATCCCCTTCTGATTGCGGAAGGCCATGCGGTGCATGAGGCGGACTTTCACGGAATTCTTCTGGAATTTCCCTTCGAGGAGATGGGAAAGGCAATAGCCCGGCAGATGATTGGGCGTCTGAACGGGACAGCCAGACCGGATCAAAAAATACTGAATGTTCCTGTCAAAGAGGTTTGAAAGGAAAAAAAAGAATGAAAACAAAATTCACTTTGATTGAGCTTCTTGTTGTTATTGCAATCATTGCGATTCTAGCATCTCTTCTTCTTCCGGCCCTGAACCGGGCGAGAGAGAAGGCGCAGCAGATGCTCTGCATCTCCAACATCAAGCAGATTGCCTACGGCATAGAGTCCTATTGCGGAAATTATGATGATCTTCTTCCTCTGGCATATGATCCGCTGACCGATTACCGGGCCTGGAATTACGCGGTGTATCCCTATCTTTATCCGACTCTCAACGTTCTTTCACCGGACAGTGAATTCCGGAAAGTGAATAAAATGTACTGTCCCTCCATGGATTCCTCAAAGGCGGGAACTCTCGGTGACAGCGCATTGAAGCTGTTCTCCTGCTACGGCTTCAATCCCTGTGCCGGAGGAATCAAATACTGGTTTTCGAACAAGTTCATCGACTCCAGACGGCAGATGCGGGCCAGACGGAACCGGATTCAGTCTCCGAGCGAAGTGTTTCTGGTCTGTGAGAAAGAGCCGGGGGTCAACACGCAGGCCTATTCCGCGTTCCACTCGGCGTTTTCCAATTTCATTCAGTGGAATTTTCCCAACCCGACCTCGTCGATCTACAAGCAGAGAATCTCCGGACGACACAGCAACGGCGCCAACTTCTCGTTCATCGACGGTCATGTCCGCTATCTTTCAGGCAGTGCCATTGTCACAACCTCCTGGATGTTCCGTGGTTACAATATCGAAAAGCAATGCTTCGGCACCAATCCGGACACGGCGGAGCAGCTGTAAAAAAAAAGGAGTTTTCCTGTTATGGTCATGAGACAATTTCTTTATCCAGTTTTTCTCCTTTCCGGCATTTTTTCCGCCGCAGCGGCCCCCTTCCCTGAGGATCCCTTTCCGGAATATAAGACTATTCCCCGTCAGCTCCGGATGCCGAAATGTGCGGTCATCCGGACGGATGCCAATGGAGATACGCTTGTAAACGGACAGAAACGCTATCTGGTCGGGGTCTCCTGCTCCGCCACCAATCTGGATGTCAATCTGCGTCCGACCGCGGGGTATCCGCCCTCTCTGAAATGGCTTTACGAAGGGGTTCTGACCTTCGAAACCGCCCAGCGTCTTGGTTTCGACACCATCACGACCAATGTTCCTGCAACGTGGCTGAAAACGATCAATCCGAAACTTTATGTGGAAGGCATCAACGCGGAAAATCTTGCTCTTGCGCGCCGGATGCTGGGAAACGGACTGCCGTTTGCTGTGGATTTCACCCTTTTTCCGTGGAGCCACGGACGCCTTCATTCCAAACGGCCGGCGGCTCCGAAAATCGGACAGGACGCCTACAACAACTTCCTGCAGGGCAACAACAATCACTGGGTTCCCTACAACATCTTTCATCCGCAGGGCGTCGATCTCTATCGACGAATGTGGCGTGACGGCACCCGGGAGATGAAGCGCCTGATCTCCGGTCCGATTCTGCACTACGAACTGTTCAACGAACCGGCCTACAACGATCCCGGGCCTTACAACAAGCGGCGATTTGAAGAACACCTTCAGCGGAAGTTTCAAACCGTGGAAACAATGAACCGGACATTCCGGAGCTGTTTCCGGACGTTTCAGGAAGCCGCATCGCTCACAGACCTTGGCAAATATCCGGCTCTGAGCGTGGAATGGGGGAAATTCCTGGAGGAGGGATTCACGAAACTGACCCGCGTTGGACGCGCCGCTGTCCGGGAGGCGGATCCGGAAGCGAAAGTCTGCACCCAGGTGATCGGAATGAACTATTATCGGACTCTTCCGATGTCGAACATCAATATTTTTGAAATCAACCGGTCAATGGACGCCATCGCCCTCCCGACCAGCGGAGGACTCACTTATCCGACAACGTTTGAAAAACCGCCCCGGAAAACCGTGGAAGCTCCGGCCAACAGCGACCGTTTTTCCGAAGGGATCCTCTGCCGTCATCTCTTCCGGGCGATGGCGGACGGCAAACCCATTCACAATCCGGAGGCCTATGCGCGAAAAAGCCGGAAGGACAACCGGAATCTTCTCTGGATGGATCTTCTGCGCGGCAGCAATCAGACCTATCTTTTCGCGTGGGGAAGAATGCTCACCACCTGGAAACCGGACTTTACGGAGGAAGGAGGACGACGGCAGGCGGAAAAATATCCCTATGTGATGACCAATCCGTACTCCTTTTCCACGGATGCGCTTGCTGGAATTGCGGAGGGACGGGCGGAAATTCTGAAGCTGGCCGATTTCTTTGTCTTCCGGAAACAGTTTGAGAGCGTCCGTCCGCGGGAAGTCGCCGTGATGCTGTCGTATCCGACCGAGCGCTACGGCGTCCAGATCGGATACGGAAGGAAAAACGAGATTCTGAACTACACCTCCGCCCTTGAATTCTCCCATTATCCGATGGATGCCCTGTTTGAGGAGCAGCTGTCCGAAAACCGGCACACCCGTTACAAGGCGATCGTTGCTCCGGGCGTCCTCTGCACCGGAGATGGCACGCTGGAACGTCTGGAACAGTATGTCCGAAACGGAGGAATTCTCCTGGTCGCCCGCTCCGAAATGCCCTTCGATGAATATGGAAATCCGAGAAGGAACACTCTGTTTCAGGGTTTGCACGTCCGCGAACGGAAGCAGAAGACTCTTTCCGGATCCCTTCAGCTGAAACTTCCGATTCCGGATCTTCTTCCGGGAACGATCCGGGCCAGAAACGATCTGTCTCTGGATGTGGATCCCGCAACCTGGGAAGTTCTGGGAACACTCCGGGGAGAAGCGGCAGTTCTCCGCAGAAAGCTCGGAAAAGGAAGTGTTTACTTCATCGCTCCGATGATGCAGGACTACGCCATTGCGGCCGTGGCGGGAGCCATTCTCCAGTCCCATGGGATCCATCCGCTGTTCCGAATCCGGCGTCTTCCGGAAAAAGATCTTGCCGTGAATATTGAGCTTCATGCGTCCCGGGCGGGCAGGATCACGGCGGCATTTCTGTACAATCACGATCTCTATCCGAAACTGATGGAAATCGCGCTTCCGGAAAACTGTTCGACTGCAGTCGATGTTTTCCGTCAGGAGATTCTTCCCGTCCGAAACGGATATGCGGAGTTCTTCATGCCGTCGAACGACCGCATTCTTCTGGCATTCGGCTCTCCGGAAGATCTGAAGAAACGCTTTGGAACACTCCGCCCGATCGCGGAAAATGAGATTTCCCTCCGTTTTTCCCAGGCGGAAAAAGAATATTCGGACCGGCTGAGGAAAGCGGAAAGCAGTCAGTTTGCATATTCCGCGGATCGAGCGAACCTGATTCCACTGAATCTGCGCCCGTTTGCGAACCGGTCCTTCCAGGATCAGCGTCCGAACGACGGAAAAGGGGGTTGGACGGATCAGGGGAAAGAGACCTCTCTGGATGGTGTCCCCTGGGGAGTTCACACCTTCGCCGGAATTCCGTGCGACCTGATTCGTTTCGATGAAAACAGCGACCGTTCCTGCATCATGCTGCAATCCCGTTCGCTGAAAGAGAAACTTCCTGCGGAGATCCGCGGAATTCCCGTCAACCGGAAAGTGTCCAAAATCTACTTTTTCCATACGACGGCATGGAGTCGTCCCAAAGGCACAGTCTCGATGATCTACCGCCTCCGCTATGCGGACGGAGGCGTTCGGGAGATCCCAATCCGAAACGGCATTGACGTTTACGACTGGTGGAGCGTCAAACGTCCGGAAAACGAATCCTGCCGCGTCGCATGGAAAAATCTCAACGGCCGCGGATTCACCGTAATGGAGTGGGTCCATCCGGAAGCCGACCGGGAAATCGCCTCCATCGACATTCGCTCAACCAACACCGCCACCATCCCCATCGTCCTCGCCATTACGGTGGAACAGAACTCCGGGAACAGGAAGCAGCACTTCTTCGATTCCGGAACAGCGGCAGGATGGGGCGGAGTCTCCGTTCACCCTCTCGGCAGCTCCTCCTTCGCTCTGACAATCGGAAATCAGACGAAGAGCTGGGCGGGTGCCAGAATTTCCGGTTTCCCCCTTCTTCTCCCGGAAAAAGAGCGCAGAAACGCAACTTTGCGCTTCCTTCTGAAAGTCGGAAGCGACAAGTTCGGCAATCCGCGTCAGAAAATGGAATCCTCTCTCAAAGTCGAACTTTTCTCGGATCGGCTGGTCCGTTCGTCCTCTTTCAAAATCAGCCCGGTCTCCCGGCAGCGGGAATTCATTTTCCCTCTCCGGGATCTGAAATCGTGTCCGGAACAGATCAAAACTCTTTCCTTTCAGTATCTCGGACCGGCCGACGCCGGCTTTGAAATCAAAAATCTCCGAATCGAATACTGAAAAATACTCCGAACGCTTCCTGCGTCATCGGGGAAAAAAAGAAACCGGAGGATGAGACTTGCACTCTCTCCTCCGTTTCTCCTTCGTCGTCCATTTCCGGGAATCAGTGTTTCAGATTCCGGATCCGCGTTCAGTTCTTCCCGGTGTAAATCTGGCGGGGACGCACGATCTTTGTATTCATTCCGATCATCTCTTTCCAGTGCGCGATCCAGCCCGGCAGACGGGCCAGAGCAAACATGACCGTAAACATGTTCTCCGGTATTCCGAGCGCCCGGTAGACGATTCCGGAATAGAAATCCACATTCGGATACAAGTTCCGGGAAATGAAGTAGTCATCCTTCAACGCCCGCTCCTCGAGTTCCAGAGCGACATCCAGCAGAGGATCGCTGATGTTCATCTTCTGCAGGAAATCGTGACACTCCTTCTTGATGATCTTCGCTCTCGGATCAAACGTCTTGTAAACGCGGTGCCCGAATCCCATCAGGCGGGTGGGATTGTTTTTATCCTTGACCTTCTCCAGGAAGCGTTCGATGCTTCCGCCCCGTTCGATCATCCGGAGCATTTCGACGACCTCCTGATTCGCACCCCCGTGCAGCGGACCGGAAAGAGCGGAAATTCCCGCCGAAATTGTTGCATAGAGATTCACCTGGGCGCTTCCGATCGTCCGCACCGTCGTCGTCGAACAGTTCTGTTCATGATCGGCATGCAGAATCAGCAGAATATTGAGAATGCGCACCGCTTCCGGCGAAATCTTGTACGGATTCACCGGCGAATCAAACATCATGTTCAGGAAGTTTGCGCAGTAGGTCAGATCATGCCGCGGATACACCACCGGTTCCCCGATGCTCTTCTTGTACGCCATGGCCGCCATCGTGCGGACAATGGAGATCAGCCGGGCCGTGGAAAGTTCGATATCCTCCTCCATGGATTGAAGATCCACGTTCGGATAAAACGCGGCCAGCGCGTTGATCATCGTGGAGAGGATATGCATCGGATGAGCTCCGCGCGGAAAATGGTCGAAGAAATGGCGCATATCCTCATGGAGCAGCGAGTTCATGTTCAGCAGTTCGGAAAACTCCCTGCGCTGCACCTCCGTGGGCAGAGTTCCGTGCACCAGAAGGTATGCGACCTGGACAAAAGAGGAGGTCTTGACCAGATCTTCAATGGGAATTCCCCGATAGCGCAGGATGCCGCGTTCTCCATCCACAAAGGTGATTTTGCTGTAACAGGCCCCGGTGTTCATGAGACCGGGATCGATTGTGATATACCCGGTCTGTTTTCGCAGCTGGGTAATGTCGAACGCCTTTTCTCCTTCCGTTCCGGTAACGACGGGAAGACGGATCTCGCGATCGCCGATCTTCAGCACAACAAATTCATCCTTTTCCATGATCCCAACTCCTTGAATTTCAGGGTTACCAGTCGAAACGCAAGGAAGTAACTTAGCACGAAGTCCCCTATTTTTCAAGAACGCCTTCGAGAAAATGCGTTTTTCCGTTTTT
>DDJH01000256.1 GCA_002338895.1 Lentisphaeria bacterium UBA1829 | reverse complement strand
AAAAAAAATGGCGGAAGCGACGGGGATCGAACCCGCAACATCCACCGTGACAGGGTGGCACTCTAACCAATTGAGCTACGCCTCCGCTTGAGTATGGGCGTTAATATATTCCCGGTCCTGCAAATGTCAAGCGGGAAAAGGGAAAAAATGAAAGATTTTTATCCGGAAATCTTTTTCTTCCGTTCCTGCACCCGGAAGATCTGGGGAGAAATTCCGAATGTCCGGCGGAATTCTCCGGAAAAATGAAACGCATTTCCGTATCCGAGCCGTTCCGCGATCTCCTTGATGGATTCGGCGGTATGGTTCAAATATCCTTTTGCGGTTTCCATCCGGCATTGCTTTCGGAATTCGCGCGGAGAGATTCCCAGATGATCGCGGAATATCCGGTTGAAGGTCCGCAGCGGCATCCGGAGCTCCTGAGCCAGCGCGGCGATGGAAACCGCATTGGCGAATCCGCCGGAAAGACGCGACTTCGCGATCCGCAGCGCCAGCGGAAGATGGACCGATGACGGTCCCCGTTCGGAAAGTCTCCCGAGGAGTTCCATCGTGATTCCCATGTTCCGGGGAAGAAGCCGGGTCTCTCTGGACTGGACGATCTCCCGGAGCTGATGGAATCTCTCCACCAGAAAATCCGAATCTTCCGCCGGCAGAATCATCGGCTGGGNNTGGTTCAGCTGGAAGGTTTCCAGAATTTCCGCCAGATTCACGCCGAGCAGAAAGAGCGTGTTTTTCCGGTAATGCGGATTCCGGAGCGTTTCGAACCGGTAGTCCATTCCCTGCGGAATCAGAAGAATCTGGTTTGCGTGAAGTGTGAATTGTTCTCCGCCCGCCCAGTAGCGGATGGAGCCCTCCGTCAGGAACGTGATCAGAAAATAGCGGTTGCAGCTGTCGTGATACCAGGTGGGGGCGCGACGTTCGGCAAATTCGACGCCGTTGGTGTAGATGGGAAGATCCTGCTGTTCCGCTGCAAAGAAACAGTCTGTCCGGATCAGTTTCCCGTTGCTGCGGTCCAGATGATCTTCCTTGAACTCATGCCGGATGTGCATCAGGGGGATGCTTTCCCGTTCCATTCGATGGGCCTTTCTGCTTTTTTATATGTTTTCTGGCTGAAACTTATATAGTTTAGCATCGTTAAATTCTTGTGTCAAATGCTCTTTTGTGCTATACTGAAAAAAGAGACCGGGGAAAGCGTTTTTTTTCTCGGAAACAGATTCATTTCCGATGTTTCGGATCCAGGATTCGCACACGGGGACGGCGCTGCTTTCCGGGGAGGAGCCGCATGCCGATATCGTTTCCCCCGGGAGAGGACAGAGAGATTTCTGGCGGATTTTTGCGGGATGATCCCTTCCGGAAACGAACGAAGCGGAAGGGAAAGTTCCGTTTTTCAGACAAGGAAACGAAAAGGAGCAGGAAAACAATGATTTTCAGAGCGAAAGATTACGGCGCGGTCGGCGACGGAGTGACAGACAATACCGCGGCATTGCAGAGAGCGATCGACGCATGTGCCGAGCAGGGTGGAGGAACAGTCCTTGTGGAGTCGGGAACGTTTCTCAGCTACACCCTGTTTCTGAAAACCGGAGTCCGGTTTGAAGTGGAGGTGAATGCGAAGATTCTTGGTGGGCCGGATCCGATGAAATATCCGGAGCTTCCGGTGGATTCGTTCTGGAAACCGGATCATTGTTCGCGCTTGAACCGGCGGACCCTGTTTGCCGCGGTCGGGGTGGAGAATGTCTCTCTTTCGGGACGGGGGACCATCGACGGGCAGGGGGCTGCGTTCTGCTGGACCGATGACAAAACCTATTCTCTTCTGACGCATTGGAAACGACGGGACGACACGCTGATTCCGGGCCGGATGATCCTGTTCGTCGCCTGCCGGAACGTGACCGTGGAAAATCTCTCTCTTCTGAACTCCGCCGGCTGGACCATGTGGCTCCTGGACTGTGAAATCGGCCGCATCAACGGGATCCGGATTGATTGTGACTTCCGGGTTCCGAATGTGGACGGCATCCATTTCAGCGCCTGCCGGGATTTCACGGTTTCCGACTGCGTCATCCGCAGCAGCGACGATTCGATCATTCTCCGCAGTCATCAGGAACAGCTCTACCATCCTCGTCCCTGTGAACGGATCGCCGTCACGAACTGTTCTCTGAAGAGCGGCTCCTCCGCGGTCCGGATCGGCTGGAGCAACGATTATCTGATTCAGAACTGCGTGTTCAGCAATCTGACCATCCGGCACAGCTTTGCCGGCATCAGCATCCAGATTCCGCGAGTCGGCGAAAAACAGTTTGATCCGCCGCGCGGACCCAATACGCCGCCTCCGCCGCCGATTCTTCCGTTCACGGCCCGCAATCTCCGGTTTGAAAACCTGGTTATGGAAGTGGAGACGACTCCGTTTCAGATCACGCTGGACCCACAGGCGGTTTTTGCCGAGGTCGACTCTATCGCGATCCGCGGAATGCGGGCCACCTGCGGAGGATGGTTCTTCATCCGAGCTTCGGCAAGCCAGAAGGTCCGGAACATCACTCTGGAGGNNGGATGTGGAGCTGGAACTGCGGGAACCGGTCCGGTCCGACATCGCCCGCTTCAGCGCCTTCCATTCCACCCCGGAATTCGATCATGTGGAGAATCTGATTCTCAACAACCTGAGAATCCGCCGGGGGCTGACAACCAAAGCCGCCGAATAACTCTTTCCCGGATCACTCTGCGGAAATCGTTCGGGAATCCGGATCCTTTTGACTCGGATTCCCGATTTTGTTTTCCGCCAGCGTTTCATTATAGAGCATCGCTCCGGCCGCAAGGAACCCGGGAATCAGGAAAATGACGACGAACGGAATCAGGTACAGAAGATTGATCGTGATGCCGAATCCGAGCATTTTCATTTTCTCTTTTCCTGCGAGACGGCGAATTTCCGGCAGCAGCAGTCCCCGGTTGAATCCGCTGGAAAACAGATACGTCAACGCCTGCCTGTANNCACCATCGGCACAATCCCGACCACCGGAATCAGAAGCGCCGGGATCAGGAGCAGAAGGGAGAGCATCACAGTCCGGACGGAAAACAATGCGGATTGAAGCGCACAGACCAGATTTTTCCGGAAACTCAGCCCCTCCGCATTCCGATGATAGCGGATCTGTTCGATCCGGACGATCATGGCGTCGAAGAACAGCGCCCCTGCCAGTTCATATCCACTTGTCAGCGTCACCAGAGCGATCAGCAGGACTCCGATTCCGCAGGAGAGTGCGACAATCCATCGCAGAATCCGAATGAAGATCCGGAGCAGCTGCGGAGCATTTTCCGTCTGCGGCAGGAAATCCAGCAGGAACGGCAGCGCAAAACGGCAGACCGCATACAAGATCAGCGCATAGAACAGCAGCAGGAATAAAAACGGAATCAGCGAATACTTCCAGAGAACGGGAGTCCGATAGAAGAAACGGATTCCGCGAAAGACATACAGCGAACCATCCAGGAAATCACGGACGACTTTCATTTCCGGAGCCGTTTTTCAGGACATGCCAGACAAAATCAAGAAAGCATTCCGCCTTGAAATCCCAGGAATCCGGATCCGGCGTTCCATACCCGTATGCGGCATAAGCCGTTTTGCAGCCTGCGGCCTTTCCTGCCTGGATATCGGGATTGGAATCTCCGAACATCCAGCTGTGTTCCGGAGCGGACTTCGTCTCCTTCAACGCATATTGCAGCATATCGGGATCGGGTTTTGTGCGGATGGATTTTTCTCCGCCGATGATGGCGTCGAAGGAATCGGCGACGCCGAGCTTGGCCAGAATCGGCAGACAGAGTTCGAACGGCTTGTTGGACGCCACAGCGAGCTGGAATCCGGCTGTTTTCAGGATTCGGATCCCGTCTTTGACTCCCGGATAGAGGGTTGTGTGCACGACGGGATTCTCCCGGTAGGCGCGGAGGAGTTCCTCCTTTGCCTGTTCGGGCGGGACTTCCGGAGCGTCAGCGATGGCTCGTTTTGCCAGCAGACCGATACCATGCCCGACNNCCCGACATATCCGATGATGGTCTGTTCGGGCAGGGGAGGGCGATTGAAACAGTGCCTCATCCTGTTTGTTGCAAGAGCGATATCCGCCATAGAGTTGATCAGAGTTCCGTCGAGGTCAAAAATAATGCAGCGGTTCATTTTGTATGATCCTTGCTCATGCCTGAAAAGGGATTCGGAACGTCTGCGGGATTCTGGCATAGGCGTCGAGACTCAGGTCGTCGAACTGTTTTGCGNNTCATGGCCGCATTGTCCGTGCAGAATTTGCGCGGGGCGAGCAGCGTTTTGACATTTTTCGGAGCCCCCGCTTCAAAATGCTCCCGCAGACAGGAGTTGCAGGCGACGCCTCCGCAGAGGATCAGACTTTTTGCATTGTAATACTTTGCCGCATCGAACGCCTTGGAACAGAGCACTTCGACGATGGCATTCTGATAGGACGCAAGAGTGTCATACAGGATCTGCCCGGCGAGTTCCTCCGTTTTCTCCCCGCAGATTTTTTTTGTATGATAGAGGAGCGCCGTCTTGACACCGCTGAAGCTGAAATTGAACCGGTTTTCCGGTGCGAGAGCTTTTCCGGCCGTTCCTGTGAGAGATCTTGGGAAGGAGAACTTTGTCGGATCGCCGTTTTTTGCCGCTTTTTCGATAATCGGTCCGCCCGGATATCCGAGGTTGAGCATTTTTGCCGCCTTGTCAAAGGCCTCTCCGGCGGCGTCGTCGAGGGTTGTTCCGACGACGGCGACCTCGCCATTTGATTGAATCAGAACCAGAGCTGTGTGTCCGCCGGAAACGACGAGCCCGATCATGGGGAAGAGCTCTTTTTTTGCGAAGATATCCTCTTCCTGATCGAGGAAGNNGAAGTTGAGTCCGACGAGGAGAGCTGGAACGAGTCCTGGTCCGTTTGTAACGGCGACAGCTTTGATTTCGTCCATTGGAATCCCCGCATCTTTGAGAGCTTCATCCGTGACTCTTCGGATAGCGGAGAGATGTTCTCTTGCGGCGAGTTCCGGGATGACGCCTCCATAGACAGCATGTTTAGCGATTTGCGAGGCGATGGCGTTGGAGAGAACTTTTCGACCATCGACGACGACGGCGACAGCTGTTTCATCGCAGCTTGATTCGAAACCAATGATAGCGGTCATAACAAGATCCTTACGTTTAATCATAGGGTAATTTTACCTGTGAAACGCGAAAAATCAAATAGAAAAGAGAAAAAGGGGATGTAAAAAAATAAAAAGGGAGAAAAGTTGAGGAATTGAGTTTGCATTTTTACGAATAGCCTGTATATTAAATTTCGTTTTCGATACGGGATATAGCGCAGCCTGGTTAGCGCGTTTGTCTGGGGGACAAAAGGTCGCGAGTTCAAATCTCGCTATCCCGACCATTTTCTTGATTCTCCGCCGACCAGTCTTCTGGTCGGTTTTTTCGT
>DDJH01000130.1 GCA_002338895.1 Lentisphaeria bacterium UBA1829 | reverse complement strand
AGTCCACGCAGGGCTCGTATTGAAGGCAGCCCTCCTCCGCCCGGACAAGCGGAACGTTGGCTTTGAGAATTTCAAGGAATTTTTCCCGGCATCCTTCCTGGAGCTCCGAGGTGGCAAGAACGTAAATCATGGCAATGACTCCTTCCATNNNNATCTTTTCCTGCAAATATCAATTTTCCCGTTGTCGGAAAGCCGGAAAACGGGGGTGTCGAGCTCTTCGCCGATGCGGAAAAGAGAAGATTTTTTTCCGTTTTTCTGAAAGTGCTGCTTGATAATCGGTCGGGGTCGGATATATTAGCTCAAATCCGTAAAAATGCGGAATCCTTTGTTGCATCGATCGCGAAACTATATAAACAAGGCAGGGCTGCAGATGAGACATGACTGGGAAGATCAGACGTTGACCAATATCAACCGGATGGAACCGAGAACACTTCTGGTTCCCTTTTCCAACAGAGATCAGGCACTGGTCGGAGATGCGACACAGTCGTCCTATTATCAGACGCTGAACGGCGTGTGGAAGTTCGGCTTCTTCCCGAATCCGCAGGCCGTGACGGAGGGATTCCAGGCCGAAGACGCCGATCTGTGCGACTGGGAGGACATCGTGGTCCCCTGCAACTGGCAGATGGAGGGATACGGGCGTCCGCATTACACCAATGTGCAGTATCCGTTCCCGATGAACCCTCCGCATGTGCCGAACGAGAACCCGACCGGATGCTATGTGCGCGAATTCGAAATTCCGGAGGAGTGGGACAACCGGAGAGTGATTCTGACCTTCCGCGGAGTGGATTCGTTCTTCTATGTCTGGATCAACGGCGCCCTGGCCGGGATGAGCAAGGGAAGCCGGGTGATTTCCGAATTCGATATTTCCGAATACATCGGCGTGGGAACCAACCGGATCGCCGTTCAGGTGATTCAATGGTCGGACGGGAGTTATCTGGAGGATCAGGATATGTGGTGGCTCAGCGGAATTTTCCGGGAGGTGTCCCTTTCCGCTCTTCCGCTGACCGCGCTGTATGATGTGTTCGCAAAGCCGACACTTGATAAAAAGTATAAAAACGGACTGCTGACGGTGGATCTGACGATCCGCAACTTCTCCGTGAAGGCGGCGAAGGGAACGGTGGAGGCGGAGCTGTTTGATCCGGCCGGACTGCCGGTCGCCGTGTCCAGACATTCCGACGAGGAACTGTTTGAATCGCCCCTGATGGAGAATTTCAATCTCAAGGCGGAAGCACAGTCGGTGATCACCCTTTCCACCGAAGTGAAAAATGTACTCCGCTGGAGTGCGGAAACTCCGGAACTCTATACGCTGGCCATTACACTGAAAGATGCCAGGGGAAATGTTCTTCAGGCCGTGGCGCTGAAAATCGGTTTCCGGAGCGTGGAGCTGAAGAACGGAAATTTCCTCATCAACGGAGAGAAAGTCATGATCCGGGGCGTGAACCGCCACGAGTTCCACTGCGAACTCGGACGCGCGGTGACGACCGACGCCATCCTCGAAGATATTCTTCTGATGAAGCGTCACAACATCAACGCCATCCGGACCTCCCACTACTCCAACGATCCGGCCTTCTACCGGATCTGCGATGAATATGGACTGTATGTGCTTGCGGAGACCGATCTGGAGACCCACGGATTCTGCATGAACTCCTGGAAGGGCAATCCTCCGACTCTGCCGGAGTGGGAGAATGCAATTGTGGAACGCGGAGTGCGCATGGTGAAATCGTTCAAGAATCATGCCTGCATCTTTGCGTGGTCGCTTGGGAACGAGTCCGGCTACGCCCGCGGGAAAGAGAAGATCGGCGTGAATCTCCGAAAGATGGCGGAGGCCATGCGCCGGATCGATCCCTCCCGCTTCCTGCATTATGAGGGAGATCAGACCGATCAGATGGATGTCGATGTGATCAGTCGCATGTATCCGTCGCCGTCCGACTGGGAAGCATGCGTGAACAAGTACAAGGGACGCCATCCCGCAGTTCTCTGCGAATATGCGCACGCAATGGGCAACGGTCCCGGCGGACTCGAAGAGTACTGGCAGACCTTTTACAAAAATAAAAACATGCAGGGCGGCTTTGTCTGGGAATGGTGCGATCACGGAATCCGGACCCTCTCGCCGGACGGCGTGGAATACTATGCCTACGGAGGCGATTTCGGCGAGGAGCCGCACGACGGAAACTTCATCGCGGACGGACTGGTCTTTCCCGACAAGACCCCGACTCCCGGACTGACCGAACTGAAAAAAGTGATCGCTCCCGTGCGGGTCGCCGCCGGAAATCTGGCAAAAGGCGAAGTGGTCGTCACCAATTATTATGATTTTCTGACGCTTGCGCATCTGAATCCGGTCTGGAGCGTGACCGAGAACGGACGGGTGATTCAGTCCGGTTCGCTCGCTCCGCTGAAGACAAAACCGCATGCGTCGGAAACCGTGAAGATTCCGTTTGTCCTGCCGGCTCGTCCGAAGGCGGGTGCGGAATACTTCCTCAATCTGACATTCTCGCTTGGCGTGGATACCAACTGGGCGACAAGCGGATTCGAGATCGCATGGGGTCAGGTGGCTCTGCCGGTGAAATCGCCTGCAATTGTCCGCACCATGCCGCCGCGCGATGTGGTCGCAGACGAGGATGATGCGCTCATTCAGATCGAAGCCAACGGATCGCTGTTCCAGTTCGACAAACTTTCCGGACGGCTCTGCGCATGGGAACGGAACGGTGTTCCGCTGATTGTCGAAGGCCCGCAGTTCAACATCTGGCGCGCGCCGACGGACAACGACCGCAATATCAAGGAGAAACTCCACAAGGCCGGATACAGCCGGATGCAGCATCGCGTGGACGATGTCGCACTGGTGATCGGACGGAAGGGGGAGACCAAGGTGAAAGTCTCTTCCCGTCTGGCTCCGCCGGTTCTCGCGTGGGGGTATCTCTGCGAATACAGCTACAATTTCCTCCCGGATGGATCCTACCGTCTGGACTTCTCCGCGAAACTGCAGAATGACGGTTTTGAACTCCCGCCGCTCCAGTGTGTCGGATTTGAAATGACGCTCCCGGAAACGGTAAGCCGCGCCGCCTGGTTCGGTCTCGGACCCGGAGAGGCGTATCCGGATTCCAAGGAAGCGCAGAAAGTCGGGTACNNTACAAACTCCCGCTCGAGGCTCTTTCCACCAATTACACCCGTCCGCAGGAGAACGGAAACCGCTACGAGGTGCGCCGCGCCGCATTCTACGACACAAAAATGTGCGGAATTCTGGTTGCCGGAGCTCCGCTGTTCGACTTCTCCGCTCACCGCTATACGGCGGAAGCGCTCGAAAAGGCGCCGCATCCGTATCAGATTGAAGAATGCGACGAGGTGGTCCTCAATTTGAACTGGAAGTCCGCTCCGCTGGGCAGCAACTCCTGCGGTCCGCTGCCGAACGAGGCTCTGCTGATCAAACCGCAGAACTTCAAGTTCTCCATGAACTTCAAAGGGTTTGTCGGCGGCGAGATGAATGACGCCACGTTCTTCACCATGCTCTGATTGAGAAAAGGAGAGCGTCATCATGCCGAATACAGAAATCCGTTTGTGGAACGACCGGAAAACTCTGCCCGGAACCGAGGAACCTTTTCAGCCATACCTGAAACCCTATCTGCTTCCCGGAGATACGGTGCGCGGCTGTGTGATCGTATTCCCCGGCGGAGGCTATTCGAACCGGGCTGGACATGAGGGAGCTCCGGTTGCGGAACGCTTCAATCGACTGGGCTTTCATGCGGTTGTTGTGGAATACCGGGTTGCGCCGTATCGTTATCCGGCTCCGCAGGAGGATGCGCTCCGGGCGGTCCGGATTGTCCGGGGACATGCTGCCGAATGGAACATCGATCCAGCGAAGATCGCCGTGCTTGGATTTTCCGCGGGAGGACACCTTGCCTGTTCCGCGGGAATTGTCTACGACCAGATTCCGGCGGCTGCCGGCGACGCTCTGGATACCGTTTCCGCCCGGCCGGATGCAATGATCCTCTGCTACCCGGTGATTACCTGCCGGGATAAACTCGCCCACTTCGGGTCGTTTGAGAATCTGCTCGGAACCAAAGACCGGACACAGTTCCCCGCCTGTTCCTGGGAGGAACATGTGACGGATTCAACTCCTCCGACATTTCTCTGGCATACGGCGGAAGATTCGGCGGTCCCGGTGGAAAATTCCCTGCTTTTCTCCCTTGCACTGCAGAAACATAAAATCCCATTTGAACTGCATGTCTTTCCCTACGGTCACCACGGACTCGGACTGGGAACAAAGGAGGAATACGCGGAAATGCGAGTCTGGCCGGAATTAGCGGGCACATGGCTCCGGAAAATGGGCTTCTGAGAAAAAAGAACGCTGCAACCTTCCGCCTTCCGAAAGACCGTCCACAGCCTTTGCGGGGAAACCGCAAAGGCGACCAGAAGTTTAGGGAAAGAGGAGAGCGCGAGAGGAGAAGAACCGCTTTTCAAAGCGGTTTTCGCCTCTCGCACCTTTGCCCGCCTCCAGCAGAAAAAGCCCCCCATCAACTTCAGTGAGCGGCTTCTTCCTTATGAGCCGAGTCATCCCGAACGAAGCGACGCTGCGGAGGAGGAAGCTCGCGAGCACCTTTGATGCGGAAACGATCGTTTCCAATGAGTTCAGCCAGTTCCTGCGCCAGCTCCAGAGAGGGAGCGACATAAAACTTCCGGTCGATTTCGACAAAAACCGTAGTCCCGTTTTTCAGTCGGACACAGAGAACCACAGGAACATTCCCGGAATGCTTTAGGAGAAACTCATTCAGACTTTTGAGCAGCGGTTCGGAACACTCCTCCTCGAACAGATGGAGATGAAGCTGACTGGTCTGAGTCTGGATCATGGATTCGAGCGAGAGGAGAGATTTGACACTGATGGACGCGGGAGAATTTTCCTCATCGCCGCGCCGGATATACCCGGTGACAAAGATCGGGGTTTCGGGGATCAGCAGATCCTTGAAATCGTCATAGGACTTTCCGAACAGCATACATTCGACGGACCCGCGGAGGTCTTCGATCTGAAGAATGGCGAACGGCTTGTTGCTTTTCTTGCTGATTTTCCGCGTGACGGATTTGATCAGACCTCCGACGATGACGCCGTCGTCCGCGACGCCGTGCTCCTGAATATCAAGGGCATCCATGGAAGAATAGGCCTTGAAGAAATGAGCATATTTTTCCGCCGGATGACCGGAGACATAGAATCCGAGCAGCGCCTTTTCCATTTTGAGGAGTTCCGAGGAGTCGATTTCCGGGATGTCGGGCATCTGGACGGAGTTGAAACTCTCCTGCTCCCCGCCGCCGAGGAGATCGAAGAGGGAGCCCTGTCCGCTTTCCTTGTCCTTTCTGCGGGATGCGGCGCAGTTGATGGCCTCCTGAATGGTTGCGAGGAGCTGGGAGCGTTTGTATCCCGTGAAGTCGAACGCTCCGCAGCGGACGAGGGAATCGACCGCTTTGGAGTTGACCGATCCGCCGACCCGTTCGAGGAATTCCACCATATCCTTATACGGACCGTNNGTTCGGAGATGATGGCGTTGGAGGCGCTTTCGCCGAGTCCCTTGATCGCGCCGAGACCGAAGACGATGTTTTTGCCGTCGACGGAGAAGTTGGTGTCGGACTTGTTGACGTCGGGCGGACGGATTTCGATGCCCATATCCTTGCAGGCGTTGATCAGGAAGGTGACCTTTTCCGCGTTTCCGAGTTCGCTTGTCAGCACGGCCGCCATATACTCCTGCGGATAGTTTGCCTTGAGATAAGCCGTCCGGTATGAGACCATTCCATAGGCGGCGGAGTGGGACTTGTTGAATCCGTATCCGGCGAACTTGTTGATTTTGGTCCAGATCTGTTCCGCGAGCTCGGGTTCGATATTGTTGGTCTCCTTGCACCCCTGGATGAAGTTGATTTTCTCCTTCTCCATGATGTCCATTTTTTTCTTTCCGATGGCGCGTCGGACGATGTCGGCATGACCGAGGGTGAAGCCGGCGAGTTTCTGGACCACCTCCATGATCTGCTCCTGATACAGCATGATGCCGTAGGTTTCCTTGAGGATCGGCTCCATTTTGGGATGGTCGTAGACAATCGGCTGGGG
>DDJH01000021.1 GCA_002338895.1 Lentisphaeria bacterium UBA1829 | reverse complement strand
CCGGTCATTTTCGGTTTCAGAGGATGCGCTGTTTCAACGGGAGCGTCCCTTCGGATCTCCGATCAGAAGAGCCGCATCGTGCGGCGGGAGAGTCACGGAGGAGCAGCGGCCGAGACCGATCAAAATCTCCGTACCGGACTCCATGCCGTATGGAGCAGTCCGGAAGGAGATCGGGCAGTCGCAGTCGTTGACAAAAGCAAGGACGGGGCATCCGCGTTCGTCCGTTCCCCCGAAGACATGCGGCCAGGAATCCGGACTCCAGTCGAGAGGAAGGAAATTCCGAATCCGGAAATCAGCCGCCAGATTCAGAAGACGCAGCTCCTTCTCGGAAAGTTCCCCGAAATGATTGCTGGTAAACGCGATGCCCGTCCACAGAGCGCCGAGGACGGAGATGCGGGATTCGCCCTCGGTCAGGGCGGTATGAGTTCTCCTCGCCATGACGCAGTCCGGATCGCAGCGGAACCAGCGGTCGTTCATCCACCAGTTTGCGATGGCGTCGTGCCACGCGTTGCGGACCCCGGGACGGCCGGGATGGCGATCGCTGTTCTGCGGAATTTCCGCATCCAGATCCCAGCTCATGCCGGTATCGCATCCGATCCGGCAGCTGTCGACCAGTCCCACCACCGGGAGAAACGGAGAACTGCAGGCGAGGAGCCATGCGTCCGGGACCGCCTCCCGAATGGTCCGCATCATCGCCCGGAAGGCTGAAACCGGGGTCGCAGCGGGATCCTTGCGCGTTCCCCGGGCAAGACCGTAGCCCAGAGCATCCAGTTTGAAGTAGCGGTAGCCGAAACGGCGAAGAGTCTGAAAGGTCTCCCGCAGGAAGTCGTGGACCTCGGGATTGGAGCCGTCCAGACAGAGCCACTGATCGTGCGGCGGCGGATCCCATCCGGCATGGATTTTCGCCTTCCCGTTCGAGTCGAGGACAAACCAGTCCGGATGAGCGCGGAAAAGTTCGCTGAACGTCGTGGCGATCAGCGGAGCGAGCCAGATTCCGGGCGTCATACCGAGAGAGGCGACCTCCCGGGCGGTCTCCTCAAGGGAACGTCCCCATCCCTCTTTCAGAGTCAGCCAGTCGCCATGGGTCCTCTGATAGCCGCTGTCGATCTGCGCAACGCCCCGGGCATACCGGCCGGGAGTCTTCCGGATCGCACGGACATTTTCCAGAAAAAGCGAATCCGAAATCTTCCCGTAATCATAATACCAGGTACAATACCCGCACAGATTTTTCTCCGCCCGGATTTTGGGAGCCCCCATCTCCGCGGCGGCCGTTTCCGCATATTCGATCAGCAGCTTCCGCCAGTCGGAACCGCGCAGGACGAGCAGCTTTTCCGGTTCCCCGTCCGACGGCACATCCGGCTGCTCCACCCCGATGGATTCCGTCCGGTTGTTGCGTCTCCGCACCGTGAAGTACGAAAACGAGCGCCGGCACCCGACCGCTCCGGCCAGGACATATTCGTTCCGTTCCGAATCTCCGACAATCACAAGATCATCGGAAGCATAATCGCCATCCCCCGCCCCCGCATGGAAGAAGACCGACCCTCCCCGCAGAGGCGACATGTTGTTGGCACAGGTATAAAGCACATTCGCACCGGCCGGAAGTTCCGGATCCATCTCCGCCCGGAAGCAGTCGGCAGTTTTTTTCCACACCTTCTTCATTTCCGATACACCACCTTCTCCGCGGTATGATGCAGGAATCCCGGATAGAGTTTGTGATCGAGTCCCTGATAGAAATCGGCCGTCACGGGACAGCGGAAGTTCCGATACAAAATCCGGGTTCCGGAAGGCGGGCAGACATAGTCCGAAAGTCCCGCATTCATCCGGACCGGACACTTCACCCGGCGGGCGAAGTTGACCGTATCGTAATAATTGAGCGCNNATCGGGCCGCCAGCCGCGAACCCGGCCGACCGTAACCCCGCCGAGATCGCAGAACCAGGGAACCGCGATCCGGATGGAAGTGATGCCCGATGAGAGAGCCGCCACAGCCACCGTCTGAAACGCCCCCTGGCTTCCGCCCTCCAGACAAATCGTCTTTCCATCCCATTCCGGAAGGGTCTTCGCATATTCCAGAGCACGCAGATCCCGCAGGATCATATATTTGAAATAGACGGTATCCGGATTTTCATTTTCCGCATTCCGGAACCCGTACCCGCCGAGTCCGAGCACATTGTACTCATGCGCCTTGTGTCCGTTGTCCACGCCGTGCGCGTTGACGTTGAAATGAATCTCCTTCGCCGACTCGATCACCGGAGCGCTGCGGACGCCATATCCGTCGAAATGCAGAACAAGCGGACAGGACTTCTGCGCCGCCCCCTTCGGAATCGCCAGGTACCCGGAAACAGGACGCGGTCCCGCACACGCAACTTTGACATCCCAGACAACAGCCTTCCCGGATTGACGAAACTCCTTGCGTTCCAACACCTTCACAGGCACCTTCTCCAGTTCCTTCCGGCATTTTTCCCAGAACGCGTCGAAATCGGCCGGTTCCGGCACCCCCTGCTCCAGTTCCGCGGTCCGCACCCCGGCGCCGAGGCCGAACTGCACCACGTTGTTCGGATCGCATTTTGCCGGGGCGCCGTACGGATCCAGCAGAGTGGCTTTCACCATCACGTATCCCGGAACGGACAGGGAACTTGTGTAGCGAACCCATCCGTCGGAAGAGGTTTTCATCAGCTTTGTTTCGGTTTTTCCGTCATCGCCGACCCGGGAGATCTGGAGTGTTCCCGACGCGGCTTTTCCCGCGTTGAGCAGACGGAACTGGAACACCATCGGCTCTCCCGGCTGATATTCCGCGTTTTTCCGTCCGGTTGTTCCGGTCAGACGATAGTTTCTGTAATCCGTCCTCTTTGTCTCTTCGATCCGGACTTTACGGAACGCGACCTCTCCAGCCGCATGTTCCATTCCGATCAGGATCTCGGCCTTCCGGATTCCGGCAGGAACTCGCACATGAACCGCATGGGCGCGCCAGTCGGACGAGCCGGGCATGGCCTTTGCCTGCGGAAACTGCTTCTTCCCGCCGGCATCCTCATAGAAGAGCATCAGTTTGATCCCCTGCCACTCCTTCGGAGCCGGAGTGACGTCCTTCTGCCGGATCTCCGCGCAGAGCGAGACGTTCTTTCCGGCGATCCGGGCCGGATCCACCGGAAAACTCATCAGAAAATCCTTTTCCCGGGACGTTGAACGCAGCGAAATCACATTCCTTCCGTCTTCCTGCGAGAGCCGGAACGGAGACCGAATCTTCTCCTCCCGGATTTCCGGGACAGCGATGCCCTCCTCTACCACTCTCTTCTCCGGAGCGGAGGCCTTCGGCGGCAGAGTCATGCGCGGATTGCGGCTCATGTAGCGCAGCAGGACTCTGCGGCGAGGAGTGTCGCCGATCCGGCGGTGATCCTTCGGATCGGAGGAGTGTTCCGCGCTCCATCCATCCCATTCCCGGTAGGAGTGATAGGTCCAGTCCCAGCCGTTCTCTTCAAAGAGGTCGATGCAGTCCCGAAGGTACCGGTCGGCCCCGACTGCCCGCNNGGGGGCCCAGCGGGCGACACCGAATTCGCCGACATAGATCGGGACATTGTATTTTTTCTGGAACTCGACCGCCGGCCGGAAATACTCTTCAAGCGCCTTGCGGTCGTAGTATTTTCCATTGATCATTCCGGGATAGCGGACTCCGGTTTTGCGTCCGGCCATCACGCCCTGATGCGTATAGGCGCCGGGGTTGTAGTTGTGAATGCTGTAAATCACATTGGGCACATGGATCGGCTGGAAGGTCTCCAGACCGGTGGCGCCGCCCCAGTTGTGCGGTTCGATCACGATCGGGGTTTTCGGATCGATCTCCCGGATGGCCCGCGCGATCCGGTCCGCAAGACGGTTCCAGCTGAGTCCGCCGCCGGGCTTGTAGACATAGTTCTCCTCCCGCGGTTCGTTCAGCAGATCATACCCGTAGAGAACGGGGTCGCCTTTATACCGTGCGGCGATCTCGCGCCAGACGTCGACCAGAGCCTGCTGCATCTCCGGCTCCCAGCTCAGCGCATTGCTCAGGAGCTGATTGACCTTTGTCCCGGGGCCGACGTGCATGTCGATCACCACCTTGATTCCGTATTTCCGGGCGAGCGGCAGAATGCGGTCGAGCTCCTTCAGACGGCGGTGAACGATCCGGCGGAACCCTTCCACCGTCGTATTGTCCCATCCGTCCGGACGGCTGATCTGGAAGCGCAGGAGATTTGCGTTCCAGACCTCCCGGAGCTCCCGGAACGCCTCTTCCGAAAGATCATGACCGGACATCACTCCGCGATACCGGGTCGTCTTGTTCGGCGGCAGCTGTCCCTTCAGCGGTTCGTCGGAGTGCGGAGGAAGCGGTTCCAGAAAGACCCGGACATTGTCGATCCGCACCTTTCCCGTGCACCCCTGCAATCCCAGATTGACGGAAATCGAACGCACCGACGGCGAAACCCGGCAGAATGCGGTGAATTTTTTCCAGCCGTATGACCCGTATGTCTTCATCTGATCGGGATGATCGGCACTCTGCGGAGTCGTCACCGCCAGCATCAGCTTCGGTCCGAGATAGGAGACCTTCGGGGCCGTCAGATTCTCTCCCTGCATCCAGCCTTCGAGGATCACGCCGCGTCCGGCTGTTTTCTTCGGATCCAGCGGAATGGTCAGAAGCGTGTTGCACGCCGGATCATCCGCCTGAAATTCGACGCACCCTCCGCGATCCATCCCCCCAGACGGCAGATACCGCATCGGAGAACACTCCTGAACCGGCCTCTTCTCCCCCTTCGTGTGCCAGTGCGCCAGCTTCCACTCCTTCACCGACTCCGGTCGGTTGAAATCCGCGGAGAAGATCACCTCCTCCGCCCCCCGGACCGAACCGGCCGCCAGAAGACAGAATGCCACTGCGATCCTTTTCCATCCTGCAAATCCGTATCTTTTCCGGATTTTCTGTTTTCCGTTCATGATTTCTCCTTCTATTCGATGTTTCATGCCACAATCATCCGATCTGTTTCAAACACTCTTATTTCAGGCACCACTGGTTGTCCACCTGACTGCCGAATCGCAAAGTCTGAACGTGGAGTCCCGCCATCAGGAAATTGCCGGAGGCCGCATGGTTGTAGAGCGGCGCCTTCTTCCGTTCCTCCTCCAGAGGATGAAACGCATTGAGGAAGTTTGTCGGAAGCAGACAGCCCGTCGCACTGGCGATATTCTGCCATCCCCCCGACATCTCAAACTTCGCCAGCGGCGCAGCGCTCACCAGAATTCCCTTCTCCTTCAGCTTTCCGATCCGGCTCAGATACCGCACCGAACCGATATCATAACTCCAGCAGCCGTACGTTCCTTCCGCCGTAAACCATTGATGCGTAACGGTATATCCGGAAAGAATCCGCGTAACTCCCGCAGGAATCTCCTGACCCGGACAGCGCAGAATCGTCCGCAGACTCCGCGACGCAAAGTACGGCGAATCGCAGGCTTCCCCCAGATACGGCCGCAGAACCCGGCTGAATTCCATCGTCCGATCGCTGTTCCGATACACATCCGGCAGGAACCCGTCCCAGTCGTTGGCATACATGTTCGCCCCATACCCGATCTGCCGCAGATTGGAGATGCACCCCGCCCCCTGCGCCTTGCCTCTCGCCGCATTCAGGGCCGGCAGAAGAAGCGCCGCCAGAATCACGATCACCACAATTGTGACAAGCAGTTCCACCAGAGTAAAATTCGAGACTCTTCCGCATGCTTTTGCTTTGCTCCGTCTCATTTTCATTTCCTTTTTTTCTTTGTTTTTCTTCTGTTGTCTGTCCCTTCCCGGAGCCACGGTTGTCCGGCCGGGATCATTTCAGACACTCTTTTTTCGAATTCCGTTCACAGAGCTCCGTTTTCTTCTCCGGGAAACGACTCCTCCTGTCTCTCCGGCGGAATCACGCCCTGACGGATCAGCTCCCGGTGAACCGGTTCCATCGGGAGATTCCGCAGCGAGGTGCCGAGCCGCAGAGCCGTCGCCGCCGCCACGCCCGTCCCGAGTCCGATGTTCAGACAGATCGGCATGACCCGGAAACTGGAATGCGCCTTGTGCGTCCCGGAAATATTCCGTCCCGCCAGCAGAAGCCCGTCCAGACCGGCCGGCAGACAGCATCGCAGCGGTATGGAATAAAAACGATGGCTCATCTTCAGCGTTCCGGCCGGATCCAGTCCGTGTCCTTCCACATTGTGAATGTCGAAGGGGAAGAAATTGCCGCATGCGATCCAGTCGTCGAACTGCCGTCCGGAGAGGATATCCTCTTCCGTCAGGCAGAACTCCCCGTGGAAATGGCGGCTTTCCCGGATTCCGAACCGCGATGCGCTCCCGGCAAGATAGCAGTTCTCGAATCCCGGGACAAAACGGCGCAGAAAGGGAACAATCGCATGAATCTGTTTCCGGCAGAGCCGTTCCGCCGCAGTTTTCTGCACGGCGTCGGTGAAATCGAACTTCACCGCGTTGGTCATATTCGCACAGATGATTCCCGGTTTTCCGGTCCGATGCAGCAGGACGTGTCCGGCCGGCGGGGGCAGATGCTCCTTTCCCAGAGCTTCGAGTTCCCCTTCCGGAACCGGATAGGGAAGATTGAAACTCTCCGGCAGAGACCGGATCTCCGGATCCACTCCGCCGATCTGGATCATCAGCGAAGCGCCCTGGCAGAGATGATCCCCCTCTCTTCCGATCTCGAACGAAGCGCCGGCGCAGAATGCCGCGACCCCGTCCCCGGTCGCATCGATCAGACACGGAGACTCGATCCGTTCGATTCCGGAAACATTGGCGGCATAAAACGCCGTGACATGCCCGTTCTCGCAATCCGCATCCACCACCCGGGTGTCGAGGAGCAGTTCGACACCGGCCTCCTCCAGCATCTGAAAGAGCACATCCTTCAGACACTCGTTCAGGATTCCTTCGGTGCACCGGGGCGGAGCCAGTTCCGACTCCGCGATTCTCCGGTCGATCTCCTCCCGCAGCGGGGAGCGGGTTCCCGGCATCCATTTTGCGATCATTCCGGGTCCGCCCATTCCGCCCGGAGCATTTCCCTCTTCCAAAAGCAGGACCTTTGCTCCCGCCCGGGCCGCACCGAGCGCGGCGGCACACCCGGCGATTCCGCCCCCCGCGATCACCACTCCGGGGAACGCGCGTTTCCGACTGGTCTGAATGGCATACATATTGAAAAACCTCTCGTTTTCTGTTCCGGTCATATTATACGATATTTTTCAGGAAAGAACCTTGATTTTTTCGGAAAACAATCTTAAATTTTCTCAGGTCAAGGAGGGTTTCGTCATGAATCTTGCATCGCTTCTGCAGCTGCTGGAGGAGCTGTATTCGCTGAACATCAGCTTTGAAATCTGCCATCCGCTTCTGTATCGGATCCGTCCGCTTCGACTGGGTATGAAGCAGTACCAGCACCATTCGCCGTTCTGCCAGTACTATAAATCGCGCGACGGGAGTTTGAGCTGTTACAAAAACAAAAGCAGGATCATACGAAAGGTGCGGGACGGCAAATGCCGGGAAAGTGTCTGCAGCTACGGGATTTGCGAATATACGCTTCCGATTCTCCGCAACGGACTGCTTCTCGGAGTGTTCTTTTTCGGGACCTTCATCCGGGAAGAGAAAAAAGTCCGCCTTCCGCCGGGAATCGAAATGCCGGCCCGGATGNNCGAAAAAAACTCAGACAGGCCGCATCTCTGATTCAGGACTATGTCCATCTGGAAATCTCCCGCTCCGGCATGGCGGAACTCCTCAACGAGCGGACGCACAGCGAACAGTTCTATCTGGAAAACTGCCGGGATTTCATTGAACAGCATTTTCAGGAGAATATCGCGCTGGCCGATCTGGCGGAGCAGCTCGGAGTCAACGCGAACTATCTGGGCGGACTGCTGCACAGACTGCAGAAGGAGTCGTTCCGGGCGCAGCTGACCCGGAGAAGACTTCTCGAAGCAAAGGAGTGGCTGACCACACGCTACGACTGTTCCATCTCGGATGTCGCGTTCGGATGCGGTTTTCAGGACAGCAACTATTTTTCCATGGTCTTCCGCCGGGCATTCGGGATCACTCCGACGGCGTACCGGAGAAAACAGCACGGCAGGGAAGTGCCGAATCATTCCCCCTCTCCGCAGCGCGAGACCAAATGACGGAGCATCCGCGTTTTCGTCCGTCTCTCCAGCATCTCCGGGCCGGGATTCCCCGTTTCATCGGCGGTCAGAAGAGGGAGGAAGATTTTTGTCTCGGCTGTTCTCCTTTGAGTCTCTCAGAAACTGTTCCCGGTATCGGGACGGGGTCGTGCCGAAAAGACGCTTGAAGCGTTTGAAGAACTGCGCCATGTCCCGCATGCCGCAGCGGGAGCAGATCTCCGCCATCGGAAGCGAGGTTGATTCCAGCAGAATCCGAATCGCATTGAGCTGACCTCTCTCCCTCCATGCGCGCGGCGAAAGTCCGTACGTCTCGCGGAAACGGGCATAGAACACCGAACGCGACATCCCGCACGCGGCGGCGATCCGATCCATCTCCATCGGTCTTTCGAACTGGTTCAGCAACGCCTCCGCCTTCAGCAGCCGTTCGTCCACCGGTCCGCTCCGGGACGACAGCATGTTGCCGCGCAGAATCACACTCTGAATCAGATTCAGTGCCAGCAGATGCCATCCCCTCCGGCACCCCATCGCCAGCTTGAGCACCTCCATCAGCTCCCGCACGCACCGTCGGAAAGCGGACGCGGAGGGCGTCAGCGCATAGACCACCTCCTCTTCCAGCGCCGGCCACTCCATCGGGATCCGCAGCGGGAAATGAACCCAGTAGGAGAGCCAGCTGCGCGTGGAATAGAACCGCCGTCTTCCGCTCGGCGCAAACAGATAGAGCGACCCCTTTTTCATCCGGAACTCGTGTTCGCCCACACGGGCGACCCCCTCTCCGGAGACCATGATAATCAGATTCCAGTCGTTGTTCCGGAAGGTCTCCCAGCAACTGGGACTGCTGATGAGGGAATGCCCCGCAACCACATCGACATCCCGCAGAGGGGAAATGCGGTCATCTGGATCATTTTCGGACAAAATGACACTCCTTTCGGATAAACTTCTCTTTTCTTTTTTCCATTTTTCAATATAATATACCATAAACCAAAATTCAAGTTTGATTCCGGAGGGACAAATCATCATGCAGAAATTCGACGTGGGATGCTACTATTTCCCGAACTACCACCGATGCGACGAACGCAACACCGCCGCCCATGGCGCCAACTGGAGCGAATGGGAACTTGTCAAAGCGGCCCGTCCGCGTTTTCCCGGGCACCATCAGCCGAAAGTCCCGCTGTGGGGCTATTGCGACGAATCCGATCCGGCGGTCATGAAGCAGAAAATTCTCGCGGCCCGGACGCACGGGATCGACTACTTCATCTTCGACTACTACCACTATGCGGACGGCACCTTCCTCTCGCACTGCCTGGACGACGGTTTTCTTCCCGCCGTCGCCGGAGACCCCTTCCGCTTTGCCCTGATGTGGGCCAATCATGACTGGATCGACATTCATCCGCGGAAACGTTCCACCCCTCCCGCCCTCCTCTACCCGGGCGCCGTCAATCCGGAACAGTTCCGGCAGATCACCGACTCGATCATCGAACGCTACTTCAAACACCCGAACTACTATCTCCGGGACGGGAAGCCCTATTTCTCCATCTACCACCTGCAGGAGCTGATCCGCGGTCTCGGCGGATTCCAGGCGACCCGGGACGCCCTGAGCGATTTCCGGGAACGGGCGGTCAAATCCGGTCTTCCGGGCCTTCATCTCAATGCGATCGTCTGGGGGTCTCCGGTGCTCCCCGGGGAGGAGGAGGACCGTCCCCGCGGAGAGGTCGTTCAGGCTCTCGGATTTGATTCGACCGCCAGCTATGTCTGGATTCACCACTTTCCCCTTCCGAAACAGGCGGAGTACCCGTATCCCGAGGCGATGGAATCCTATTTCCGCGCCTGGGACGAACTGGAAAAAAGCTCTTCGCTCCCCTACTATCCCAATGTGACGATGGGATGGGATCCGGCTCCCCGGACGGAAACCACGGATGTCTGGGATCCGCATGTGGGGTATCCCTACACCTGCACGCTGTCGAAGAACACGCCGGAGAACTTCCGGACCGCTCTGCGGAAAACCCGGGAACGCCTGGAACAGCGCGGCATTTCCACCTTCAGCATCAACTGCTGGAACGAATGGACCGAAGGAAGCATGCTCGAACCGGAAGCCCGGTACGGAATGGGGTATCTGGAAGCGCTGAAAGAGATCTTCCCCCCATCCCATTAAATCAGGAGGACAATGGATGAAACAGACATTCTTCAGGAAAATCCGGAACCGGACTGCAGCGTTCACGCTTGTGGAACTCCTGGTGGTCATAGCGATCATCGCGATCCTGGCCGCGCTTCTTCTTCCGGCGCTGAGTTCGGTCCGGGAGAAGGCGCATCAGATCTCCTGCACCTCCATTTTCCGCCAGCTGAACATTGCGCTGGTCAACTACCTCAACGCAAATGACGACAAAATCAGCATCATGACCAAGGATTGGGCTCTGTACTGCTACCCGAACAACAACGGGATCGACTCGGACGGACATGAATCGTATGTTCTGGAGGCGTTCGGGATGAAGGAGCGGGTCTGTCCCTGGCAGAAAGCGACTGTGCCGGTCTCGAAGCTCTGCCCCTCCCTTGTCCGGGACGCGCTGGCGAAAGGCTATACGTCGTACTGCACCGACTCGGCGATCTGCGCAACCAAACCGCCGCACCTGATGTTTTTCAATCTTTACGCCATGCGTTTCTCCGACCAGGCGGTCGATGTCGTGGACAACGGCAGCGCCTACATCCATCAGATCAACAAACTGAAGCACCCCTCCGTGTCCGCCTTCTGGACGGAAGGGATGATCCAGTTCCAGAAAAAGACCAATGAAGGACTTTTCAATTCGTCGGGCACACCCACCAATGAACCGGTCTACTCCCATCAGGGGCGGAACACGGTTCTTCATTTCGACGGGCATGTTTCATCGGTCCGTCACGCGGCCGTTCTCTGTCCGCATTTTTATCCGCCGGACCGGGGCTGCNNCACCCCTATCTCTGAGGAAATTGATGATGCGTTTATTCCAATTTGCCGCACTTGTTTTTCTGAGTCTGTTCTCCCTGAACGGAGTCTCGGGAGAGGTTCTCCCGTTCCGGACGGAACTGCTGAAAGCGGATTTGTTCACCCGGATCGGTCAGAACGAAGTCACCGTCTCCATCCCCTACGAGAAGGAGAGCCGCGATCAAACGCGCGGAGGAACGTGGGTGATCGCCCCGGAGCTCCTGGAACGTTTGAAAGGACGCTCTCTCTCGTTCCGGTGCGAAGTTCTCTGGAAGGATATTGCCCCGAAAGCCCCCTCGTCCCCCGCGGGCGGAAAGATCCTCGCGGTTGCGGAGGTCCGCGACGGAATGGGCAGACGGACCGAATACCAGGTCTCCCCCCTCTGCAACGGAAGCTCTCCGAACTGGCAGAACTATTCGGCGGAATTTTTCATCCGTCCCACCACCGAGTCCCTGTCCATCCAGTTCGGGATCCAGAAATCCTCCGGCACGATGGTGTTCCGCAACATCCGGGCGGAAGCCTCCGGAAAAGCGGTTTTTGAATCGATCTGGAATGTTCCGGAAAATTTCCGCTGCGAATAATCTGCGGCNNGAATACACGGACCGCGTAACGCGCCTGCCGCAGATGCGGGGCTTCATGAGTCCGCCCATCGCCGCGATCACCCCCGACGATCTCCGGGACATGGCCGCCATGGGTGCCAATCTTCTCCGCTGGCAGATGAACGCGCACGAACCCCGTCTGGAGGACTGGAAAGCCAATATCCTCCGTCAGCTGGATAAACTGGAGAAGTTTCTCCCGCTCTGCCGGGAACTCGGGATCGCGGTGATCATCGACCTGCATACGCCGCCCGGCAACCGCAGGAATTCCGGCGGCACGCTCGGAACAGCCGACGGCGCCGCCAAGCACTCCGACGGCGCCAAATTCGTGATGTTCGACAGCGATCCCCACTATCAGGCCTATTTGGACATCTGGCGCATCATCGCCCGCCGTTTCAAAGACAGCCCCTCACTCTACGGCTACGATCTCTACAACGAACCCGCCCAGATGAGTTTCTCCAAACGCGATTACTACCGCTGCTACTACGACTGCGCCAAAGCGATCCGATCCATCGATCCCGAAACGCCGATTCTGATCGAATCCAACGAATGGGCCTCCCCGGAAGCGTTTTCCTATCTGAAACCTCTTCCGTTCCGGAACATCATCTATCAGGCGCACATGTACCGGAGCGGGGTCTACACCCATCAGGGAGTCGGCGACAGCGGCGACTACTTTGAGCGTTATCCGGCCTCCCGGATCTCCTATCCCTCCACGCTGTTCGGGAAGCCTTTCGACAAGAAGTTTCTGAGAAACGCCCTTCTTCCCGTCCGTCTTTTCCAGCAGAAATACCATGCCCGGATTCTGATCGGGGAGTTCGGAGTCATCCGCTGGGCCGGAGACGGCGAACGCTGGCTTGACGATGTCCTGAGCCTCTTCGAAGAGTTCGGCTG
This sequence comes from Lentisphaeria bacterium UBA1829, assembly GCA_002338895.1. Classification (GTDB taxonomy): domain Bacteria; phylum Verrucomicrobiota; class Lentisphaeria; order Victivallales; family UBA1829; genus UBA1829. The sequence continues at coordinate 6,647 of DDJH01000021.1, read as the reverse complement.
GGACTGGTGTTATCACGCCTTCCGGGAGTGGCACGGCTGGAGTCTGGAACATTCGTCCGACCCGGAAAACACCCGTCCGGTCTCCGAAACGACTCCGCGGAAGCAAGTCATTCTGAAGTATCTGAAAAAAAACCGGTCGTGAAATCCGTTCCGGGGTCTTCCAGGAAGAATCCCGGATCCGATACAACCCAAAACAGTCAGGAAAGGAAAGCATGTTATGAAAAAGCACACCCCATCACTTCTTGTTCTCGGCGCCCTGGTCTGTGGGAGCGTGTACGCGGCGGATGCCGATCTGACGGATCTGCAGACCTTTGCACCGGAAAGCAAAGAGTACAAGCTCGTCTACAAGGCGGATCTTCTGAAAGGGACCGACGCGAAAGGGAATCCGGTTTATGTGACGGACAACTCCGCGGATTTTGCGGGGAAGAAAGCGGAACGTCTCGGCTACTACCTTCGTCTGACGGATCTGCAGGGCGGCGTGCGCCGGGTTTTTGTCACGATGAAGAGCTTCACCGGCGATGTCCGGGAAGCGGGCATTCCCCGCATGAATCCGAAAACCCCGTTCCAAGTTGAGATTACCGATCTCCGGGTCAAATCCGACGTTCCCGGAGTGGAAAACGGCACCTTTGCAAAAGGCAACATCGAATTCTGGCCGACGAACTACATGCCGAACAACAAGAAGAACATTCCGGGCGCGGACGACAAAACCTTCGACTTCGGCGACTGGATGGCCACCAACGGCGATTACGGCTCCATGCAGATCCACAACACCGCGAAAAAACAGACCGTCATGGCAGTCAACAACTGGAAGACCAAACAGAACACGGACCTCGGGATCGGGAACAAGCCGTCCGGCAATCCGGACTGGACCTTCACCCACAATGGCAAAAAGCATAAGAGTGCCACTCTTCTGATCCTGGCCAAATAAACAATCCGAATCCTATTTTTTCTGCGGAGTCTGTCCTGCGACGGGACAGACTCCGCATGTTTTCTCTCCTCCGAATGAGAGCTTCTACTCTTTCAGAAGGAGTTCGTAGGCGAAAACGCCGCTGGAGTTGTCCAGACGGAAATGCACTCTTCCATCCCGCCGCTCCACCGGAAGAGTCCCGATCCGCTTCCCGGAAAGATCCAGCGCATGAAGCTCCGCTCTCCCCGGCAGACGGCTCTGAAAAGAAATTTCCGCTCCACCCTTCCGGACAAGAACCGGAAGTCCGCCGAACCGGTCCACCGTATGACGCTCCCCCGAGGTGAAGCGAAGTCCGCTGTTCAGACAGTCCGTCAGATGGAGAATCAGAATCCGCCGGCTTTCCGCAAGCTCCGTCTTTCCGCAGGATGCAACCAGAATCGAAGCAAAGGAGCCGTCGATTCGTCCGGAAACGTTTTTCCCCCGCAGAACGCTCCCCGCCCGGCCGACAAATCCTTCACTGCGCGGCGTCACCACCGAGAAAGTCCGTTCGAACAGATTCATTTCCAGTTCTCCGGAAGAAGAGCGGCGGATGCCGTCGCTCCCCCCCTCCCGGGCCGTGATCCACCCCTTCTTCCGCAATTTGCCGAGAGTCGTCTGTGACGCGGAGACAACGGTCGCTCCTTTCGGCGGATCATTCAGAAAATATCCGCTCTGCGCGATCAGTCCGAGTTCCCGGAACGAGTCGGGTGAGGAGTTCTGCCGGTTTGCATCCTCCGGAACAATCCGATAGGCAAAGCGCTTGTCCGACGGGGAGACATCGCCGCGCAGGAAGAACAACGCTCCCGCCAGATTCGTCAACCGCGCAATCGGATCATTCGCCAGTTCAAACCCAACAATGTGCGCAGGCCCGATGCTCCTCACCGGATTGGACGCATAATCAAACTGGCAGAGCATCGCATAATTCTGAAGAGCCGCATACGCTCCGGCCAGGAATCCCCCTTCCGCACGATATGCATTCGGAAACACATAGTTCCATTCCGTAATCGCGAAGGGACGTCCGAACGCACGATGCGGGAAAAGAAGGGAGATGCCTCCGAGAGCGCCCAGAGCATCATCCGGAGAGGCGCTCCGCGGCATATCCGATGTCGGATGCGCCCAGTAGTAATGGAGATCGACATAATCCAGAGAGCTCCGGCACAGATTGCTCTGGGGGTCCATGATGTAATTCAGATCGGACAGCGGCACCCTCACGCCCCATTTCCGGAGACGGGAGGAGTAGCGGGAATAGGCGTTTGCATAGACTCTCCGTTCAAACTCCTGACGGTCGACCGTCCGGTTTTCGTCCGATTCCGAGCGGAACTTCCGGAAGGCGTCGTCGTACACCTTCCGGACATAGGAGGAGCGGAGATTGTTGGAAAGGGTCCCCTCGTTGATGATGCTGACCGTCACCAGAGCGGGATCGTCCGCCCAGCGCAAGTTCGTATACGGATTGGTGTGGGTCAGGAGATTCCCGGCGAAGCGTTCCAGATTCTGCATGACCTCCTCGTCAATCAGCGCGAGAGCCTTGAAATCCCGACCGGAGACGGAGCGGTCCGGGAACTTCCGGATCTCCCCTTTCTTCAACTTGCGGGATGTGTAAAGATCCAGCGTAATGTAAATTCCTCTCCGTTTGCAGGACGCGAAGAAATAATCCAGCCGGTCGAGCTTTGCCGGATCGAACGACGTGGTATCCTCCGCCCCCTCCTTCTGCAGGAAGTTGTCGAAATGGTGGAAGCGGACCAGATTGAATCCGTTGGCGGCGAACCGGGCTGTCATCCGGTCGATCTCCTCGTTCGACATGAACTGGACCTTGTGGGTCACGTTCAGCCCCCAGAAGCGGACCGGGACCCCCGGACGCCGTTCAAATTCGAAGTTTTCGCCGGCCGTCTTCACAAATCCGTATTTCCCGGCGGGAGCATCCAGAAGTCCGGAGAAATCCAGAGCCGATCCGGGAATCACATCCTTTTTCAGATCCACGACTTTCCATTCCCGGCCCTGGCGGATCACGAGCGGACGGGCCTCGATACGGGGTACAATCCGGTCCTGCGAGACCGAAAGCGCCAGCGGCAAGGTTTTGCCGCTTCCGTCGATGCGGACCGATTTCGCCTCTTTGCCCTCGCTCTGAAAGATCAGGCAGCGCAAGGAATCGGAGTCGTCCTCTCCGAAAGGCGCATTCGTCAGGAGCCGGAGCTTCTCCCGTTTTCCGTCCGCGAGAGTCAGCTCCAGCGACAGCTCTTCCGCTCCGGCACACAGCAGATACCACCACCTGCCGCGCACACCGGATTCCGGCACCAGATTCCGCTTTTTCTCCAGAGCCGCCCCGGACACCGAAAAGCGGACCCCGCCAAGCGTATGGATCCCGGGAGAAAGCGATTTCTGCTCCGCTCCCCTCTCCTTCTTTTCAAAGGTCACCGGGAAAGATGGATACGGCTTGTATTCCGCACGAAACGCCAGGCTCCATTTTCCCTTTCCGGATTCGGAGGGGGAAACAATGATCCGGAAAGAGGCGTTTTTGCTGTTGAACTTCCGATTATCCTGAAACATCGCCTGAAAATGACCGGAAAAGATCAGCGAGCCGCGCCGGAGCGGAATTTCGATCCGGTTGCCTTCCGCACGATTCGGAATGTTGATCTGCCAGGGACGTGACGGCGAGTAATATTCGGGAAAACGGTTCCAGCGTCCGTTGACCCGGAAGCGGAAATCCTCTCCGGCGGAGAACGGAATCGAAGTGGTCACAAACAGAATCTGGATTCCGAAAGGTTTTCCGGATTCCAGATTCAGTCGGACCTCCATTTCGTTTCCGGCGCCTTTCTTTCCCTCCTCCAGAACAAGAGAACCGTAAGATCCGATCTGAAAAGTTCCTCTCCGAACTTCAAAACCATCGCGAAGTTCAGGACCTTCTCCCGGGAATCTCAAGGTTTCCGAATTCTGCGTCGTGACCCCTCTCCAGCCGGGATGGGCGGCAGCAAGTTTGAACGGGAACTCCTCCACCTGAAACAGACTGTCCGCCGGACGGGAAAACTCTCCGCCCGCAGCGGAGAAAACCCCTCCCGTCCAGACTGCGGCGCCAAGCAGCAGTCCAAACCGGCGCATTCCAGAGAAAAAAGAGCTCACCCTTGAAAAAAGACCTTTCATGAAACAAAACCTCCTTTGAAAACAGACCGCTCACGGCGGAAAAAATCTTTCGCCCCCCTCAGAACGTATGGTTCCGAAGCAGGGAATACTTATTGGCAAAATTGTTGAGGGTGAACCAGTTGAAGGATGAGGATGTTGTCCCCCAGACCATGGAGGTGTTGAAGGTGTGGAAGCGGGCCATGACGACATGTCCGTCAAACAGCAGCACACCGGCCCGCATTTTGTTGCTGTGATGCATTCCTACGGTGGTTGGTCCCCAGATTCCGGTCTCTCCGGTCGTGAAATTGTATCCGACGACGGAATCGGCATATTTTGTCGATTCCGTATTGTGCTCGGTCATGAACATCGACTGCGAAGGCTGTTTCACCTGCGAGCTCTTGACAAGAAGGGATTTTCCGCTGTTGTCCATACACCGTCCCCACCCCATCAGAAACGAATAGGATCGCGGAGGACGGATCTTGTAGCTCTCATCGGTCCGCGGATAGTTCGATGGATCGCTCGGACACCAGAAAATCTTGAATTTCCCGTTCGTGATCTGAAGAGAATCCCCATTGGTCACATAATTCCGAGCAAACACATAATCCCAGTGATAGTTGTACATGTAATAATTGGGAAGTCCAGGCTCGTTCACTCCGTATGGAGGCGCCGCAACTCCATCATAATCATTCAGATAGAATCCTTCATACGTTCCCATCGTCTTCAGCTGGGAAACACACTGAATGCTCCGCGCCTTCTCTCTTGCCGCATTCAGAGCCGGAAGAAGAAGCGCCGCCAGAATCGCAATGATCGCAATTACGACAAGGAGCTCTATCAGAGTAAATTCTCTCTTCTTCATCATTCATTCCATCCTTTCTCTATTGTTTTTTATTCTGCAGTTTCTGAATCATATCGATATAGAGTGTCGCGCTCCAGCCGTAATCATGGAAGGCCTGATGATACGGCTTCGAGGGAGAACACTCTCCTTTGCGCAGCAGCTGAGGCGGATCGCATTCCCTTCGGTCGTCGTAGAATTCAAAAAAGGTTCCATACTTCAGATAGTATTTCTCCTCTTCGCGAGCCGTTTCCTCGAGCAACATCCGCGCCTCCTCGTTCCAGCCGTAGCGCTCCAGGCCGAATGCGATCAGCCAGTTGATGTTGATCCAGACCGGTCCCCGCCACATGTCCTTCTGATAGAACGAGCTGCATTTCCGGCTGATGGAAGGAACCCGGAAGGGAGTTCCAAATGTCTCCGGATCCTTCAGATTCGCCAGCAGCTTTTCCGCCTGCTCCCGGGAGGGCGCCCCGCAGATCAGCGGAAGAAAGCCGGACGACGCCGCAACTCCCGTCTGTTCTCCCGAATGTAGATCGAAATCCATGTAAAGCCCCTCTTTCTCATTCCAGAGCCGTTCGTTGATCCGGGCGTTCCAGAGGGAGTGAAGATCGTTCCAGTATTTCACATCCTCTTTCAGCGCAAGGATTTCCGCAAATTCCGCCATACATTCGAACTCCAGCGAAAGATAGGCGTTGAAATCCGTGGCGTCCAGAGCGCAGGCGGAATCGAAACGGGGGGAGTTGTCCATGCCGCTCTCTCCGCTCCGGCACAGGGGATCGCCTTCGATCGCCCATTCCACCAGTCCGCCGCCGTCCGAATCGCGGTGTCTCATAATCCACTCCAGATAGCGTTTCAAACGAGGATAGGAATCGCGCAGGAACTCTTCATCCAGCCGTGTCCCGCAGAGCAGACGAATGCCGAACGCCAGAATCGGCGGCTGCGTAATCTCTGAATGATTCACGGGCGACATTCTGTGCGGAATGAGTCCATCCTCCTGCTGAAACGCCAGCACCGCGGCAAGCGACTCCTTCGCCAGGTTCCAGTCGAGATGACGCAGACCGATCGCATGAAACACCGAATCCCACAGCCACATGGCCCGATGCGGCCAGCGGTCCGGCGTCGTCCAGTGATACGGAAAATTCTCATACGGCGAATAGATCTGTCCTTTCAGCTGGGAGCAGGCTTTGGCAAGCGCCTTCCGTCTCGAATCCTCCGTCACACCGAAGTCCGGAAACGCGGCAAAAAAACCGAGGCGCCGTTCCAGCTCCGACGACGGATCCAGAGTCAGCCATTCCGAATCAAAATGTTCCTTGTTGCGTTTCCAGGNNTCAAAATGTTCCTTGTTGCCCAGAAGACTCCTTCCCTCCTTCCGCAGAAGAGTCAGCGAGGGAGAAAGATCCTCGAATTCCACATCTCCTTCCAGAAGAAGATGATAGGTATCCGGGAAAACCCCCGTCGTCCCGTTGACCTGGAAACAGTCGGAAGCCACAAAGCAGCGTTCCGGTTTTCCGGTCCCGAAACGGATCCGTCCGCGATCTTCCGGAAAACGGATTTTCATGGAAGGACTTTCCTCTGTCGTCAGCACCAGTCCCTCCGCAAAATCGGTATACCCATTCACACCGGAAAAAGCAAGGATCTGGCCTTTTCCCCAAATATTCAGAATATCAGATGTCCGCATAAAAACTCCTGTTGCGTTCCGTCTTTTTTAATTATACTCCATCCGGCGATTTCCGGCAAGAGAGAAAAAAAGGAAAA
>DDJH01000141.1 GCA_002338895.1 Lentisphaeria bacterium UBA1829 | reverse complement strand
GGTAATTTAAAAAAACAATCAACTCAGGCTCAAATAGGAGAACAAAAATGACAATTTCAAAGATGTATGGGACGGCAGTGATGCTGATTTCAGGATGGGAAGCACCGCTCGGACTGCTCAAGGCGGAACTGCAGCAGCTGGAGGAAGAGGGGTTTGAAATTCCGGAAGAGCTCCGCCGGAGATGTTCGGAACTGCGGGACCCGGCAGATCTCTGGTCCCCCGCACTCGAATCGATCCGCGAAGAGCTGAACCACCTGACACGCCGCCCCGACTGGCCCTACGAAGAACCGGACGAACTCGATGAGATCCGCCGTCTCCGCCCGGAAGGGCCGCGCCGTCTCGCGCTTCACTGTTCCGATCAGGAGCTGCTCGAACGCTACCACGGCGCGTGGCGCGGCCGCAGCGTCGGCTGCGCGCTCGGCAAACCGGTCGAATGCAAATCCCGCCAGTGGATCCGCGATCTCCTGCTCCGGCGGGGAGAGTGGGAGCTGTGCGATTTCTTCCGGGGCGGGGATCCGGCGCTCTGGAGTCCCCGTTCCCAGCGTGAAAACATCCGCTGCATGGAGCCAGACGACGACATCCACTACACGCTGGTCGGATTGCGCGTCATGGAGAAAAAAGGGCTCGACTTCCAATGGTCCGACGTCGCCGACTGCTGGAACAGCCACCTCCCCTACAACAAGGTCTGCACCGCCGAAACCCAGGCCATTTTGAACTACAATCTCCGCCGTCCCCGCATGGGCGGACCCGCTCACAACTCCGCCACCCCCGCCTTCACCCGGCGCTTCAACAATCCCTACCGGGAGTGGATCGGCGCCGCGATCCGGGCCGATTTCTGGGGATACGCCGTGCCCGGTGAACCGGAACTCGCCGCCGCCTTCGCCTACCGCGACGCCTGCTGGACTCACACGAAAAACGGCATTTACGCGGAGATGTTCACTGCCGCGGTCATCAGCGCCGCTTTCGCGGAGTCCGATCCGGAGAAGTTGATCCGCATCGGACTCTCGGAGATTCCCGCCACCAGCCGTTTCGCCGAAGCGGTCCGCGCCTCGCTCCGGTGGCATGAGGAGTACCCTGACTGGAACAGCTTCCTCGATAAACTGGACGAAGCATTTCCCGGCATGTCGATCGTCCACGCGATCAACAATCTGCAGATCGTCGTCATGGCGCTCCTCTACGGGAACTCCACTATCGACCGCAACACCGCGCTCGCTGTCATGGGCGGCATGGATACCGACTGCAACGGCGCCACCGTCGGCTCCATCACCGGCATCCTCAATCCCGAAAGCCGCCTCGCCGAACAGCTCCACGACACCATCGAACCGGCATTCATCGGTGAAACCACCTGCCGGATGGCCACCCTCGCTGAACGCACCCTCGCCGTCCGCAAGGCCGTCGCCTGCGTCTGATACGAAATGCGCCGGGCATAGCGGGAGAATCAGGAGACAAGTATCGGGAGAATGTGCCGGCGGCAACGACGCCTCCGGCACCATATCCTCCACCTCAGGTTTCACGGAAGCGAAACCTGAGGCGAAATCTCCCCCGGCTGAAAGAATGAAGCAAGGTATTCTTGTATTTTCCTCTTTCCGGATTATAGTTGAGATATGGCAAGGAAAGGAGTTTCGTTTATGGTTAAAGGTATCGCCCATCTCTGCATCCGGGTCACTGATCTGGAAAGAACCGCCCGTTTCTACTGCGATGGACTCGGACTGGAAAAAGCGTTCGATTTCATCCGTGACGGCGAAGTCGTCGGCTTCTACCTGCGGGTCGGCAACGGCAATTTTCTCGAATTTTTCCGGCGCGAACCGGTGGAATCCGGTCCCAATCCACTCGATCACCTTGCGCTGGAAACCGATTCCATCGATGCCGTCAACGCACGGCTCGCCGCGACAGGCTACCCTGTCGGCGAGAAGAAGATGGGCGCCGATCATGCCTGGCAGGCCTGGTTGACCGATCCGGACGGCGTCCGCATCGAACTGCATGAATACACTGCCGACAGCTGCCAGAGAACCGGAGAAAACTGGTATCTCCCCAGTCACCCCCATGCCAGAAGTGGATGTTGCGCTTTTCAAAATAAGGCGTGTGCGTCTCCCAAACCTTTGTCTCCGGATATTTTTCCTCAATCATCCGCCAAACCTGCTGCCCGATCCCGCGACTGTGGTGATCCGGGCTGACAAACAGAAGATACAGAGAATTGATCTGTGTCTCCGGATGGATGGCAACAACCACGCCGCCGACCGCGTTCCCGTCGTCAATATCTATTTCCTGAATGAGTCATTCGCATGGAGTATTGTTGGCTGTTTAGGTTCTCTGCCTGTGACAGCACAACAAAATCCGCCGGATTTTGGGCATCCGATTCGGAATATAAGCAAGGGCTTGCCGGAGAGCAAAAAACATCCGAATTCACTTTATCAACCAGGGTTGCAGTTGAATATGAGTATTTGGGGCGTGAAGCTTATTTGGAAAAAATTTCCCCGATCGGTAAGATTTCGTTTGACAAAAGCTGAAATCACGCTATATTTATACCGAGCGGTAAGAAATTATAAGTTGGACTATGCGTTTGAGCCGGTTTTC
>DDJH01000198.1:784-23798 GCA_002338895.1 Lentisphaeria bacterium UBA1829 | reverse complement strand
AAACGGATATTTTTTGATGGTACTCCTTTTGAACCGGCTCGAGCCGGTATCATGGAATAGATCTTTCCCTTTAATATCTGGAACATAAAACCTCTTTCTCCCCTTAATTTTTTAAATGAGCGCGGAGCTTCTTTGCAACAGCAATCTCCTCCGGCTGCATTNNCCGCAATCCTGAAGGCTCTACTGAAGCCGCCTGATCACTTCCGTACATAGCACGATCCAATGTAATATGGCGTTCAATTGATGTAGCTCCCAGCGCGGCTGCAGCATAAGAAACAGCCAAACCGACTTCATGACCACTATAACCGACTTTACATTGATACAAATCCCGAAGCGTCTGCATCCGTTTCAAATTTGCCTTTGACTCATCCATTGGATAGGTCGAAACACAGTGCATCAATTCAAATGGGCATTCTTGCTCCCGAAAAATTTCTACTGCCCGGTCAATCATGCGTTTGGAACTCATTCCGGTCGAAATAAAAGTATACTTTTTCTCCTGAGCAACGCAATTCAAGAATCGTTCCGATGCAAGCATGGCTGATGCAATCTTATTATGCAGAAAATTAAATTGCTGAAGAAACCTCTGGCTTTGCAGATCCCATGCAGAAGCAAACCATTCAATCCCGATTTCTTTCGCATACTGATCAATCTCCTGATATGCTTCTTCACTCAGCTCCAAGCCAAGCTTCTGATCTCGTTGCGTTTTTCCCCATGGGTTTTNNTCCGTTTTTGGAACTTGACAGCATCACACCCAGCATCCTTTGCAACTTTCATCAGTTGTTTTGCAATCTCCACATCTCCATTGTGATTGATCCCAATTTCCGCAATGAAAAAAATAGACATATCAACTGTTCTCCTTATTTATATGCAAAACGTTTCAAGGGAGTTGTATTCACTCTCTGCACATAATCCCGGACCGGCCGGCCGAATGTCCGTTCCAGCATCTCCAGATACACCGGATCGGAGTTGTATTCCACAAACGCCCGATCCCGAAACGAAAGAATCTCTTCCGAACTCAGCTGATCGTTGGCCAGGGGATGACAGTCGGCCGAATGCTGCGAATACGCACTCCAGCTGCGGGGAAGACGATCCGGATGCGTTCGCAAAGTCTCCTCATACAGACGCGATCCCGGATACGCCATCACCGAATACATATTGGCATACTCGCAATTCAACTCCTTGGCCAGGTCCAGCGTCTCCCGCATGGTCTCCTCCGTGTCGGCGGGAAGACCGAATATGTAATTGCCGATCACTCGGATTCCGGCTTCCTGAATGCGACGCACAACCCGTTTGATATCCTCCCGATGCAGATTTTTCGTCACATCATCGCGCACATGCGGATTCGCCGACTCAATCCCGAGAGCAAACCAGTTGATTCCCGCTTTCTTCAACAGCGGAAGCTCCTCAAAATCCACCGTATCGACCCGCGCATACACCCAGATGTTCAAATCATATCCGCGCTCAAGGATCCCGTTCACGATCGGCATGTAGTGCTCTTTGTTCAGAATAAACAGTTCATCCACAATTTTCAGATTTTTCACTCCATACCGTTTCACCAGAAGATCGATCTCCTCCAGAACCCGTTCCGGAGACCGGTATCGGATCGTGTGCTTCCCGAACGGCGCATTGATACAGCAGAACGAACAATGAAACGGACATCCCAGACTCGTATACAATGCCGCGTACGGCATTCTGTGTTCAATATCATCAAAGCAGTGCCAGTTGTGCGCACGATAAAGATGCATCGGCAGGAGATCCCATGCCGCTACCGGAAGAAATTCATCCAGATTCTGAATCAGCGGATAACGTTCTGTATGCCGCAATTCGGAATCACTCCTCCACCAGAAGCCGCCGATTTTATCCGGTTCAAAGCAGTCGGCTTTCAGCTGGAAAAGCAATGTTTCGAGAGTCTGAACCGCCTCGCCGTCCGCGACAAAATCACAGACCTCCTCCCGCATGGTTCTTTCCGGAAGCGCAGACGGATGCAGCCCTCCGAGCACCACATTCGGCACATCGGCTCTCTTCAGTGCACGGCAGATGGCTCCCGCCGACGGCATGTTCTGTGTTGATGCCGACGGCTGGGATCCATACACGATCACCGCTGCCGCATTCGGATTCATTTTCGCAGTCCGTGCGGCCGTCTCTTCCGGAGAGAGATTTTCCGCGTTGGCGTCGATCACCGCAACGGAGAATCCCTTTTCCCGGAGATACGCGGCAATCACGGCAATCCAGAACGGCGGCTCAATCGCCGCCGCTTCCAGCCCAAGATCCTGAAAAACGGCTTTCCGGCTGCCCGGATTGATGAGCACAAGATCCGTCATAACTTCTTCTCCTTCATAAACTGGAGGATTTCTTCCGCGACATGTTCTTCCGTCAGACCATATTTCCGCAATGTCGATTCCCGATCCTGTCCGGCGAATTCAAACCGGTCCGGAATTCCGAACGCCCGGAACACCTCTCCTCCTTGCAGATGCCCCCAGACCAGAGCATCCAATCCGCCCCGTCCGACAAATCCCTCTTCCAACGACACTGCCAGAGGTGCCTTCAAAACCGAGGAAAACGCCCGCTCTTCCGGTCGAAAATCCAGCAGATCCACATGACGGATCCGCACCTGTCCGGAAAGACGATCCGCCGTCCGGACGGCAAAATGGGTCATATAGCCCGTCGAAACAAACACACACTCCGGCTCCGGACAATCCCGGAGAAGACGAAATCCCTCTTTCGGAAACGCCTCTCTCCCTTCCTCCGTCAGCGATGGCAGTTTCCACGCATCGAACCGAAAATACCGGATTCCCGGAGAACGTGTCCGTTCAAAGGAAGCCCCTTCCGTAAAAGTTCCGCTCNNTCCGTTCAAAGGAAGCCCCTGCCGTTTCCGCATCCGATGGCGATACCATTTCAATTCCCGGCAGGAGCCGCATTGCGGACAGATCCTCAAAACAGTGGTGCGACGGTCCCGCAATCACATAACTGCATCCCGCCCCCACCGCAATCATATTGACCGATCCTTTCCCATGAAACAGCATCGACAAATTGATCCGGATCTGCTCATAGGCCCGCAGATAAAAAGGAGCGATCGCATATGTGAACACCCGGAACCCTTCCAGGGCAAGTCCGGCCGCAAGGTTCACCAGATTCTGCTCTGCAATTCCCACGTTCACAAACCGGTCGGAAAAATCCTGTCGGATCCGGTCCAGAACCGGCGATCCGAAATCCGCCGTCAGGAAAAACACGGAGGGATCCTGCTCCATCTCCTGCCGGACCCGTTCCAGAAAAATATCCCGCATCGCCATGGGACGACTCATTCCGCACCTCCCGTCAGCTCCTCCACGCGGGAATTGGAGAGAGAAAGAACATGGCAGAGATCGCTCTCCTCCAGTTCCGGAACCCCATGTCCCTTTACCGTATTCGCAATCAGGATCTTCGGCTTTTTCTCTGCCGAAGCAAACATCCGGGCGAAGGTCGCATCAAGAGCTTCAATATCATGCCCCGGGCAGGAAAAAACCTCCCAGCCGAATGCCGCAAACATTTCGGAAAAATGATCGCAGTCGATGATCTCCCGGCTCCGGCCCAGCATGGATTTCCGATTCGCATCCAGAAGCAGATAGAGATGATCCAGCTGATGACGACCGGCAAACATGACTGCTTCCCACACGGCTCCTTCACAAAGCTCCCCATCCCCCACCAGCACAATGACCCGGGCGTCGCTTCCCCGGGCGCGCAGTCCGAGAGCTCTTCCACAACCGACTCCGGGTCCGTGCCCCAGAGAACCGTTCACCGTTTCAAAAATTCCTGTGCCCGGAGAAGGGATTGCCGTCAGCAGATTGCCTTCCTCCCCGATCTTCGCGCACAGCCCCGATGGCAGAATCCCAAGATCCTCCAGGATCGGATACAGGCAGACCGATCCGTGTCCCTTGCTCGGGATCACCCGGTCCCGTTCCGGCGCCTCCGGCTCCTGCAGGGAAAAACGGAAAAAACCGCCATAGCAGAAAACACTCAGAAGTTCCACGCAGGACAGCGAGGACGCAATCCGGATTTCCGGAAGCCGTCCATGCAGACGGAGAGTCCGCTTCCATACGGAGCGGCTCTTTTCCGTCAGAATCCTGATCCGGTCCTCAGACATTTCCGTACTGATTGTTCTTGATGATGGCATAGGTCTTGATCAGCTCTTCGATTCCATCGTCGAGCGAATATTTCGGCAGGTAGCCGGTCTTTTCAATCTTTTCATTNNTGGAAACAATATAATCGCGCTTGTCCGGATCCTCTCCGATCTTCGACTCCAGATACACAAAACGGGGAAGGTGTTTCCGGATCACCTCGCACAACTCCAGTTTCGACAGATTCGCCGTCGAAAGTCCCACATTGTATGCATTCCCCTTCATCGCGGAGAAATTCCCGATCACATGCGCAAACGCACGCGCCACATCCCGGACATGGATGTAGTTGCGTTTGAAATGTCCTTCAAAAATCACCACCGCCCGATCGTTCACCGCCCGGTAGACAAAATCGTTCACAAGAAGATCCAGACGCATCCGGGGACTCGCGCCGAACACCGTCGCCAGGCGCAGACTCACACTGTTCTCCCGCGAAAGGACCGCCTCCTCCGCCTCGACCTTCACTCGTCCATACAGGGAGACCGGTCGCAGAGGCGTCTCCTCCGTGCAGAACTTCCCGCTCTCTCCAATCCCGTATCCGGAGTTCGTGATCGGCATGACGATCTGTTGCGACGGAGAGGCCAGACGCACCAGCATCCGAACCGCATCCCGGTTCACCGTCACCGCTCCGATTCTGTCCTGCTCGCAGAGGGGCGCTCCCACCAGGGCGGCCAGCGGAATAAGAACATCAAACCTGGGAACCAGCTCCTTCATCAGCGCTTCATCCCGGCAGTCGCCCCGAACCACATGAAATTTCGGATGGGCGCAACAGTCGAGCAGCGAGTTCTGACGGAACAGAAAGTTGTCCAGCACCGTCACTTCGTAACCGAGTGAAAGCAGATACGGCGTCATAATGGATCCCAGATAGCCGCCTCCGCCTGTCATCAGAATTGTTTGACTCATCTCATCACCTCGCTTCATTGAGTATCCGGCAGAGCTCCGACACGCGTTCCGGCGGGAGCGTCGGATAATTTCCTATATAATACCCAAAATCATGAATATGTTCCACCTCAGGATACTTCCGGTATTCATCCGGCGGAACGATCCCCTTCAAATACGGCTGCCGCAGCTGGTTGCCTCCTCCGGCATTGCCGCGGCGGAATTCGATCCGGTATTCCCGCATCCGCTTTTCCAGCCGGTCGCGGAACGCAAAGTCCTTCTGCCGGATCACCAGCGGAAACGCATAGTTGGACGAGCCCTCCACTCGGAATTCCGTCCGGAACCGTTCCGGATCAATCTCCTTCAGAAAACGGTGAAAATTCTCCGTCCTCCTCCGGTTGTTCTCATCCAGACGCTTCAGCTGGGAGAGTCCGAGAACCCCTCCGATCTCCGTTCCGCGAAAGTTGCAGGACGGAACCAGAAATGTGAAATCCGGCGACACCTGTGGATTCTCCTCCGCAATTTTTCTCTTCCTCTCCGGATCCGAGATCTCCCGCGCCATCCCGTGCGAACGGTACATCCGCACCGCCTCGTAAAATTCATCGGAGTCCGTGCACACCATCCCCCCCTCGATCGTGCTCATGTGATGGGCAAAGTAGAACGAAAAATCCGATGCAAGACCGAACGACCCCAGTTTCCGTCCTCCATGCGTGGCTCCATGCGATTCGCAGACATCCTCGATCAGCGGGATGTTTCTCCTCTTCAGCTCCGCCAGAAGACGGTCGCTCAACGCGTCGAATCCCTGCACATGCGTCAGGAATACCGCCCGGGTGCGGTCGGTCACCGCCTCCAGAATTCTCTCCTCCGCCATCCCGAGATGCCTCGGATCAATATCCGCAAACACCGGGGTGAATCCATGCAGAAGCACGGAAGAGATGTCGGAAACCCATGTCAGCGGTGGAACGATGATCTCTCCGCCCCCTCCATACAAATATCGAAAAGCTCCGATCGTGATAAAATTTGCCGAAGCCCCTGAATTCACAAACACACTGTGCTTCACACCGAGCCAGCGGCTCCACGCCTTCTCGAATTCCGCCACGCGCGCCGACTGGGTCAGACGCGGCATTGTATCCAGAAATGCGATCAGCGCATCCACATCCTCCCGGGTAATATTATCGTTCATCAGGGGAAAGGGTTCCATAATCATGCTCCTCCGTTGAATACGATGCTGGATCCGTCCATTTCAAAATCGAACGGCACATTCAGGAAACCGTCAAGCGCCTCCAGCACGCGGCTTCTCCGATCGGGCGGGACAAAAAACAGCATGAACCCTCCCGCTCCCGCTCCGAGCAGTTTTCCTCCGACCGCCCCCGCCGAACGGGCCTTCTCATAAACCCCGTCCAGATACTCCGACGAAATCTTGGTGGAAAGCCCTCTCTTGATCTTCCACGCCTCATGCAGCAGAAGTCCGAACTCCGAAAGCTCCCGGTCCGACCGGAGCAGCTCATCCGCGCGGCGGGCCATTTCCGACAGTTCATTCAGCATCCCCGCATTGTTCCGAATTCTGCTTTTCTGCTCCGCCGCCACCTCGGAAGAGATCCGGCTGATCCCCGTATAAATCAGCAGCAGCGACGATTTCAGCTCATCCAGCCGCGGCTGCTCCAAATCCAGCGGAAGAACCCGGAACGATCCGTTCCGATGAAACTCAATCAAATTCAACCCGCCGTACGCGCAGCTGATCTGATCCTGACATCCGACCGTCTCCCGAATCAGATTCTGTTCAATATGAATCGCCGTTTCCGCCAGCAGCCGCTTGGACGCGTGACATCCGGTCAAAGTAAACATGCTGTTCAGCAGTCCCACCGTGAATGCGGAACTCGATCCGATTCCGCTGCGGGCGGGGATATCCCCGTCGTGAATCACCGAAATCCCTTCCGGAAGATGGAAATATTGCAGCACCGCACGGATCGACGGATGCTGAATCTCCTCCACCGACCGGATATTTTCGATTCTGGAATACACCGCCCGGTACTTGTGTTCAAAAAACGGCGGCAGCTTCCGGACATTGAGAAAACAGTATTTATTGATTGCGCACGCCAGCACACAGCTTCCATATTCCCGGAAGTGCTCCGGAAAATCGCTTCCGCCTCCAAAAAACGAGATCCGATAGGGCGTTCTGGAAATAATCACACGCGCCTCCTGCTCTTTTTGGAGCGGTACTCTTCGATCATGCTCCGAATCCCCTCCTCCAGAGCGATGCGCGGACGCCACGACGACCACGCATGAAGCCGGGAACTGTCCAGTATTTTACGGGCTATTCCATCCGGTTTTGAACGATCCCACCGGATCGTTCCGCGATACCCCGCGCATGCGGCAACCCGTTCCGCCAGTTCGCGCATTCCGATTTCCTCTGCGGAACCGACATTCAGCACCCCGGGATCCTCATAAGTCTCAAACAAATTGCAGGCGATCTCTGCGAAGTCATCCACATTGAGGAACTCCCGTTTCGGCGTTCCACTTCCCCAGCAGACCACCTCGTTCACTCCGGAATCCGCCGCATCGCAGAACCGTTTGACCATTGCTGCCATCACATGCGAGCGTTCCGGCTCGAAATGATCGTTTTTTCCATACAGGCAGCAGGGAATCAGCGAAATGGTCCGCAGTCCGTACTGCCGGCTCAGATACTGACAGAGCCGGAGACCGGCGATCTTCGCCAGCGCATATCCTTCATTGGTCGTTTCCGGCGGACCATCCAGCAGGGACTCCTCCCGGAACGGCTGTGCCGCCTCCCGCGGATAGATGCAGTTGCTTGCGAGAAAACAGAGTTTCTTCACGCCGTGTTTCCATGCGGAGGAGATCACATTGTTCTGAATCTGCAGATTCTCCAGCAGGAATTCCGCCATGAATTCGCGGTTTGCCGAAATTCCGCCGACCTTCGCGGCGGCGAGAATCACCAGTTCCGGGCGTTCCTTCTGCACGAACGTTTCCACGGCGGAAGCATCTCGAAGATCCAGCTCCGAATGACTTCTCAGCAGGAAATTGGAATATCCGTTTTCCGTCAATTTTCGAAGAAGTGCACTGCCGACCATTCCGGTATGTCCGGCGATCCACAGTCTGGCATTTTTCTGCATATTCTGTACCGCAATCCCATCCAAACTCATTGAAAGACTAGAGACGAACCGTCCCTTTTTCCGTACTATATCTTCCCCGTGGGGGAATTGCAAGCCGGAAATTCATTTCCAGCGGATTTTTCACCCCGTCTTTCACCCGGATTCCGGAACCATTCCGCCGGGAAAATCATCCCCTCCCCCTCCGAAAACATATTCATGGAACGCCGTCCCCCTGTTTTTTCCCGGAAAACCCTTGACTTTTCTTCGGAACAGCTCTATATTGCAACAGTTGCAGTATACAGTTTACCAATCTCTTTCAACACGATGGGAGGACGACAGATATGACAAACAGCGAATACAGGGAAAAAGTGCTGGGAGCCTGGCTCGGAAAGGCCGTCGGCGGAACTCTGGGACAACCGTGGGAGGGAAGCGCCGGTCCGCTGAACCTCACCTATTACGATCCGGTCCCGACCACAATGATGCCGAACGACGACCTCGATCTTCAGGTTCTCTGGGCCTGCAAACTGGCGACGGACTGGAAAGGCGTCGTCTGCCGGGACAACTTCGCAAAAGCCTGGCCGGAGTGCATCGCCTTTCCCTTCGACGAATACGGCGTGGCCATCCGCAATCTCCGACGGGGCATCCCCGCTCCGTACAGCGGATCCTACGACAACTGGTTCACCGACGGACTCGGCGCCGCCATCCGCAGCGAACTCTGGGCCTGTCTTGCGCCGGGCAATCCCGCTCTCGCCGTCCAGTATGCGTTTGAAGACGCGTGCGTCGATCACGCCGGAAACGGAATCTATGCCGAACAATTCCTCGCCGCGCTCGAAAGTCTGGCCTTTACGCACTCCGATCCGCGGGAGCTGATCCGGATGGCGCTGGAACACATTCCGGCGGATTCCACCCTCGCCTGCGCCATTCGCGACACGGTCGCCTGGTGCGACAAGGACGCGGCATGGGAATCGGTCCGGACCAACATCATGAAAAAATACGGCAACGTCAACTTCACCGATGTAAAGATGAATCTTCCGTTTGTCACGATGGCCCTTCTGCTGGGCGGCGGCGACTTTGGAAAAAGCATCTGTCTTGCCGTGAACTGCGGACAGGATGCCGACTGCACCGGAGCCACCATCGGCGCCATCCTCGGAATCCTCAATCCTGCCGGGATCCCGGAGGAGTGGCTGAAACCGATCGGGCACTCCCTTGTCGTCAGTCCGGAGATCACCGGAATCCGGCCGCCCGACACGCTCGAAAAGTTCACCAATCTGGTGCTTTCGCTTCGAGAGACCGTCACGCTCTCCGTTCCCCCGCTTCCCCCCTTTGATCCGGCCGCCTACGCCATTCCGGCCAGACGGTCCATCTTCCACCCGTGGTTCGCCGCCGACTTCCGGAAGTTCCATCCGATCCCGATGGACAATCCGGAAAACATTCTCCTGCCGGGAAGCTGCTCCACGATCGACTTTACCTCTCTTCCCGGAAATTCCATGTGGGTTCTGGAAATAAAGTTTCACCTGGAACGTGCGCAGAAGATCCGTCTTCTGGTCTGCACACCGGCGAATCTGCAGGTCGGAGTGGACGGAGTTTTCCGATTCGGACGCGAAAGCGGCGGCATGCTCCCCGCCTTCCACCGGGCCATGCAGAACCAGCTTGCGGAGCTGCAACTCGAACAGGGAAGCCATTCCCTGCAGATTGCTCTGGCTCCGGCCAGTCCGGACATGAAATCTGCTGAACTGGTGTTCGGAATCGCCGACACGGCCAATCACTGGCTTCCCCACGCGTTTGAAGTGTGAGAAATTGAAACAGGTTGTCCTGTAAACAAGGGAGTCCGCATCTGGAAGAATTCTAGCTTATCGGATGCGGATTTCTCATTTTTCTGAACGGAATCTCTCATTTTTTTCAAAATTCTCATTTTTTTCTCATTGCAGAACGGGGATTCCGGGATATAGTATCCCTGCCAAATGAATGAGGGAACCGGATATGAAGAATTTGAGAACCTTTGCCATCATCGACTATCTGAAACAGAAGAAATACTGTTCGGTCAACGAGCTGATGGAGCATTTCGGAGTCTCACCGGCGACCATTCACCGGGATATCGCCAGTCTGGTGCGGAACAATCAGGCGCGAAAGGTCCACGGGGGCGTCGCCTATATCGATCCGGTGGAGGCAACGGACAAGATGACCGTTCTTTCCTCCACCTTTCAGGAGCGCATCAACTGGAACCAGAAGCACAAGCACCGGATTTCCGAACTGGCGATGCGCGAAATTTCGGAAGGGGACATCGTGTTTCTGGACTCGTCGACAACGGTGTTCTTTCTGGCGGAACGCCTTCTGGAATCCTCGTTTTCCAATCTGACGATTGTGACGAATTCCGCGATGATCATCCAGAATTTTCACAAATTTCCGCCGCATTATGTTCTCATTTCGCTGGGAGGGACGTTTGACCTTCAGCTGAATGCGTTTCTCGGACAGGCGGCAATCCGGGAACTGGAGAGGCTCTCGATCTCCAAAGCCTTCATCTCCGCGTTCGGAATCGACGGCGATCTGGTCACGACCAACCACGAGTATCACTCGACTTTGCTTCTGAAGGTTCTGGAGGTGGCGAAGAAACGGTATCTTCTGGCCGACCGCAGCAAATTCAACCGCTCCGGGCTCTTCCGGCTCGGAACGCGCGCGGATTTCGACCGCATTCTCAGTGACTGATCCGTCTTTTCTCTCTCAGAAATCCGTAAAAAAGTTCCGCAAAGCTCCGGAGAGACTTGAAAAACGCTCCAGAGGACATAGATTAGTTCTGAAAAGACCGACTTTGCAAAGATCGGCTCAAAACAATTCAAAACATCGAACAGAGAGGAAACAGCCATGGAACAGAGAACACTGATCAGCAACGCGGCGGACATCTTCAGGAACAAGTACATCTGCTTTGAAGGACGGGCGGGACGGAAAGAGTTCTGGTACTTTTTCCTGTTCAACTTCATCATCTCCCTCATTCTGGGGATTGTTGACGCCATCATCGGCGTGCGGATTCTGGGAGGGTTGTACAGTCTTGCGGTTCTTCTTCCGTGTCTCAGTGTAGGAGCCCGCCGTCTTCATGACCGGAATCTCAGCGGATGGCTGCAGCTGCTCTATCTTCTTCCGTGTCTCGGAGCGATCATTCTGCTGATTCTGTACATTCTGCCCGGCGATCTGGAAGAAAACCGGTTCGGCGCCCCGGTTCAGTGACTGCAGGGATGGGTTATCGGCAGGGGCCGGTCGAAGAGCGGATGATCAGGAAATTCGGAATCCGGATGGATCCGCCGTCGGTCCCTTTGCCGAGCATCCGCAGACGAAGCTCGTCCAGAGCGCGGTTTGCGATCGTCTCATAATCGAAATCCACGGTCGTATGGGGTGGAGTCAGGTACTCGGAGATTCCGGGAAGTTCATAGGTGATCAGGGAACACTCTTCCGGGATACGGCACCCCGTCTGCTGAATCGCAGCGGCGGCGGGAAGAGCCAGATTCTGATGAATCATGTAAATGGCGGTGAATTTTTCGGCAAGGACGGAACGGAGGGCATCGTTCAGAGTCGACGGGGAGGAGAACTGGAAATTGCGGACGGAATCCCCCAGATTCAGCTGTGCGGCAGCCTGCAGGAACTCTTTCTCTCCGCGACGGTAGGTTGTCTGCATTTCGCCGACAAAATGGACCCGTGCGATTTTCCGGTGTCCCAGTCTTTTCAGATGGCGGAGCACGATCCGGCTTCCCTGGAGAGGATCCGGATCCACGGAGCAGATCCGGTCGAACGCGGTCCCGTAGCTGTTGACCATGACCAGCGGAATGGAACGCTCCTCCACCCACTTCCGCGCCCAGACCTGATTGTAGATCAGAGAAACGGCTCCATCGTAAAAATATGGAGAAATCTGCTCCAGATTCTGCTCCGGGACGATCTGGAAAATCCAGTTTCGCCGAAGAGCGCTTTTCATCAGAGCATCCAGAATCCGCTGGGTGTAACTTCCTCCGACTCCGTTGGATATGACGGCAATGCGGATCCGGTGCCGGTTTGCCGTATTCCGGTAGTTGAGTTTTGCGGCGGCCTCCAGAATCCGGGCGCGGACCTCCGGAGCGACATTCGCCTTGCCGTTGAACGCGCGCGACACCTGCGGACGCGAACATCCCGCCTCCCGGGCAAGATCCTCCATTGTAACTTTCCGAGTCATCGATCGATTCTCCTTCCGGAAAGATACAATGCCACCATCTCTTTGCTCTGTCAAGTCATTGTTCATTTTGTTTCAGTTCTTTTCGGAGATCCGCTCTTGCCGGATGGCGATGGATCCTGTATAATATTATAATATAAAGAACAGCTCGGGAAGGAATCGAATTTTTCAGGAAAGGGAATTTTTCATGAGGTCATTTACCTGCTGTTATCACCGGGACCACGGAACGATGGATTTGCATACGGAAAGCTACACCTGTCTTCTTCGAAGCCGGGACGGGATTCTGCGCTGTTTTGCGAAAGGCTCCCCGTATGCGGATCTGCTTCTCTCCCCGGACGCGGGGACGGAGCTTGCGCCGGGGCGCTTTGTTCTCGAACAGGAACCGGAGGAATGCTGCGGCGAAAGAGAAAAAATGGAACTGGTCTTCCGATGCGAAAATTCGATCCGGACCACTCTGACGTTCTATTCCGACCGGATTGAATTCAAAGCGGAGCGGACGGGAGGCGAGGTCTTTCTTCCGGACAACTTCTATCTGGGGCGCGGCTC
This sequence comes from Lentisphaeria bacterium UBA1829, assembly GCA_002338895.1. Lineage (GTDB taxonomy): Bacteria > Verrucomicrobiota > Lentisphaeria > Victivallales > UBA1829 > UBA1829. The sequence goes on along the minus strand of DDJH01000198.1, from coordinate 10,923 downwards.
GAAACTGTTCAGCGACCGGCTCTTTACGCCCTCGTGGCCGGACCGGACCCTTCCGATCGGACACTATCTGCGACGGGAAGAACCTGTCCAGCTCTCCCCCGGCCTGATGTCTCCGGCGCCCTGGTGCTTCTCCGCCCGTCAGGAAAACGGACGCTGGATGGGATTCGAACTGGAGCCGGAAGATCATGAATTCGATTTCTATGAATTTGACTCCCTGCCGGGAAGCGGACACGATTTCTGCTGGAATGTCGGTTACAAAGGGTACAAAGCACCGTGCCGCACCCTTTCGGTCCCCGCTCTGGTCCTGCGATTCGATCTGGCGGACGAATTCGAAATCTTCACGCGCCACGCGGAGACAATCGTGAGCACGGGGCGCTTCCGGCCGTCTCTCCGGAAGAATCCGGCATGGCACACCGGAGTGGCGCTGTGCGGCTGGCGGCTTCAGAAGAGCCGTCAGGATCTCTGCACGGAGGAGCGGTATGAATCCATGATCCGCCAGCTCGAATCCAAAGGGCTCGATTTCGACATTCTGATTCTGGACGACTTCTGGGGTGATCCGAAAACGCACGGGATCTGGAAAAGCGATCCGCGGAAGTGGCCGGATCTCCGGGCGTTCATCGACCGGCGCCATGCGGAGGGACGGCGTGTTCTGCTCTGGCTCTGCACCTATGCGTCCGGACTGCCGGAAGAGGAGAAGCTCGACGGAAACATGCAGAATCCGGATTCCCCCGCATGGCGAAACCGCCTCCGGGAAGATGCGCACCGCCTTCTCTCCGACGATCCGGGATGCTTCAATGCCGACGGAATCAAATATGATTTCACCGCTCTGGTTCCGAAAGTTCCGGGTCAGTGCTCCGTCTGCGGAGTCGGGTTCATCCGGGAGCGCTTCCGGTTGGTGTACGAGGCGATGACGGCGGTCAAACCCGATGCGCAGATCCTCTGCCAGAGTCTGAATCCGTATTTCACGCCGTGGCAGACGATGATCCGTCTGAACGACTTCACGGCTCTGCCGGAACATGGACTGGAGGAGATGCGGATCCGTGCCCGGATTGCCAAAGCCGTCGGATACGGACTGCCGATTGATCCCGACCATGTCTCATACGGGCTGTTCTCCTATCGCGGAGGATACGATTTCTTCCGGGAGATGGAATCTCTGGGCTCGGTCTCGCTGTATGTCAACGAAGAGGATCTGGAGGATGCGGAACTTCTGGACATCCTGATTCCTCTGGTCCGGCGCAATCTTCACCGCTCGCACAGCACGCCGAACAGAAACGGATGAAACGGAACTTCCTCCGCCGTCCGGTCTTCCGCTCCGGTTCTCCGGGAAAAGAAAGGATTCGGAAGATCGGCGCAGGGAAAACATTCCGCCTTTCCCGGACGCCCGGCGGCAGGAGGAGACGTTCCGCACCGGAACGATCTGTACACGATCCCCTTTTTGAAATGAACAGCAAGGACTGAACGCATGAACAACGACATTCTTTCCGCATTTCCCGCCGGCTCCGTCACTCTGCACGGCCGGCTCGGGAAAGCAATCCGCCTCACGACCGAAAACCGGCTCAGAAAAGTCGATTACGGCAAACTGGTCCGCTCCTTCCGCAATCATGAAGACGGCGACGGCTNNGCGGAGCGACGGCTTCTGGAGAGGAGAATTCTGGGGTAAAATCGTCCGTTCCGCGATCCGGATACTCCAGCTTCATCCGGATCCGGATCTGGACTCGAAAATCCGAACCACCGTCCGGGAACTCTGCGCCTGCGCCGATGCGGACGGGGCTCTTTCCACCTATCCGCCGGAAAAACTCGCCGGGCCCTGGGACGTCTGGGGACGGAAATACGCTCTTCTCGGCCTCTGCCGATACTACCGGGTCATCGACGCCGATCCGCATGTTCTGGAAACGATCCGCCGGGCCACCGCCGCTCTCATCGCCGCCTTCCCCGACGGGAAACGGCCCGGCGACGGACTCCCGCACGACGGAATGCCCGCGAACTCCATCCTCGGCGCAGTCGAACTGGCCGCCCGTCTGACCGGCGAACCCTCGTTTTTCCACTTCGCCCGCACCCTCGAGCAGACCGGATGCGCCTCCTCCATGAATTTGTTCCGGGAATCCAGAGCGGGAAAAAAACCGGCCGATCTCGGAAACGGGAAAGCCTATGAGATGACCTCCTGTTTTGAAGGACTCCTGGAACTCTACCGGGATTCGGGAAAACAGGAACGCCTCTCCTGCGCACTCGACTATTTCCGGGATCTGGTCCGCTATGAACTGTTCGTCACCGGAGCGGGCGGACTGAAGGACCTCTTCGGAGAATTCTGGGACAACGGCGCACGCAAACAGATGCAGAGCCATGCGGACACCGCTCTCGGAGAAACCTGCGTCACAACCACCGTCCTGCGCATGGGATACCATCTGCTCCGTCTGACCGGCGACCCCGCGATCGCGGACGTCATGGAAAATATGCTCTACAACGGCGTTCTCGGCGCCATGAAGTTCGACGGCTCCTGGTGGATGCATCGCAATCCGACCCCTCTTGCCGGCAGCTCCTTCAAACGGCCCGCGGGCGACCAGATCCGCGGATACGGGGAAGACTGCTGTCTCGCCCAGGGTCCGGAAGCACTCGGAACCGGCGCCTCTTCCGCCGTCATGCTCCGGAGCGACGGCGGAATCGCCATCCATCTTTATGAACCGCTCACGCTCCGGACCACCATCCGGAATACGCCGGTCACACTCCACATCTCCGGGAACTATCCGAACAACGGCTCCATCACCGTGGAACTCGTTCCCGCCCGTCCGCTGGAATTTCCCCTCTCCCTCCGCATCCCGGCCTGGTGCGAAAACGCCGTTCTGGAAATCGGATCCGAGCGCTACTCACCCGCTTCCGGACGGTCGGCGGAACTCTGCCGGCTCTGGAAACCGGGCGACCGGATCCATCTCACGCTGCCGATGCCGGTCCGCCGCATCCCCTCTCCCGACGGCAGCGCACGCTTCGCGCTGAAACGCGGACCTCTCCTTCTTGTGCAGGACTCCCGGATCGGCGATGTCAACACTCCCTTTGCCCTGCCGGACGAAGAACCGGAATGCGTCTCCCATCCGGAAATCGACGCTCTCTTCCGCTGGCCGGATGGACGCTGTCTCTGCGATTACGCCTCCGCCGGAAACCTCTTCAAAGAGGAGAACACGCTCTGCGTCTGGCTGCCCGAGGCGTAAGGAAGGGAAGTCCCCATTCAGACAGCGGCCTTATTGCTCCGTCTTTTCGCCGAGCCACTCGGTAAAGAACCGTGCGGCGAGCGGAGCACAGGTTTTTCCGCCCGAGGCGCCGTGTTCCACCAGAATTGCAATCGCATAGGTCTGGGAGCGATGGGTGCCGAATCCGATGAACCAGGTGTTCTTGTAGCGGGTTGCGCGCGGACCGACCTCGGCGGTTCCGGTTTTTCCGGAAAGCGAAATAGCCCGGTTTCGCGCGCGTTTCGACCCTCCGATATCCGAGTTGACGGAGAGGAACATCCCGTAGCGGATCTTCTCCAGCGTTTCGGGCGACGCCGCCAGACGGCCGCGCGCTCTGGGACGTTCCGAATATAAGACGCTTCCTCCCGCATTCAATACCTTTTTCAGAAGATTGGCCTTCCAGAGTGTTCCACCGTTGGCGATGGCAGCGGAGTAAAGCGCAGCCTGAAGAGGCGAAAGCAGCACATCGCCCTGCCCGATGGAGATCAGAGCCGTGTCGAACGAGGTCCAGCGCCGCTTGTGGGAGCGGGAGGGAAGGCGTCCTGCCGTCTCGGAAAGAATCAGCCCCGTTTTCGACCCGATTCCGGCGCTCCGGAAGGTCTCTGCCAGTCGATCCACACCCAGTTGCAGTCCCGTTTCAATAAAATAATCGTTGCAGGAGACCGCCAGAGCATCCTGGAGCGTCACCTCTCCGTGTCCGTCGGCCTTGATCCAGCAGCGGATCGGATGTCCTCCGACGCGCGTATACCCGTCGCAATACACCGTCTGCTCCGCATTTCCCCCGTTCTCCAGCATGGAGATCCCCACCAGAGGCTTGATGATCGATCCCGGACTGAACGCCCCCTGAAACGCCCGGTTGAACAGCGGCTTGCGCGGATCGTTGCGAAGGCGCGCATAATCGGCCGTCGAAATGCGCGGCACAAACTCCGACGGATCGTACGACGGACTGGAAGCCATCGCCAGAATATCTCCGTTGGACGCATCCAGAAGCACGATGGCTCCGGTCACGCCCTCCAGCAGCGATTCCGCAATCTTCTGGGCGCGGAAGTCCAGTGTCAGAATCAGATCCTTTCCGTTTTCGGCGGGGATCTCGGCTCCGATGGTCTCCCGGACAAATCCCCGGCTGTCGACCAGCACCAGTTTTTTCCCGGGGAATCCCCGGAGAAGTGAGCGCCGCTCGTTGGGAATATCCGGATTCTCCGCTCCGGCGGCCAGCGGCGGGCCGGAGACCAGTCTTGCGGGATCCCAGGTGTCATACGCCCGTTCCAGTCCGGCTCTGCCCACGGTGTCCGGGACATAGTAAAAGTAGCTCAGGCGGTCTTCCGCAGACCGGGGATCCTCGCGCCCCACATATCCGATCAGCTGTCCGGCCAGCTTTCCGTGCGGGTACGTCCGTACCGGCGTAGTCACGATATCCATTCCGCGGATCATCGGCGAAAGCTCGTAGGCCTTGGCCAGCTCGAATGCGGTGATGTCCTTGAACACGGTGATCGGAAGACCCGGATAATAATTCATATGGCGGTTGATCTTCTCCCGCGTCAGCACCGGAGTCCGTCCGATCGCCCCCGCCAGGCGGTCCGCCTCAAAGAGCACATGGTTCACCGTCCGGCTCCGCTTTCCGGGCCGCCGCATCTCCGAAATATGAAACACGATCTCATACGAAGCGGTGTTTCCCGCGAGCATCACGCCGTCCGAGGAGAAGATCCGTCCCCGGACCGCCGGAATGCGGATATTGCGCACATACTGCCGGGAAACCTTCTGCTGAATCTCCTCCCCGCTGCAGACCTGGACCGCCCAGAGCCGGATCACGATCACCGCATAAATGAAAAACACAAAAAAGGCGATGACCACCACTCTGACTTTTGAAAAAAATGCCGCATCCATCTTCCGTCGATCCAATCTTCCCGCTCCCGGGAATTGTACTGTATGCTCTTCCGCGGAAGAAATCAACCGTTTCCGAAAAGAAATTCCGCATTTTATCCGGCACACAAAGCGTCCGTACCGGAAAACAGGGGAAAGAGGAAGGAAAGTGGTGCCGACGAAAGGACTTGAACCTTCACCCGTGTACACGGACTGCGACCTGAACGCAGCGCGTCTGCCATTCCGCCACGTCGGCACTTTCGAATATGGGGCTTAATATATCCCTCTTTGCGGATTTGTCAAGGAGAAGAACAAGAAAAAAATGAACTTTTCCATTCTTTTCTTCTTTTCCCGGGAAATCTCTCTCCGGAAGAGGGGAAATCCGGAGAGAGAAAGAGTCCATTGCCGGTCACCACTGCCGCCAGGCGTTCGGATCGAAACGATAGATCAGACGGCTCGGAAGCGGATAGAACAGGGCGGATTCCCCGGACGCGCTTCCGTCGGTCACCCGGAATACGCCGAGCATCCCGCCGTGATAGCGCAGATCGCGAACGCGGAGTGCAATCACGTTCTTTTTTCCCCATCGAATGCTCTCGGAGGGAATCGGATAGCGGCGGACCAGCTCCCAGTACTTCGGAACCGCCTCGGTGGTCTCACCGATCATCACGCCGTTGAACCAGGTGCGATCGAGATCGTCGATCGGTCCGGCCTCCAGATAGAGTTTCCTCCCCTTCCAGCTCTCCGGAATCACAACCGCAATCCGGTAGAACGCATCGCCGTCATACGGTGCGCCGAGACGGGGCTGAAATTTCGGATTCTGCATCGTGATCCCCTGATTTTCCCAGTAGGTTCCCAGACGGATCTTCTTCCATGCGGAATCGTCGAACTCCATTTTGTGCCATCCGCGCATCTCCCCCTTCTGTTCCGGATCGATGGCGAACGGAACCGCCTGTCCGGAGAAATCGGTCCGGGGAGCGGAAAATCCCGCCACGGAGAAACGGTCCTCCGCCGGGGCGCCGAGATTCGTCAGAAGAACCGAAAGAATCCGGCGCGCCTTCACCACGGACGAATTCTGTGTGAAATCCTCCGGCAGAATCAGCAGAGCTCCGGCTCCGCCTTTCCCCAGCTGTTTGAAACGGGCGATCCGGGCATCGCCGTAGGTCGGAAGTTCCCGGACCGGATTGAAGTAGCAGTCCGAATTTCCGAGTCCGCGCGTCCAGTCGCCGGGGAGATCCAGGCGGGCAAGACGGACCCTCTCCTTCCGGGAAATTTCCCCGAACAGCCCCTTCTCCAGCGCCGGACCGGGCTTCAGAAGCAGAAGAATCCCGCCCTTCTCCGCAAAGGAGCGGAGCGACGAAAGTGACAGCGGAGATCCCGGACCGACAACAAGAAGCCCGCAGTCGTCCGGCACCGAGTTCCCGATCTTCCGGATACGGAATCCGAGTCCGTCCAGCACCTTCCCCGCCTCCGCTTTTCCGGAGAAGCAGGCGTTCCGGACCGGGAGTTTCTGCGGATGATCCAGATACCCGAACAGACGATCCGCCACCTCGCTTGCAACCGGATCCGTCCCATAGCGCTCCTCCAGATCCAGCATGCAGAACAGGATGCGTCCCCGGCCGACAAAATATTCCATCAGGGCGCTCCGGGAGAGATCGGCGTCGCAGTCCAGCAGTACGCGGAACCGTCCGGAATCCGGCTTGTCCTGCACGAAGGTCGCCACGGTCCCGCGGCTGCCCCAGTGCATGAACCGCCGATTGACGAAGGAGGATGCGGACGCGGGATACGCCGCGCTCTTCTCCGGCTCTCCGCGCCACCAGGAAAATCCGCTCTCCGGAATTCCCTTCAGGATCGGATGCGCCGAATCCTTGACCGACACCATCCGGCTCCGGCGCTCCTCCAGATACGCCTTCATCGGCGAATCCATATTCTGCGCAAAGATCACCAGATTCGCCCCCTCCCGGACCTGCCGGTCGATCCCGAGACGCGCGACCTGACGGAGAAACTCCTCGTTCAGAGAAAGCGCTCCGACCAGAATCGTCTCCGTCCGGGCGGAAAGATCCTTTGTGAACGGCACGCCCGCACGCTTCAGCAGCGCCTCCGTCTTTCCATGAACATCGAACAGGCGGACCATTTTATGACTTTTCGGCCGTGTCCGCGGCGAAAAGGCGGTCAGGCGGAACGAATCCCGGCAGACCGTCTGACCGCTCCGGGCCAGGAAGCGCAGCTCGTACTCTCCCGGCCTGCTCATGCGGAAGCGGAACGGGACATGTTTCACGGCGGCGGGAGCGAGTGTTCCGTTCCAGGATCCCGACGCGACGGTCTTTCCGCTGTTCCGCTCGATCAGACTCCACTCCGCACGGACAGACGCCGTTTCCGGCGCATCGTTGGAAAAGAGCATCTGTTTTTCCACCTCTTCCCCGGCAAAGAAAAGATGCTCCCGCTCCGTGAACAGCGAGGATGCGCCGCCGAGAAAAGCCAGAAACGGCTGCTGCGCCTCCTGAAGGGTCCGGAAGAGTTCGTTGATTCCGGACCGGGGAGAAAGATCGGTCATTTTGAGTTTGAGTCCCGGAACCGTCACATCGCGGTGGACTGCCGGACGGCTTCCCCGGAAAAAGCTGAAGAACTCTCTGGGATCGTCGAACGGCCAGATCCCGCTGATGCCGTACATCCGCCATGCCTTCAAGCAGCGTCCGGCATAGAGGCACTTTGTGGCGAGCGCCACCGGATCCATCCGGGAGCACTGACCGCCGTCGCGGACGATTTTCCCACCGGAAGAAAGGTTCCAGCAGCGGTCGTCCGTATCCGGGGAGGAGCGCTCATAGACCGCGTCGCCGAAATAGCGGGCGGCCTGTTCATAGTAGAGCTGACGGAGCGAAAAATACTCGGTGCCCTGCCCCGAGACGCTGTCCTCCCAGTTCGAGAAGTTGTACCAGAACGGCAGCGCGATCTCCTCCAGAAGAAGAGGCTTTTTCTTCCGCTGAGCCCAGCGCATCGGCCAGTTTTCCCACTCCTCGATCGGATTGCTGAATGTCGGATAGGGATTTACCGCGATGATCGCGCCGGTGTTGCTCCCCATGCTCTGAAGAACCAGACGCGATGGATCGAGCGAACGCAGCCACGCCTCCTGCAGCAGGGTTGCCGTTGTCAGATCGTTCTGCGCGCGCTCCCGGTCGATCTCGTTCGGATTGATCCACTCCGGGTTGTAGCAGAGAAGCGGATTGATCGCCCAGATCACGATCGACGGATCGTTGCGGAACTTCGACACAATCCCCCGGATCGTCCGCTCAAACTCCCGACGGACCGGCAGCAGTTTGCCCGAAAGATAGATCTCCGACGGATAGCCGATATTGTCCACCCCCGGAANNCCGCATCGCAATCATCACTCCGAGCTCATTGGCAATCCGGACGACCCGCCGGTCCAGCGATTGAAAGATGATCCCGTTGAAATGCATCTCTTTCAAAAGAAGGAAGAAATCGCGGATGGTCTCATCGTTCCATTTCGTATAGTCGGCCTGATTGCTGAAGAACTTCAGGCGGCGGGGAACTCCGTTCAGGAGGAAATCCGAACCGCGGACCGTCAGTTCCCGGAATCCAAACCGGTCGCTCACCTGATCCAGAAGGACCCCGTCGCGGAAAACCGAAAAGACCAGACGGTAGAGCTTCGGATTTTCCGGTGTCCAGAACTCACCCTTCTTCCATTCCGTGCGGAGGTGGAGACGCTTCCCCTTTCCCGCCGGAATCTTCTCTCTGCGTTCCGGGAAGCGGAGAAGTTCCTTTTCCCCGTCGAACACCGCCGCCCGGAAACAGTACTCCGCCGGACGCGCGCTCCGGTTCTCGAACACCGCATCCGCCGACAGCTCCCTCTTCTCCACCGAAGAGACAATATGCAAATCGTCCAGCACCTCCATCTCCGGCTGCACCAGAAGCGAAACATCATCGGACAAACCGGGTCCGTCGTGCCATCCGAACCACCAGTCTCCGCAAGTCGGATGTTCCTTGAACTGCTGATACTTCTTATGCGATTTTGCAAACGGGAANNCATCAGATGCGGCGTCAGATCCACCACTCCGGCGGACCGGACCCCATCTCCGGCCGGAACCCCGTTGACAAACACCTGCGCCCGGTCGGTAAGCGCATTCATCTTCAGCAGAATCCGTTTTCCCTTCCATTCCGCCGGGATATTCAGCGAACGGCGGTACCACCCCTGCGCAAAATTGGAAAGAGAGACATTCTGAAATTTCTCCACCCTTTTCCGCTCCGCATCCACCAGATCCGTTCCGCTCTGCGTATCCCATGTCCCCGGCACAAGCACATAGAGCCAGGAGCCGTCCGCCGGAGGAATCGCCTTCCGTTTCGGCATCGGGGAATCCGTCCGGCTCAGGCGCTCGGCATTCGACTCCGGAACCGGAAGGAACTGCCAGTAGTTGTTCAGCGAAACCTCGCACCGGCGTTCCGAGCGGTTCTGCCATGCGTTGCGCAGATCCCAGTCCACCCACGCGGGTTTTCGGAACTCGCGCTCCGGGATTCTGCGAAGGACGGCTCCCGCCGGGAGCTCCGCCTTCTTTCCGGACACCGCGAACATCTCCTCCGCTTCTCCGGAGTCCGCAACAGACTCCATACGGGGAGAGGCATCCTTCTCCAGCGCCAGCCGGGCCAGCAGAAAATCGGCCCGCCGCACCGCGGGATCATCCAGACGTTTTCCGATGGCCAGATCAATCTTCTCCAGACGATGCGGATCCGGTTTTTTCCCCTTTGCCTTTTTGTTGGTGGGACGGAAATCCTCGAACCGGAAAACGCGCGTCTGCCAGCAGTCGACGGAGGAAGAGATCGCCGCGCTTCCCTGCCAGCGCACTCCGTTCCAGCACCATTCCCCGCCGTNNCAGCAGCATCACGAATTCGCCGGGATTGCCGCTTCCCTTGAAGGTCAACGTCAGACAGTTGAATTCCCCGTTCGCCGGGATGGCGGCAAACGTCTTTCCCCCCAGCACCGCCGCCCCCGAACGGAAACTGTTCACTCCGCCCAGACGGACCTGGAGAGCGGGACGCTGAGAATCCATCCGC
>DDJH01000198.1:0-774 GCA_002338895.1 Lentisphaeria bacterium UBA1829 | reverse complement strand
ATCCGCTTGACCACTTCCGCATTTCCATACCGTCCGAAACTCCAGACTCCGGCGGGAAAGAGCTCATACGATTCCGCAAAGAGCAGAATCGAACTCAGAAACAGCCAGACAAATCCAATCGTTCTCATACCCATTCCTTTCTCAGTTTTCCGTAGAGGAAGCTCCCCAGAAATCGTTGCTTCCGGCAGAGTAAGCGGGACGGATCGACTGGAATCTCCGCGCTTCACAATGTCCGTCGACAAACACCATATTGTTCCTGCTCAGATGCAGGAACGGCATTTCCTGCACATTTTCATACCGGAAACATCTTCCGCCGCTCGACGTATAATTCTCCGGATGGAACACATCCGCAATATAGGACCTCGCGGCAGGACGCTTCGTATGCAGAATCCGCCGGGAGGGCAGCTGCCACGGTTCCGTCAAAGAGGGATACTTGTTCATCCCGTAATGCTTGATCTCCTTTTTTCCGTTGTCCACCACCGGATTGCCGACCCCCGGACAGGCAAAAATATCCCGTGGGATATACTTTCCCGTTCCCGAGTCGACATAAATCCGATACCCGCCTGCTTTCATCTCCACCCCGGGCTTCAGATACGGCATCAGAAAATCCGGCCAGACACAGTAACCGATTCCCGCCGGCGAATCCTGAAACGGGATTCCATACCCGTCATTCGCCTCCGCATACAGGAACACTAAAGTCCCCATCTGCTTGAGATTGGACGTGCACCGAATCGCCTGCCCTTTTGCCCGGGCGGAATTCAACGCCGGCAGAAG
>DDJH01000122.1 GCA_002338895.1 Lentisphaeria bacterium UBA1829 | reverse complement strand
CATGGGGCAACATGGACTCGTGATTTTCCGATCGTCTCCACCCGCCGCCCCGAATTCCTTCTGAAGATCGTCGGGAAGGTCCGGGAGGATCCGGCGAACATCGTCAACCGGGACATCGGCTCCCGAATCTGGAACAGCGCCGATTTCGCCTCCGCCCGACGGGGAAAAACGCAGTTTGCCGGGAAAACCGTCTATGTCCAGTATCCCGACCGGGTGCGGAGACTTCAGCCGACCCTTCTGGAATTCGAATACAAGGTCAACCTCGGAAAACGGGAGAAAGGGGAGACGGGAACTCCGAGCGGAAACAAACAGAAAGGTTCCCGAATCCGCCGGGAACTCCCGCCCTGCGAAGCTCATCGTCCGGGAGAGCTCTATTTCACGGCGATGGTCTCCTATGCGGTTCGGGATCGGAATACAGGAAAAATGAAATGGAATCTGGCCAAGGCTGAATTTTCCGTTTCCATCAAAGGAGATGTACAATGAAGAATCGTCTGCTGTCTGCGCTGACTGCCGGCTGTGTGATTTTTTCCGCGGGAGCAAAGGAGTTCCTCCGATATCCGGCCGCGGAGCTCCGGGAACTCAACGGCGTGCGGAGCTGGAGGATTGAAGAGACGCTTCAGGAGGAGCCCTGCTGGATCACTCTTTCCTACGACACGGGGAAAAACGGATCGGACCGTCTGGCGCGTTCGCTGTATCTGAACGGCCGTCTGATTCCCTGTTCCCGGGCGAGTGCGTACCAATACCGCGGCGGAAGGTATTTTGTGACGATGCAGAGCGATCAGCCGCACCGCGTCCGGAAGGACGATGTGATCTCGCTTGCCGAACAGCAGCGCGGGACGGTGGAGGCGCTGGAGATCCGGAAAACTCCTCGGAAGAACCTTCCGCTGCGTCTGCCCTCGCCGAAGAAGAATCAGCTTCTTCAGATGGAATCGGACCGGGGATCCGGACTGGATGCGCACCGTCTGCGCTTCCGTCTCCGGAATCTGAGCGGGAAAGCGCGGGAGCTTTCCGTCCGGATGCGGATCATGGACTACTATGGAACGCCGGTGGCGGAGCGGACTGTTTCGTTCCGTCTGGAGAAGGAACGGGAGATTCTTCTGCCGTACCGATCCGGGAACTCCGTCCAGTACCGCGCCTCCGTGGAGGTGACCGAGGCGGATGGGACCTCCCGCTCTTTCGGCTACTCCTTCCTTGCCGACGGTCCGGAGGCTCCGGGCGGACGGCATTTCCGGCAGCACCTGAACACCGGCTGGGAGATCGCGGAAATCCCGGACGACGGAACGCTGAAAACAAGAACTCTTCAGAAGAGTCCGCCTCCGGGAGCGGTGTTCCGGAAAACGGACCTTCCATGCACGTGGGATACCCCGATCGTTTTCTTCCGGAAACAGTTCCGTCCGGTATTTGCCAAGGAGGGGAAACGGTTTTTCCTTCATGTCTCCCGTCTGGCTCTGGAGGCGGATTTCTATCTGAACGGGAGCCTGGTCTACCGGCACGGCGTCCAGGAGGCGTATGCCCCGTTTGAACTGGAGATCACCGATAAACTCAAACGCGACGGCGAAAACACCCTTCTGATCTGCGCCCGCGGCAGGATGGCCGGCTCCATTCAGGAGAATCTGCGGAAGAAATCCTTCAATCCGGAGGCGGAGATGCGGGCGATGAATCATCTGATGCCGGGATTCAGCGAGATCTATCTGGAGAGCACGCCGGAATTCTCTCTGGACATGCCGCAGGTCATCACGGATTTCACCGGGAAACGGATTTCTGTGAAAGCGGATCTCCCGAAAGGGTTCCGTCTGGAAAACCGGGTTTACCACCGGGAGCGGGAGGTGGTTCCCGCCTTCGGGGAATCGGTCCGCTGGGAGAATCCGATTCTGTGGGGACCGGATTCGTTTCCGCTTCTCCGTCTGGAAAGCACGGTGTATGCGCCGGACGGGACAGTGGCGGATGTTCGGAACACCCGTTTCGGATTCCGGGAGATCCGNNTCCGCCACTGGGGATGAATCTCCTGTGGAACGGGAAAGTGGTTCGTTTTCCCGGACAGGCGTTTCAGTCGACCTGGTACCGTTCGTTCATGCGTCCGGATCGACGGGATAGGGTCCGCGCGCGGATTCTGGAGCTGATCGCGGAAGGACACCGCTGCCTGCGCCATGTCTACGGAGACTCCCATATTGCCGACATCGCCGATGAAGAGGGAATTCTCCTCACCTACGGCATGGCGGTTCCGCACGGCCCGGCCCGGCAGAAATTCACCAGCGATCTCTTCTGGGAAAACACCCGGATCAACAATCTTCAGACCATCCGTTATGAATTCAATCATCCCAGCATCTTCACCTGGTACACGGGCAATGAGCTCTTCGCCTCCTCGGAGGATCTCCACTTCCGCCGGACGGCTCCTCTGGCGTCCGCCGTGCAGAAGGCGGATCCGACCCGCTTCACCGAATGCGGAGGCGATCTGGATCTGCACGGACTTTTGAAACTCATTTCCGTCCACTATCCGCTCCAGCCCTTGAAGGCTCCGGACGTGTATCCGCCGGAGATGTTCTACTGGAGATTCTTCCGGGATCCTTTCCGGCCGGGCGACAAGGTGCCGAAGGGGATGATCCGAACGACACCGCTCGTCCGCGGCCGCAGTCCTGTCGAATGGGGGAAAAAGCCGATCGTTGTCAACGAGACCGGCTGGATCCAGTATTATCTCCCGCCGCACGGAATGACCGCTTACGTCGGGGACCGGATCTATGAGAATCCCGAAGAGGTCTTTGCCACCCACACCCTTCTCAACCGGAAAATGGCGGAAGGGCAGCGCGATGCCGGCGTTTCCATCATCACCCCGTGGAAGGTCTACCGGGATGAATCGATCCGGGAGGTGGTGCCCCCGGTATCCGTCGTGCTTCTCCAGCAGTACAACTCCTTTTTCACCGGAAGGGAGATCTTCTTCGATCTGAATCTCTTTCACGATGCGATGAAGAAGGAGACCCTTCCGTTTTCCTGGACCTTGACGAGGGGGGGAACAACCGTCGAAGAGAAACGCGAACTCCTCACCTGCGATTACGGCGTGACCTTCCGCCGCCGCATCCGCCTGAATCTCTCCACTCCGGGGGTCTACACGCTGGAAGTCCGGTTCGGAGAGGCAGAACCGGTCCGGAAAACGCTCTATTTCTACGATCCGATTCCGCTGAAGAGCGGATTGGTCGTTGCGGCCGACGAGGAGATCCGTTCCCGGAAGGAGTCCCTCCTCCGAAAGGCGGAGCAGGGGGCGACTATTCTGATTCTGCCGCGAAAGGACTATCCTTCGTTTCTGCCGGGATGTCCGCAGGTCACCTCCCGGAATGCGTCGGTGAATTTCACCTTCCACCCCGACAGTCCCGTGTTCCGGGGACTGCGGATGGAGCAGCTGAGCTTTTTCTATCCGGATCACCGGACGGGGAGCGGCTGTTTTGCCAAGCCGCATCAGGGCAATTTCCGTTCGCTTCTGGAGTGCGGCGGACCGGAGGGAATGAATTACTCCGCTCTTCTGGAGGTCCCGTACGGAAAAGGACGGTTCCTGTATTCCCGGCTGGAGTTCGATTTTCAGAAGAATCCGGTCGCCTGCATCCTGTACAACAATATCATGGAGTATAAAGCGGAGGAGCGTTTTGCAATAGCCGGTGTGATTGGCGCAGCGGGAAAGCTGGATGAGTTCCTGAAGGCGCTGAATGTCGCCTTTGAACACACGACACTGGAATCGGCAGGCGCGTTTTCCGCTCTGATTGTGGACGGGTCCGCCGCATACACCCGTGCGCAGCGGAAGATTCTGGAAGAGTTCCCCGGAAAGGTGCTGGTGCTGAATCCGAGCGCCCAGTTCGGCATCACGCTGAACGACCGGATTCCGGAGGCGCTTCAGGGACGGGCGTTCCGGATCGCGGAGGATCCGCGCCTTGCGGGAATAACCAACGGCGATCTGTTCTGGAGACGGCAGAAACGGATCATTCATGAAGGGGATGTCCGCGATATGTACGGGAAGCGGGAGTTCCTGGCCGCCCCGCTGGGGAGACAGGAGATCACCGGAGGGGCCCGGATCCTGACTTGTCCCGGTTTCTTCGCAGTCCGCGGAAATCTTCTGTTCACCACGATGGATTTCCCGCTGGACAATCCTCTGGTTCGGGATGCGGGAAAACGGATTTTCTCCGAACTGCTGACCGCAATGGGAGTCCGGATCAACGCCGCTCTTTCATGGCCCTCGCCGGAGGAGATGACGTTCCAGCCGGTGGAGATGGACCCGCTTCTGGACCGGACCCTCACCGATGATCTGCCCGACGATGGAAAAGGCGGATGGACCGATCAGGGAAAAGAGAATGATCTCCGCCAGTTCCCGTACCGGAAATCGGGCGTGTATTCGTTTCAGGGCGTTCCGTTCCGGATCCGGCTTCCGCAGGCGTGCTTCATGCTGGAGTCTCTTTATCGGAAGGGGGGAAAGACGGAATGCGTCGTTCCGGTCCGGGCAAAGGCGGATGCCTTGTATGTCCTGCATACATGCGCGTGGACCAGCCGCCAGCACCACTATTCGATCTTTGTGGAGTACGATGACGGATCCTCGCAGGAGATCCGGATGGTCGGAGAACAGAATCTGCGCGACTGGCGGGCGTCCAATCCGGAAGAGCCGTTCCACAACGTGTCCGATACGTTCACCGATCTTGCCTGGAAGCAGGATTCCGCAAAGGAGGAGCGTCCGCGCAGTCTTTACAAGACACTCTGGATGAATCCCTTCCCGGAAAGAACGATCCGGAATCTGCGGTTCCGGAGCCGGAAGAAAGGGGTCCCGCTTGTGTTTGCGGTGACACGGGGATTCCGGAAGACGGAGCCGAAAGAGCCCTCCCGCGTGAAAACGACGGATCCGGTTCTCTTCCAAAAACTCCTCGCCGAGGCGGAGAAGATGGAAAAAAGCGGCAATTTAACCCGTGCGGTGCAGCTGTATGAGAAGGCGATCGCTCTGAATCCGGAGCATCCCGCATCCTACATCAGTCTGGGACTGTGTTACGAGAAACTGGAGCGGCCGGAGAAGGCGGCCGAGGTCTATGAACGGTCTCTGCGGATGAATCCGAATCAGCCGGATGTTCTCCAGATGCTGTCCAATCTGAAGCGGGAGGAGAAGAGGAAATGATCCATTCCGAAGTCGCGCGGTCCGGCGGTGTTCCGAGCCTGTTCATCAATGGACGGGAGGTGCCGGCAATGGCGTATGTCACCTATTTCGATGAGGAGGGGTGTTTCCGCTCGTTCCGGGAGGCCGGATACCGTCTGTTTTCCCTTGCCGTCTATTTCGGCGACCGGGGGATCAATTCGGTTACGGGAATTTCCCCCTTTTCTCCGGGAATTTTCTCCCGCAGGGGAGAGGCGGATTTCTCCCTGTTCGACCGGGCGGTTCAACGGATTCTCCGGGAGGTGCCGGATGCTCTGATTTTTCCGCGGATCAACATGTCGCTTCCCGCGTGGTGGGAGGAGGAGAATCCGGAGGAGTGCAATGATACCGGAGTCGGAGGAGGTCCGCGCCGCTGCTGTTTCTCGTCGCGGAAATGGAGAGAGACGACCCGGGAGTTTCTCCGCCGTTTTCTTTCCCATGTTTCCGGCTCGTCTTTCCGGGATCACCTGTTCGGCTATCAGCTGGCGGACGGAAACACCGAAGAGTGGTTCAGCTACGATCAGACCGGAAGCATCGGTCCCGCCGCCCGCTCGGAGTTCGCCCGCCGATATCCCGGAACATCGGACGATGCCGCCTTCCGGCGCTATCTGAGCGAGGCCGCCGCAGAAGCCATTGCCGAATTCGCCTCCGTCGCCAAGGCGGAGACCGGACGCAGACTGGTCATCGGCAGTTTTTACGGCTACACCTTTGAAGTTCCGTTCTGGCAGTCGAATCATCATGCGCTGAAGATTCTTCTGGAGTGCCCGGATCTGGACTTCATCTGTTCCCCCGCGTCGTACATCACGCGGCGGAGTCCGGAAAAGGGGTGGCCCTACATGCTTCCCGTCGATTCCCTGAAACTGCACGGGAAACTGTACTTCGTCGAGTACGACACGAGAACCTTCCGGACCAGACTGCTGCGGGAGAGCCATCCCGAAATCTGCCGGGAGAACACCTACGATTCCCCCGTCTGGAAAGGTCCTTCCACGGAGGCCGCCTCCCTCGGGATCCTCCGCATGAACTTCGCTCAGCAGCTGACCGGCGGACACGCTTCCTGGTGGTTCGACATGTGGGGCGGATGGTTCGATTCCCCGGGAATCATGCGGGAAATGAAGCTGTTCCGAACCATCGCCGAATCGGCCTTGAAGGACCCCAGCCGGGAGAGTGTCGCCGAGTGTGCCGCATGGATTGACGAAACGAGCTTTGCTCAGACGGATTCACCGGTTTCCGCCTGCTGCTCCGGCGGACGCATTGCGATCGTGCAGAGCGGCATTCCGTTCGATTTCTATCTGATGAGCGATTTCGACCGGACCGTGGAGCGCTACCGGGCCGCTCTGTTTTTCCTGCCGGTCCCGACGCCGGAAGCCGAGCGAGCCATCGCCGTTTGCCGGACAAAGGGGATCCCGGTTCTGGTCCTCTCTCCCGAAGTTCCCGTCACCGCAGAGAAGATCCGGGATTTCTGCGTCCGAAGCGGGATTCACTGCTACAATCCGGATGGCGACGCTGTTTTTGTCTCCCGTTCGTATCTGGCCGTTCATGCCGCATACCGGGGAGAGCATCCGGTGATTCTTCCGAATGTCCGGCGCATTCTTCCCCTGATCCCGGCCGGAGAGACCGTCGTTTCCGATCGGATCACCCTGTTTCTGGAGTCTGGAGACACCGCCCTTTTCCAGCTCCAGGACGAAGAGGACAACCCGACAAGTTCCACACAAACCAGGAGTAAATCAGAATGAAAAAAACAGGATTGATTTTTTGTCTTCTCCCCTTGACTCTGTCCCTCTTCGGATGGGGCGGCGGACATACCGATCACGCACAGCTGGTCCTGCAGTATCTTCCCCGGGAGATCTCCTCCCGCTGGATCCCGGCCGACCAGAAAACGTTCCGGAACCGCTGGGCCCATTCTCCCGATTCCTCCGCCCGGATCGGAGAGGAAATCCTCCGGATGATCGGTCCGGATTCCGTCCGCGTCCTGAACGAGTGCGGAATTCAGACCTATTACAAATTCCATCTTGAAAGCGGACGGGCCGCCGCCTTTCTGCTTCTGGTCCGCGCCTTCCGGGAGAAGAACGATCCCGCCGCACTGTTCTTTTCCGGAGTCCTGCTGCACAGCCTGGCGGACACCAGCGCCTTCAATCACGGCCCCCTGATCCATTTTCTGACCTACACCCGGTATGACCATGTCCGCTATCCGAAGCTGAAACTGGATCTTTCCAACATGCGCGGGAATTCCGTTTTCAAGGAAAAACTCGCAGCCCGTCTTGCCGGATTCCATCCGGATGGCGGACAGAAATCCCTGCGCGAAACCCTTCTCTCCCTGATGCTGGAGGAGATCGACAGCAACGCATTCATGTGTGCCCGGGAGGATCGACTTGTATCCACCCGTCCCGATGGCTCCCCGTCCGATGCGGCGCTGGATGCGATGGCCGATGTCGCGGCGTATCAGACCCGGATCGGAGTCAACGCCATCTGTGCGGCCTGGCGTCTTGCCCGTTCCGGGGAAGATGCGGGGCTTTCCGCCTCCGATCTGGAAATCCGCGCCTGCCGCAAACTCCCGAAAGGGAAGCGGAAACTCTCCCTCTATTCGGAATATGAACGACGCAAAGGGGAAAAAATCGCCCGGCGCGACCCCCGGACGGATGCGGTCTACGCCGGTTTGTTCAATACCGGGAAAAGTTCTCCTGAAACGAAGAAAATCGGACTGGTGTGCGAGGCCACATATGCGATGGATCAGGCGTTTCTCGGTTTCGGTTCCAAATTCATTCTTGCGATGATCGGCCGGACTCTGCAAAACAGCGGAATGGAAGTGGAGGCGATTCCGCTGTTCGATCTCCGAACCCGGAAACTCTCTCCGACAACACTTCCCCTTGTCATCCTCTGCACCGGAGGAGGTGCTCCCGGGTTCGCGGTCCGGACTTTGAAGACATACGTCGATCAGGGCGGACGCATCCTCGTCATCGGCGGACGCTCGGACTTGAACCTGACCGGTCTTGCCCCCTTCTGCTCCCGGAAACCGGATTCGGCAATTCCGGTGACCTCAACTTACGGAAAAGCTCACGAGAAACTCATCGGACAAATGCGCATAATCCCCGCCGGACCGCTTGCCCGCCACTTTCCGGAGAAGTCCTACTCTTTCCGGGCCAACCCGAATACGGCCAACGGCTGGAATAAACCGTTTTCCAGCCTTGCAATCCGAACAGACGATCCCGCCGTCCTTCCTCTTTTTGAGCTGAACAACGGTACGGAGCAGTTCTGCATCGCGGCCGCATTCCAGTCGGGAAAACAAATCCGGGGTGCATACCTTCCCCAGTACCTCCTGATGCCGTTCCTGTTTTCAAACGATGCGGAGATGCCGGACTGGTCAAGACCTGTACTTGACTCTTTCAGCCGAACCTTTCTCCTTCCCCTGGTTCGCCAGATGATTCCTTAAAAAGGCTTGGAAAAGAAAGAGCACAAGAAGGAAAAAACCTTTCTCCAAAAGATTTTTCCTTCCTGCCCCCGAACTCCCGCATTTCCGCTCATTCCGCTTTCCGCCCGTCGCCGGAAAAGGCCCGTCCGTGGAAAAAGGTTTGGAAAAGAAAGAGCGCGAGAAAGAAAGAACCTTTCCTCAAAAGGTTTTTCCTTCTCGCACCCGAATCGAAATTCCGCGATAAATTTACGCGGTTTTCACTTCTGTACTATTCTCCGACTTTGTTTCCGCCTTCTCTTTCCCGGAGACCGTGCCGGAGGAGGCCGATTCCTGAACTTTCCCGAGATAATCCGGCAGATCAAGACCGGCCATATTGGCAACATCATGCAGCGGCGGAAGACTCTTGATCATGCCGCTGAGAAAATTGGAAGTTGCGGTTTTCCCATCCTTGGAGTTTCCGCCATCCCAGACGGTGATTTTGTCGATCTTGATGTTGCGGATGGCTTCGGCCTGGAGCTGAACGATCTGTTCGAGCTTTTCAATCATGAGCATTTTAGCAGCCGCATCGGCATCATTTCCACATGCGGAAACAATCTGATTGAATCCATCGCCTTTTGCTTTGAGGATTTCAAAATTACCTTTTGCCTCGGCTTCGAGTTTGAGATAGATGGCATCCGCTTCGCCTTTTGCTTCGCGGCGGAGCTTTTCGGCTTCCGCTTCGGCGCGGATGACGGTCTGTTCCTTTTCAATTTCGGTTTTGACGATATCTTCAGCCTTCTGACGTTCCATCTCCATTTTCGCGCGGGCGACCTGTGCGATGGTTTCGGCTTCATAGTCCGCCTGTTTGATCTTGGCCTCGGCGACGCGCTTTGCCACTTCGGCGACCTTGTATGCCTCCGCTTCCTGTTCGATACGGTTTGAGTTCGACTTGGCGATTTCGATGGCGGAGACGTTTTCGCCTTCGATAGCGGCAGCGTCCGCCTGTTTGATGCCGATACGGCGGTCGCGATCGGCATTTGCTTCGCCGGTCTGCGCTTCGGCGTCGGCAAGTTTGACAGCGATACGCCGTTCCTTGTCGGCATTTGCTTCGCCGGTCTGCGCCTCGGCTTCCGCGAGGGAGACGGCGATACGCTGAGCCTTCCGGGCCTCCGCTTCACCGATTCCGCCTTTGCGTTCCTCTTCTGCGACGTCGATTCTTGCCTTGTTGATCGCCTCTGCCGCGGCGCGTTTTCCGATTGCGTCGATGTATCCGCTCTCATCGGTGATGTCTGTGATGTTCACGTTGAGGAGCTGGAGACCGATTTTATTGAGTTCTTCGGCGACATTCTGTTCAATGTTCCGCAGAAACGTTTCGCGGTCGGAATTGATCTGTTCGATCGTCATGGAAGCGATGACCAGACGCAGCTGTCCGAAAATGATGTCCTTTGCCAGATCCGCGATCTCCTCCTGGGAGATTCCGAGCAGACGGTTTGCCGCGTTTCCCATCAGCGAGTTGTCCGTGCTGACCCCCACCGTGAAGACCGACGGCACATTGATCCGGATATTCTGTTTGCACAGCGCTCCCGACAGACTCACCTCAATCTGGAGCGGACGCAGCGAAAGAAAACCATAATCCTGGATCACCGGCCAGATGAATGCCGCGCCGCCGTGAATGCATCGCGCCGCCTTGTCCCCCCTCGTCTTACCGAAGATCACCAGAACCTGATCCGACGGGCACTTCTTGTACCGTGCCGCAATTCCGATCAGAACAATAAAGAGGATGAACAGCAGGAAAATCGTGATAATGATCCCGCCGGCCAGCATCCCTCCCGAGGCCGCACCTAAAATTCCACTCATGCTTTTTCTCCTTTGTCTTTGTTGTCGTTGGGTAACATATAACATGGCACCCGGGCTTTTTCAAGGCGATTCCGGAATTAATTCCAAATATCTTCCTTTCCCCGGTCTTCATCCGATATTCTGCCTATCGAGGTTGAATTTTCCGAAAAGGATGACAATTTATAGAAAACCACGCCAACAGAGGAACTGGTCGAAAAAATGGAACAACAACCCCGCCGCCCAAACCGGATTCTTGAAACGGAACGTCTCTTCCTTCGGGAGATGAATGAAGAGGATTTCCCGATCCTCTGCCGGATGCTTCAGGATCCCTGCGTGATGGAGGCATGGGAGCGGACCTTTTCCGACGACGAGGTCCGGGAATGGATCCTTCGCAACATCTCCCGCTATCGGACTGCGGGATACGGATATTGGCTCGCTGTCGACAGACACTCTTTTCACCCGATCGGCCAGATCGGTCTGCTTTCGGAAGAAATCCATGGGAAACGCATGCTCGGAATCGGCTGGATCCTGATCCGCGACTTCTGGGGGAACGGATATGCTCTTGAAGGCGCGCGGGCATGTCTGGACCACGCGTTCAATAGATGGAAAGTCGATTCGGTGATTGCCGATATCCGTCCGACCAACCTTCGCTCCATCCGAGTTGCTCTGCGTCTTGGAATGTCAGCCGCCGGGCAGTACGACAAGATCGTCGACGGGAAAGTCATGCCCCATCTTTTCTACACGATCCGTTCCCCCCGAATCGCGTCGGCTCCCGGGATATGAAAAAACCGGATCGCGGAATAAAATCCCGCAATCCGGTTCCGGTCCGGCAGAAATTCCGGAATGTTTATGCTTTCGAATGGAACTTGCGAATCGGTTCGAATCCGCTCTTCCGGAACGCCTCCTCGGTGACGCGGACCGTTTCGAGTCCTTCCTCCAGCTTGATGGGGGAGGGGATCCCTTTGGTGACCTCGTCATACAGATAGGTCCAGAGGACGGTTTGGGAGATCTTGGGCGATTCGTATTCCGCATCGACGAAATAGAGTGTCTCGTCGAAGTTTCCGTACTTCTTCGGCGGATTTTCCGGGTGCGGCTTCAGATCCTTCAACTCCACGGAGGGATCAATGTAGCGAGCCTTGATTTTGCCGTCGCTGTAAACGATCGTTCCGCGGGTGCCGATGATCTCCATTTCGCGTCCGGGCATCGTGTTGGCCCCGGTGACCTCGATGTCGGCGAGGCGGCCGTTTTTGGCTTTGAGCAGGATTTTGAACAAATCGTCGCCATCTCCGATCGAGACCACGCGGCGGACATCCGCCCAGAGATCAACCACCGGCGAATCCAGCAGCTGCAAAGCCTGATCAATCAGATGCGGTCCCCA
>DDJH01000004.1:13954-15259 GCA_002338895.1 Lentisphaeria bacterium UBA1829 | reverse complement strand
CAATTCTTAAATGGGAAATATGCTGGGGCATTATGAAATACCGTGCGGAAGAATATCTTCTTGTGATCAGAGCCGGGCATCCTCATTCGGGGTATCTGCGGGATCTCTGGCATTACAGGGAATTGTTTCTGATTCTTGCCTGGCGGGATATTATTGTCCGATATAAGCAAACCGCAATAGGGATCGCCTGGAGCATCATCCGTCCTCTGCTGGGAATGATTGTTTTTACCGTGGTGTTCAAGAAAATCGCCAATCTTCCATCCGACGATGTTCCCTATCCGCTGACGGTCTATGCGGCGATGCTGATCTGGCAGTTTTTCTGCAACACGGTTTCGATCGGGAGCGAGTCGCTGCTGAACAATTCCAAGCTGATTTCCAAGGTTTATTTTCCCCGTTTGATTATTCCGTCGACGTGTATGATGGTCAGTCTGACCGATTTCCTGATTTCCGCGCTTGTTTCCGTTCCGCTGTTTGTCTATTACAGGTACCTGCCTGGATGGGAGGTGGTCTTTATTCCCTTTTTTATTTTTCTGACGAGCCTTCTGTCGCTGGGAACGACTTACATTCTGTCTGCGTTGAATGTGAAGTTTCGGGATTTCCGATTCGTGGTTCCTTTCGCGCTTCAGTTCGGAATCTATATTTCTCCGGTCGGGTTCACCAGTACGGTGATTCCGGAGAGCTGGCGNNTTCTGGTTCAGTCTGAATCCTCTGGTCGGGATTATTGACGGGATCCGCTGGGCACTGTTTCAAACGCCTCTTTATCTGCCTTCGCTGTTTCTGTCCGTGGCAGTGTCGCTTCTGCTTTTTGTGTGCGGGTATTTCATCTTCCGTTCCATCGAGCGGGAATTTGCGGATGTGATTTGAATAACAGGGGGAGTTGGTCTGAAATGGGATTGACGGAGAAGCTGAATGGCGTGTCGGACAGGAGTTCTGCTCCGGAATGCGGGAGCGGGTGTTTGATCCGCCGCAGAATGACGGGTCGCTGCTGTATCCGTCAAAAGGAAAGACGATGAAGCCGATTATTTCTGTGGAACATTTGAGCAAATATTATAAAATCAACCACCAGAAACGTGGAGGGGACACTTTTGTCGAATCGGCCACGGTGCTTGGAAGAGGGGTGGTTGAGCGGATGTTTCATCCGTTCCGTCCCCGCCGGACGAAGGAGAATATCGAAGAATTCCATGCGCTGGATGATCTTTCGTTTGAGATTGAAGCCGGAGACCGGGTCGGGATTCTGGGACGCAACGGAGCGGGAAAATCGACGTTGTTCAAATTGCTCAGCCGAATTACCGAGCCGACAAAGGG
>DDJH01000004.1:13592-13949 GCA_002338895.1 Lentisphaeria bacterium UBA1829 | reverse complement strand
AATACGGGGACGCGTTTCCAGCCTTCTGGAGGTCGGAACCGGTTTTCATCCGGAACTGAGCGGCCGGGAGAATATTTATCTGAATGGAGCCGTTCTTGGAATGAAACGTTCGGAAGTCCGGGCGAAGTTTGATGAGATCGTGGAATTTTCCGGTGTGGAGAGATTTCTGGATACTCCGGTCAAGCGGTATTCAAGCGGAATGTATGTCCGTCTGGCATTTTCCGTTGCGGCGCATTTGGAAACGGAGATCCTTTTGATTGATGAAGTGCTGGCGGTCGGGGACTTTGAATTCAAGAAGAAATGCATAGCAAAAATGAACAGCATCTCCCGGGAAGAGGGACGGACCATCCTGTTCAT
>DDJH01000004.1:3975-13583 GCA_002338895.1 Lentisphaeria bacterium UBA1829 | reverse complement strand
ATGAAGCTGATCCAGGATTTGTGCAGGACAGGAATCCTTTTAAAAGAGGGCCGGCAGGTGGCATTCGGTGATATGGATTCCATTCTGACGATGTACGGGAGAGAAGGATAGGGTGGGCTGCTTCTCTTCCCCTGCCGGATGAGGGGTACGAAAAAAGATGAGGCGGAGGACATTTCTACGGATGAATCGTGGAATGTCCTTTGGTTTCATGAAGTGTGACGATGCCTCCCCGGGGAGAGAAGTTCCGGTCTTTTCCGTCATGATGAACCGTCACGCCTTTCGGGGAGAGGTGGAGATCGAAACTCGTTCCGAACGCGCGGATATCGTTCAGCTCCAGATCCTGGATCTGGTTCGGAAGCGCGGGCGCCAGCGAAAAGGAATCAAAGGAGAGGGGCGCCATTCCGAGAAGTCCCTCCGGAATGATCCGGCAGAAGAGGGCGCTTTCCGCGGAAAGATGCCGCCTGTTTCCTTCCGGCCATGCTTCAATCGGATAGGGGACGTGATCTCCGCGCAGACGGCGATTGACATAATCGAGCAGAAGAGGAAAGGTTTCTTCCGGAAAACCCGCTGCGAGGGTTCCGCGGAATGCCGTGAGGGTGCTTCGGTCCCAGTAGACCTTGTCACCCTCCTGCGAGAGAAGCCCGTCCTGAAAGCGGAGCCAGGGGGAATAGAGCGCGCGGACGGTCTCCGCAGCCCGGTTCCGGATCCCCATGCAAAGCGGAAGACCGATCCAGGCGCGGAGTTTTCTGCAGTCGTCATAATACCGATAGGTGCGGAAACCATGGATCTCCGAACCGAAATATCGCTCAATGGCCTTTGCCAGACGGGAGGCCCGCTGACGAAACAGACGTTCCCTGTCCGTCATGCCCAGGGCACCGGCAATCGCGGAAACCCCTGCGAGAGCACCGTAATAAAGAGTGGATGTGGAAAGATTTGCGTCTCCTGCCGGGAGACGGTTTTCCATTTCATCCGTATCCGACCGCACCACGCCGTCCCGGTTCCGTCTTCGGTGACAGTATTCCAGCGCCCAGCAGATGGACTCCCAGAGATCCAGGGCATTTTTTCTCTCTCCGGAAAGAAGGGCAAAGCGGGTGGCTCCATATGCGAACATCGCGGCATCTCCCCGGTCTCCCCGTCCCTCCCAGATATCAAACCCTTCCGCGATGATGGAGGAGGGGATGAAATGTCCATCCGGTCCCATGAAGGACGTGTACAGATGAAACGCATTCCGGGTCGCTTCTCCGGCAACGGGATCTCCGGTCCAGCCGAACCAGGGGGCGGCGTACTCCAGCTGATCATTGCACCAGACGGCGGCATAATAGGTGCCTCCGCCCGGACTGTGCAGAAGTCCGCTCCGGGTTCGGAAAATGCTTTCGCCTGCGCGGAGCTTGGAGAAATGGAATTCCAGATCCAGCTCGGGGATTCCGGTTTTCAGCTGAAGTGGAGCGGTGAGCTCCGCCACTCTTGCCCGGCGGCGCAGCAATTCGGCTTCCGGACTTCGGAAGCTCGCTTTCCGGTTTGCCGGCCGGATGGAAAACTGGACGGAACGGATCAGACGTGAACCGGGAAGGAGACGTTCTTCTGTCTCCGGAGAGATCCGGCTTTCCACAAGAAAGACTCCGTTTGCTCCGCGTCCGGTTTGGAGAAGTCGGCCTGGGGAAATGGAGACGGCGACCGGGGTCGTTCCGTGATGAATCAGCGTAATCCGATGGAAGAACATCGGGTCGTTGTCGGAGGGATAGATTTCGCGGAGAATGCGGAGACCGGGAAGAAATGTTCGGCTTTCTATGGTCATAACTCCATCAAAGCGAAAGAGTTCCGGATACTCCTCCGCCTCTTTCCCGTTGAGACGGAGGACTGGAAGGTCCTCGTTTTGAAGGTGTGCCTGAAAGGATCCTCCCGTGTTGTTGGGGATGGTGCGGAGCATGGGAACGACGGCCCGGTGCTCCAGAATCAGCCGTCCCTGTTCGGAAACGCCGTAGTTCAGAATCAGCGAGAGCTCCTTTCCGCTCATTTCCAGATGGTCCTCGTGAGGATAGGAGTGATCGCGCAAGGGATGCCATTCAATGGCTTTTTCACACAAATCCCAGCGGTTGTTCATGGTTTTTCTCCTGTTTGAAGGTGATATTTTCCCGGGTAGCGGATGTCCCACTGTCCATTCCGCCAGGAGAACGTCAGGTCGCCCGGGGGGAGGGGGAGACGAATGGTGCCCGACTCCGGAAGCAGTTCCGGATCCGGACGAAGGGAAATTTCCTGCCATGCCGGAGCCAGCTGACGGAGTCCGAGAAGCAGATTCGGCAGATGGACAACCGGATGCGCGCTCCAGGCATGACAGCAGGATTGACCTTCCGACGGATTCCATTCCAGATGTTCCCATGTTCCGCCGCCGGGAACCATCCGCGCCCAGTGGCGCCGGAGAAAGGAAAGGGTCTCTTTCCGGAGAGACAGTTCTTCCGCCGCATCGAACAGGTAGGTGCACCAGAACGAGCTTGGGCGTGCGCAGGTGAGCGGTTCGTCGCGCAGAAACGGAAGAATCCGCCGTTCCGCCATCGTATTCCAGGCATCCGGACAGAGTCCGTTCAGAATCGCAAGAACCTGATCGTGGACCGATGGAACGCCGAGAGCCTGACCATCGGGACTCCGTCCGGCGAGAAACAGACCTTCCTCTCTGTCGAAAAAGGTCTGTTCCAGAAGATCGGCCCGAAAACGACACTCTGCGGCAGACGCGTCGGCTTCCCGTATGCGCCCGGATGCGCGGAGCAGTTTCTCATAGTGACGCAGTGCATGGAGATGCCAGAGATTCAGAAACGCGGGACACCCTTCCTTGGGAAGCGGAGCCCAGTCCTCAAAGAGCCAGCAGAACGGATCAAATTTCAGAACGCCGGACTCCGTCCGGTTTTCCGGTGTTTCAAAATAATGGAAAATCTGCTGAATGCGTGGGAGGTGTTTTTCAAACATCTCCAGCGATCCTGTCTGCCAGTAGGAGTCCCAGATGCTCAGGACCCATGTGAGCGCGAAGTCCGGAAGAATACAGCCGCCGCCCCGGCAGGGAGCCACGCCGGAAACCAGTCCGTTGGGGGCGGTCTCCGCGGCAATGCAGTCGATGCCCCGGTGGAAGAGACGGAGGTCCCCGTCGAGATAGACTGTGTTCCGGGCCTGAATCCGGGCATCCGCCCACCATTGTCCCTGTTCTCTCCAGGGGGTGTCGATGTAGGCGTCCGTTGCGCAGATCTGCTGCGTGTGACGGCAGAGATTCCAGATGGAGTCAAGTTCCCTGTCCGAGCTGGAAAACACCCCTCTCATGCGGAAGGGGTACTCCGCACTCCGCCATGAGACTGTCGAACGGACCGCGCGGCGGAATCCCCGGAAGATCAGGACCACATAGCGGGCGCCGAAGATGGAGAAGAATTCGCGTCCGCACTTTCCTTCGGCCGTCCGGAGACGGGTTGCCAGAGCGAGCTGCCCTCCGTTGCCGACCGGAATCCTTGTCTCGGGAATCCCGTGTTCCAGATATTGGAAGAAAAGACAGTCCGCAATTTCGCCACCGGAACAGTTCTCCAGTCCGAGAGAAAAACTTCCCGTCCGGATCGCTCCGAGATCCACGCAGACCGCGATGAATCCTCCCTCCATTGCTGGCGGAACGGAAAACCGCAGTTTTTCCCCGTCGGATTCCATCTGAAGATCCCCGGGATCCATCCATTGGACGACGCTTTTTTCCTCATCTCCGGCCCAGTGCCATGCGATGTTTTTGCAGGTTCTCCACCCCTCTTTCATGATTCCCTGTCCGTAGACCGTGATCCCGCTCGGGGAGAGGAGTTTTTCCCGGAGCATGGGGAGTCCGCGTGGTTCGAGCGAGCTCCATGGCGGACGGCCGAACGGTATTTCGCTGACGGCAAGTTCATAATCCTTCATCTCCCACTCCGGACTCTCCGGGGATGTGATCCAGGAGAGATCATCTTCTGCCGCGTCGAAATCCTCCTGGAAGCCCATCTGGATGGAGAGACGGGCCGTCCCCGGACGATTCCCCGGAGATCGCCGCATTTTCCATTCCCGCCGGTTCGTGTGGATGGACACCTCTCCCCACTCCGCCGCGCAGAGGAATCCGGCCGCGGACTGGTGAATATACTGAAAGGTTCCGATTCCCGGATTGTAGGCCTCGACGGAGAACCAGTTGTGTCCCTCCCGGAGAAACGGGGCGACATCCAGTTCGTCGAACGGCCAGGAACTCTGGTATCCGCGCGCGGGACCGCGGCACACATACGAACCGTTGATATACAGCCGGTAGCTCTGATCCGCCGTCAGACAGAGCGGAGCCCGCCCGGGAAGTTTGTCCAAATGGAAATCAAACCGGAACTGCGCGTGACAGTTCTGCAGATACAGCTCTCCTCCGGGCCAGATCCAGCGGGCGCGCGACAGAGGATGATCTCGAAAGGAACGGTCGCTCATCATCTCAGAACTCCGGCAGATGTGCCGCTTCGCGAGCCTCCGCTTCGGAGAGCGGGGAAACGCGGCAGAGCCACGCCATCAGATTGCTCCAGAGGACGGCGTTGTCGGCGGAGGCAAGGCCGAGAGGCGTGATCCAGTCGCTGTCTCCGAAGAGGGCGATCCGGCTGGATCCCTCTTCGCGGATGGAGAGGACCGCTTTGCCGGCCGGTTTTGCGCTTTTTTCGGAAAGGACCAGATCCGTACCTCCCTTCAGCGAAACCGCGCAGGATCCCAGAGAGGAAAACTCCCGGACCCCTTTTGTGACGTCATGCGGACGGATCTGTCCGGTCCGGAAGAAGTACGGATCGCCGTACCGGGCATTTTTCCCGTCCAGAACCGGATTCCAGGATGCATTTCCGCCGACGAGCTTCAAGACTTCGCGGTTTTTTCCGGGATAGGCGTAGTGAACCTCCCGGGAATGGGTTCCCAGAAGGAGCAGACTCTTTCCTCCGGTTTTCAGATACTCCCGGAGAGCGGAGAGCTGGGAGGCCGCCAGAGGTTCGGTCATGTTCGGCAGGATGATCAGGTCGTAGTCGCTCAGCGGAACATGAAGGGGAACGCCGTTTCGGATCACCTGAACGGTGGAGGAATCGAAGGTCCGGGAGATCTGGCAGTCGACGGCGATTCCGCTGTCGTGCAGAATCTTGACCGCGGACGACATCCGGATCGGAGTATACTGGGTCCGTCCGAACCAGAGAATCCGCTTCCGGACTTTTTCCGGGTCCTTCCAGAAGGGCGCCCAGAATTTTTTGAGGGCCTCTTTTTGTCCGGCCGGGATGTCCGTCAGCTTCAGCGGTGCAAGATCGGTCCGTTCAAAGAGAAAGAGCGCGGGGACAAAATTGGAAATCGTTCTCCGGAAACCGGCTTTCAGCGTTCTGGCATTCCATGATCCGCCGCCGGGAGGGAGGATCTCCTCTCCGGTTGCCGCATCCCGCAGACGGTATTCGCCCGGAGGAAGCCGGAAATCCGAAAGCCGGACTTGCCGTGTTCCGCCCCAGTTGAAAAGTCCGAACAGATGGCGCCCCTCGCTCGCCGCGGGATAGACATCGACATACTCCGCGCCGGAAAGATTCACCTCCGCCGGAATCCGGAACTCCTCGAAAAGTGGCCGGAAGAGCTTCTTCAGACCGGGAATTCTCAGTTCGGCGGAAATGGTCAGAACCGCGCCTTTCCCGCTCCGGCGGATGGCGGCGACCGGCGTGGTTCCGATCCATGCGACTTCTTCCGCGTCCAGAATCTGAAGGGGGGCGTAGTGATCGTGTCCGCGAATGCCGGACGGGCGGGTCGGTTCGCTGTTTTTTTCTCCCCGGATCCGGACATGGCCGGGAGAACGGATCCCTTTTCCGCGTTTTACCCCCAGGAAAGCGGAGGCGTCCAGAGGAGAGTTGTCAAACGAGGAGCGGGTCAGGGAGAGACGGTCGACCAGAACGACTCCACCTTCCCGGACATAGCGCTCCAGATTCTTCATGGCTTTTTTTGAGACGCGTTCCGTCAGACGGAGAAGAACTGCGCGATAGTTTTTCAAACGGGAATAGTCTTCCAGAGTCTCATCGGGGAAAACGCCGGTGTCTCTCTGGAGGAAGGAGGATGCCGCGAAGTAGCGGTCGAAATCCTCGCTCCGCTCAGTCGACGTATACTGCTTCGAGGAGACATAGCCGCGCGCGGACTCCAGGGAAAAACAGATTCCGACCGGAGACTCCGGCTGTCGTTTCGGATAGATCACGCTTCCCAGATCATTGATTCGATTCTTTGTTTCCGGCACTTTCATCCAGATCGCCGGATCAAAGAAGATCGGATTCTGGAGCGCGCACCGCGAAGGATCGGTCCAGTTCATGTAGAAGTAGGAAAGACAGGTTCCGTTGTAACCGAGCATCGCTCTCTGCCAGAGCAGGAAATCCATCTGCTCCGGAGAAAACCGCGTGCTGGAATATCCCGGCGTATCCAGCAGAACCAGATTGGTCCGGATTCCGCCCCAGTAATAGCCGTTGCGCAGATAGGTGTTTTCAATGCGGACGGCGAACACGTTTTTTTCTCCGTAACGCAGTTTCTCCGTCACATCGATGGTGAAGGTTTCGAAGTGGCGCATGGTGTTGCCGATCCGCTCTCCGTTCAGATAGATTTCCGCGCGGTCGGCAAGTTCGCTGCCGCACAGATAGATCCGCCGTCCCGGGATCTTCTCCGGAGTGACATCCGCCCGGTAGTAGCCGACGGTGCACTGCGGATAACCGGATTTTCCCCACAGGGAGGGAATCGGAAGTGTTTTCCAGTCGGAATCGTCATAGTCCGGCAGATGCCATTTCTCCCTTCTCCCGCGATCGTCGGCGACGGACTCCTTTCCATACGCCCCCGGACGGAATTTCATTTTCTTTCCGAAGTCGGAGACCACATTCTCCTGTGTGAAGGTCACGCTTCCCGGGAAAATGGACATCTCTCCGTCGAAGGCCGGTTTTTCCCGTTCCATTCCGCGGAAGAATTTTACGATCCGGGTGGCGCGGGCTTCCGCCGCAATCGCCTCCTCATCATCGGTTTTTCCCGTCTGCGGATAGAAGACCGCCGTGATCTCCAACCCCTTGTAATCCTGTTTCCGATACGAGTTGACCGGATCGGTCACCGCATCCGTATAATCCGGGAATCCGCAGACCGACTGAAAGGAGATTTTGCTGTACGGAGTGACCGCTTTGCGGAAAAACGCATAGCTCTCATCCGCAATCTCCGCGAATCTTTTTTCGGTGAAGCGGGTCCATTCCGCCTTGAGGTTTTCCGACTGCGGCTTCAGAAGATCCTGCACGCCCCTGTATCCCTGCGGCGCGGCTTCGGAAAAGGAGGCAAAATCGGTCCCGCACGCCCGGTTCAGCGCTTCAATCGTCCGATACTTTTCCTTCAGATCCTTTTGAAAGCGCGCGATATTGGCCGGCGATTTGTCTTCATAGACCACCTCGTTGAACATCTCATAGAACAGGACCGGATACTTGCGGCTCTGGTCCAGAACGGATTTCCAGAGCGAGCGCAGAATGGCGCGGCTTTCCGGACGCTCCTGATTCCAGGCGAAAAAGTGTCCGCCGGTTGTGAACAGTTCGGGGAAGGCCTGCATGATCGGACGCGCTCTGCCGCCGTTTCCTGTCAGAAGATCGATCCAGACCGGGATCCCGTTGTTCAGACAGTGCTTCAGCTCACTTTCCAGAAACGGATAGTGCGGGGGAGGGGAAAGAGTCATAACTCCTTTTCCCTGACGGACTTCCAGAAAATTCAGGAATGCGGATTTCACCCAGTAGTCCAGTCCGAACATCTTCATGGTGTAGGGATCGAGCATTTCCGCGCCGAGCATCATGACGGGTTTTCCGTTTCGGAGAACCCGTGCTCCGTCAAAGGCGATGTTCATGACGGAGTCGGGATAGGAGCTGAAATCGGTTTTCAGAGGGGGAAAATCGGTTTTCAGGGGGATCTGAAAATTCAGTTTAATTTTGGATTTTTTTTTTCGTGCTTCCGCCAGTTCGCGATTGGCCTTTGCTGTTGCGTCGATCAGGAGACGCTGGCGTTCGGCTTCCGCATCCGCCGCCAGCGCCGCGTGGGTTTTCGGCGGATCTTCCTCGATGAAGAGATCGTCGATCCGGATTTCACGGGAGCCGGAAATCGTCAGAAACACATCGCATTCAATAACTTCAGTTCCGAAGACGGACGAGTCGAAAAAGACTTTTCCATCCGGCAGTCCGACATACCGTTTAGCGCTTCCGGGTGGAAGCCACAAGGTCGCTCCGATCATTTCCGGTCCGAGAACGAGCCATTGATCCGGCTTTTCATTCTTCACCTTTTTGGTATTGATCTGGAACTGTTCCGATCCGGATCGTCCATCCTTCAGACGGTATACGATGGTCAGGTTCGGCCAGGTCGTCCGGTCCGGCCGTCTGCACCGGAAGCGGACGCTGTATGCGGTGTCCGGACGGAACCGTACTTTTCCCGCCAGAACCTTGACCGTGGAATTCGGTTCGTCCATGGAGACCTTCAATACCCTGTTGCCGTTTTCTTCAACGATCTCCACACGTCCTTTTCCCCGGATAAACTGATGCCGGGTTCCCCAGTTCGCCCCCTTCTGCATCTCCGTTCCTTCGAACGACCCGTTCCCGATCAGGGAAGGGGCGGCCATCAGCGTGCCGCAGAGCGAAAGTATGACCGATGTCGGAAAAAGCAGTTTCATAAGTTTCAATCCTTTCCTTTGGAGTTAATATTCCGCCGGACTTCCCGACGGAGAACGCCAGAAGTAGAAGTCCGGAGATGAGCCGTTGACGGAACAGAGCATCAGAAACGAGCGTTTGAGAATGGAGACATGTCCATCCAGAAAGAGTCCGATCGACGCCGTTCCGCTGCCGTGGCAATAGCTGATCCGCGTTCCGGTCGCCGGATCGGATGTCCCGTAGGAGCTGTTGGAGACGGTTGCCTGTCCGGTCTCTTTTCCCGGCGTCACTTCACCGTCCATCATCAGAATCCGCCGGGAGGGCATCCGTGTTCTCTTGTACGGCTTTCCGCGGATCAGTTCGTTGAGCGAATAGTTCTGCGGATGCACCTTCAGTACCGACGTGTCCATATAGTTCCGGGCAGGACAGTTGTAAATTCCCCATCCCCGCCACATTCCGTTGATCTCTTCCAGATGGGCATACTGCGGATTTTCCGCCGAATCAAATCTCTGCGTCTGAACCAGCCGGATCACAGCGGCCTGCCAGCGAAGTTTCTCCGGTTCGACGACAAAATCCACTCCGCATCCGTATTGCGAGTCATACTCCAGAAGTCCGAACCCGATGGATTTCTGATTGTTCAGACATTGCACGTCGCGCGCCTTCCCCCTTGTCGAATTCAGCGCCGGAAGAAGAAGTCCGGCAAGAATTGACAGGATCGCAATTACGACAAGAAGTTCAATCAAAGTAAAATATCTTTGCATTTTCCTCTCCTTTTTTATGATTGTGACACCCGGAATTCATGGAATGAAACGAATCTCCATTTCCGCTTTATCCGGTATTTCCGGAGTTTTCCCGGAAAACAGCTCATTCAGAAGCCGGATCATCTTCAGGAAAATATCCTGATACGGATAGTTCAGGACGATTCCCCGGAATCCGGGAACATGCTGAACCACC
>DDJH01000004.1:0-3926 GCA_002338895.1 Lentisphaeria bacterium UBA1829 | reverse complement strand
CTCATCGGCTGCAAGACGGCAGGTTCCGTCAAACGGCCTGATTCCATACTCCTCCAGCAGTGCACCCACAAGATAGATGGTGTTTCCGTGCAGAACGACTGCTTCCGGAACCTTCCTCTTTTCCAGAAGGGCACGCAGACGACCTTCCAGTTCATTCATCTGCGGGACAATGAGCTGGGGATCCATCGGATATCCTGCTTTCCGAAAGGTTTTTTCCGCGCCTTTCAATCGCAGTTCCTCCAGCTTGTCGAATGCGCACCAGAGAATGTTCTTCCGTCCTTCCGCAAGGAGATGTTCCGCAATCGCCTCTCCGCAGCGTTCGAAATCCACTTCCACAGAAGGGACCCCCGGGATGCGCTGAGGGAAGGTCACAACCGGAATTCCGGATTCGAAGAGCCGTTTCAGCACCGGATGCAGATGCGGAGAAGGAAATGCCCACAGAAAGGCGTCGAGATTCAGAGACTTCAGCTCCTGGAACGTGATATCGGGATCGTTGCTGGATAAGCGGACACAGTGGGGATACCCGATTTCCGGAATAATCTGCTGCCCCATGCTGAAGAGTGCGTGCCAGGAGAAGGCATCGTAACAGTATTGACGGCTGTCCTGCATTCCGATCCCGATAATCCGCCGGCTCGGGAGGTTGAGCGCGGAAATCAGACGTTCCGGATTGGTGAAGGTTCCCACTCCATGAATTCCGATAATCCATCCCTCTTCCGCCAGTTTTTTCAGTTCCATGGTCACGGAGCGGCGGGACATTCCGAACTTGTCCGCCAGTTCCTGCGCAGACGGCAGCTTCACCGATTTCAACGGATTCTTGTTGATGACATTCATCACCTCAAATCGGATTTGAAGCCCGACCCGCACCATATTTGATTTCCTTATTAATTTTTTTTTGCACATGTTTTTGCACTTTTATATTATGCACCATTTTCTTGAAAAAGTCAATAGCCTTTTTCAATTTTTATTGATTTTTTCGGACAGGGAAAGAGGGGAGGGGCTGTTTTCGCATTGCTATGCCGTGGTGGAGCAATTGGCACCATATGATGCAGGCGGAGACGGCGACACGTCCTTTTCCGAACGTTTCCCCCGCGATCACCGGAGCACCTGCATTGTGTTCCGCATCTCCCGGAACCGGGACAAGCGCTTTCATTTTCGGATTTCTGCTGCGGAAAATCATCAGCGGCCGCAGTGCATGGAACTGCACTTTCTAGACTCCGCTCGTTACGGGATGCCGCGCGATTTCCGAGGTTTCAAACGGGAAGGGATCGCCGAAATTTCTGTGGTGCGATGAATAGGCCGGCAGATGTTCCGCCGAAGAGAGTTTCCGATGCATTGCGCCTGAATGAGTTTCTTATTTTCCCGGAGGCGCCCGGTCTTTCCAGGAGAAAATGTCTCCGCAGGGTGCGCGGCAGCACTTGATTCATCCTGGTGTTTCCTTTTCTGCGGACAGAACGGTTTCGATGGAGCGTCCGTCCGGCTTCCGATGTGCCGGAAACCGGACGGAATCTTTGCGGATCACCGCGGATTGCTTTGCGGTTTTTCCCCCTCCTTCCGCATAGCCGCAATTGCGATGGCAAGCGCGGCAAGTTCATCCGGATCTTCCGGAAGCTCGGAGATTTCGACCTGTTCCGCAGAGACCGGCAACGGTTT
This sequence comes from Lentisphaeria bacterium UBA1829, assembly GCA_002338895.1. GTDB lineage: Bacteria > Verrucomicrobiota > Lentisphaeria > Victivallales > UBA1829 > UBA1829. The sequence continues at coordinate 2,276 of DDJH01000004.1, read as the reverse complement.
GGCCGCAGTGCCGAACCGGCGGATGAGCAGCGTCATCATGTGAATCAAAAACGCTACGAAGAGCGAAATCACAATCGTCAGAAGATAGGTTTCCCCCATAATGATCCATGCTTGTTCCATAGTGAACACCTCCTCAGGAATTCTGCAGCAGACTGATGTAGATGGCCGCGATGATCGCGGTTGTAATCACGCCGAAGATATTCACCCCCAGCGCGTAGTGCATGATGATCGCATTCGGGTTCGCCCGGGTGACGCACTTCTGCGCGACTTTCGCGGTGGAGGGCACGCAGCTGACTCCCGCAATGCCGATGACCGGATTGAACTTCCCGCGGGTGACGAAGTACATGAAATAACCTCCCAGAATGCCGCCGACTCCGGAGAGCGCCAGCGCCGCCATGCCGAAGATCAGCAACGGCAGCACCTTGGGATTCATGATCGTCTTTGCTTCACAAAGCACTCCCAGCAGAAGTCCCAGCGTCAGAGTCGAACCATACAAAACGATTTCACTGACCAGATGCTGGAATTTTTCCAGCCCCGATTCCCGAATCGCAATCCCGAGAAACAGCGAGAAGAAGAGCGGCGACGCCACCGGAAACAGAAACGAAAGCAGCACACAGGCGACAACCGCAAAGGTCAGCTTCTGCCCGCTTGTGATCTTCAGTTTCGGATCGTCCGGCGGCATCTCGATGGCCTGCAGCTTCTTCGGTACCAGAAGCTTGACCAGATAGGGAAATCCGCCGTAGGCCAGCCCGAGGTACATGTAGGCGACCACGGTGATCGGCACAAAAAGATGGGGCGAGAGCTTCAGCGAGGCGAAAAGCACCATCGGCCCGTCCGCGCCACCGACCAGTGCGATCGAGGCCGCGTCCTTGAGATTGTACCCGAACAGACTCGCCAGCGGCAGCACCAGCAATGTCCCCAGCTCCGCAAACAGCGCGATGATGGCCGACACATACGGCCGCTTCATCACGAAACCGACGTCCAGAAGCGAACCGATGCCGATGAAGATCAGACAGGCGATGAGACCGTTGCTGAAGGTCAGCGTGTAGACCGGCTGCAGCCAGTCGATCTGCATCAGCGTCATCAGATGGTCGTTGCTGCTGATCGTCGAGTCGAGAAAGAGGTTGTTCACGGCGGTTTTATCCACCGGCGTCTTGTTCGCCATGTTGATCGGGTCGAAGAACATCGAGGAGACATTGATCGTCGCCATGCCCAGACCCATGGGGATCATCAGCAGCGGTTCCAGAATGCCTTTGCGCCCCAGCCAGACCAGGGCGAAGCCGAGCAGCACCAGAACAAGCCGGACCGTGACCACCACCGGATCCGAGGCGAGCATGACGGCAAGTCCCTGAAACAGATCGAGAAAACTATTCATGACTCACCTCCCGTCAGCCCCGAATCACGGCGAGGAGCGCGCCGGACTGCACCTGCTCTCCCTCCGCGACCTCCAGCTTCGCCAGCACGCCTGCTCCCGGAGCGTTGATCGGGGTCTCCATCTTCATCGCTTCGAGCACCATCAGAAGCTGGCCGGCCTGGACGCTCTCGCCTGGTTTGACCAGAATGCGGACCACCGCACCCGGCAGTGTGGAGTGGACTTCGGTGAACTTATCCCCCGACGTCCCCATCGCGGCCAGACGGACCGGCTGCTCCTCGACGATGCCGTCCGCCAGCGTGAAATCGTACTGTCTGCCGTTGACCGACGCGGAATTTCCGGAGATCTTGACCGCGTAGTTTTTCCCGTTCAGCGTGACCGTGACCGCGTCCGACTTCGGCGCGGCGGCGGGGCTGCCCGTGGGTTCCGGCTTTTGTTTCCGATCGGTTTTCCGCACGCCGATGGTACCTTCGCCCTTCAGGAAACGGATTCCTTTTTCGCTGCAGCTTGCGGCGATGAAGATGTTTTCGTCGGTGATCGGCAGCTGGTTCGCATTCAGCATGGCGATCGCGGCCTTGCGGCCTTTGGCCGGATTTTCGTCGTTGATGTCCAGCGGACTGCGGGTGGTCGGCTCCAGCTTGAGCTGCTCGGAGGCGATCCGGACGATTTCCGGATCCGGTTCCGCCGGCGTGCGGCCGAAATAGCCCAGCACCATCTTGCCGTACCCTTCGGCGATCTTCTTCCAGGGGCCGAACATCACATTGTTGAACGCCTGCTGGAAGTAGAACTGACTCACCGGCGTGACCGAGGTGCCGAAGCCGCCCCGGGCCACCGCTTCGCCCATGGCGGCGATGACCTCCGGATATTTCTCCATGAGGCCGTTGTCCCGCAGCATCTGGGTGTT
>DDJH01000227.1 GCA_002338895.1 Lentisphaeria bacterium UBA1829 | reverse complement strand
AGAAAGCAAATCGTTCTAAAGAAAGGCGGTGTTCAATACGGTCCGTATATGCCACTTGCTCAGGGGCGTTATCGAATAGAAATTCGGGGTGAGAATCTTTCTGTATTATCGTTTTCATGTCACTATTTGGTTGGAAAGGAAAAGGTTAAGCTTGAGCAGCTGAAACGTTCTCCGGAGCAAGTTTCTTATTGTATTAATCTCGCGGAAAAAGTTGAAAATATTGAATTCATTGCACGTAATTCATCGGATAAGATAGCCAAACTCTTCTCTATTTCTTTGACTCCTCTGGAGGATTAGACGGGGGGTTCTGATCGCATTTAGCAAAAGGGGGAAAACAGTGTCCGCATAAATCTCTGCAAAACAGCGAACACTGTTCAGAAAGGATTCTGGTGATTATAAGCTCCTGGACGGTTTCCGCTGGAAATTTCTGTTTCTTCCCTTTTCCTTTTTCGCCGGGACGGGGGCTGAAGATTCCTCTCTTTCCGATTCGCCCGGTTCAAAAAGAATCATGGTCTCCAGATTCGGAGTCCCGGGAAACAGATCCAGAGGAACAATCCGCGACGGCTGATAGCCTCGCGAAGTCCATTGCTCCAGAGCGGACGGAATCGTATCCGTTCCGCAGAAAATGTGGAGCACACGAAGCGGTTTCCGCCGCGCCAGCTCTTTGATTACTCCGTTCGCCGTTCCGCTGCGCGGCGGATCCAGAACGAGCAGTTCCTTCCCGGATGCCGGAGGAAATTTGTCCCGGATCAGCGCCGGACTGATCTCCGAACGGATAAAACGGATCTCCTGTTTCGGAAAGAGATGTTCCGCATTGGCCGCCGCTGTTTCCACGGAAGGTCCGTCGATTTCCACTCCGAGCATCGACGAAACGCCCGGGAAAAGGTGCAGTCCGATCAATCCGTATCCGCAGTAGAGATCAAGGAGTCGCGCATCCGCCTCCGGACGGATCAGTTCTTCCGCCGTGTTCAGAAACACCGGGAGCATCGGGCCGTTGACCTGGGAAAATCCCGTCGGCGGATACAGCAGACGCCGTCCGCCGGGCAGCGTCACATCCAGAAACGAACTGCCGAACAGCTTTTTCCAGCCGACGGATTTGACCGGACGTTTCGCCTCCAGATAATAATTCGACCGCGATTCGTCCAGATACAGAAATGCGGACGCAATTTCCGGTATTTCCGAATGAAGCTCCTCCGCAACAGTCCGCAGCCTGCGGACGATCGCGGCATTGAGGCGCGCCAGATTGAAGATCACACAGACCTTTTCGCCGGATGAGCGGAGGATGCAGTAATTCATCTCCCGGGCCGCAAGACGGCCCTGCGGACGGGAAAGATGCTCCAGAACCGCTTCATAAATTCTGTGATGCAGATCGGGCTCCAGAAGGGAATACTGCAGATTCCCGCGCATCTCCTTTCCCGCTCCGTGCCCCAGATGGAGCAGGCGCACCTTGTTCCGGACACACTCCACCCTCCGCTTCGAGGTCGTCCGGTAGTGACGCGGTTCCGGAGCCGGAATCAGTTCCGACGGCACCCCGGCCAGATGATTCCGTTTCCAGAACAGTTTCAGCGCCAGGGCCTTGATCCTGCACTCTTCCGGATAGTCCAGAACGCCGAACGGCTCCGTCGAATGACGGTCAAACGTGAAGTGCGGCAGTTCGTCACACGCATCCAGCACGCATTGAAGATAGGTGTATTCCGGCTCGTTTTTCGATTCCATTTTAGTGAAGTCCCAGAACGTCCTGCATGGAATAAAGACCGGGTTTGGCGGTCTCAAGGAATGCCACCGCGCGCACGGCACCCCGCGCAAACGTTGTCCGGCTGGAGGCCTTGTGCGTCATTTCAAAGCGCTCGCCTGTTGTCGCGAACATCACGGTGTGGTCGCCGACAATATCGCCGCCGCGGATCGCGTGCATTCCGATCTCCGTCTTTGTCCGGGCTCCCACCATTCCGCAGCGTCCGTGCACGACATCCTTCTCGTACGAGAGTCCGCGGGCCTCGCAGATTCCTTCCGCAATCGTGACCGCCGTCCCGCTCGGCGCATCCTTCTTCTGATTGTGATGCGCTTCGATAATTTCCACGTCATAGTCCGCCAGCAGCCCGGCAACCTTTTTGGAAAGATAAAAAAGCAGATTCATTCCGACACTGTAGTTCGACGCAAACACGATTCCCGCCTGTTTTCGTTTCGCCAGATCCGCCAGCAGTTCCGGTGCTTTCGGCCCCAGAGCGGTTGTCCCGATCACGATCCGGCATCCTTTGGAGGCCGCCAGCTCCGCGTTCTCCATGACCGGTCCCGTTGAAAAGTCGATCACAGCATCGGCATTCTTCAGCGCCTCTTCCAGCGATGCGGTGATTTTGACTCCGCATGCGGGAAGCCCCGCAACCACGGCCGCATCCCGGTCGAGAAATTCCGATGCCGGATGTTCCACCGCTCCCGCAAGCGACATCCCCGGCGTGCTGAGTATGGTTGTGACAAGATGACGGCCCATTCGCCCGGCCGCGCCGATCACGGTAATTTTTGCCATAATTGAATCCTTTTTTCTACGTTGAATCTTATCTTATTTCAAGGTCACTCTGCCTTCATAGCGCAGATCGATGGTTTTTCTGGTCTCTCCCGGGCGCAGTACGCTCGGCATGGCCGCCATCAGATGTGTCAGCCCCGCTTTCATATCCTTCACCGGAAGGTAGACCCGGTAGAGGCGTGTGAAATCGTTTTGATAGTACATGCTGAACAGGAGATAATCGGTATTGGCCGCATTGATGGAGCCGATCCGGATCTCCGGAAAATCGGTGATGGTCAGCATAATCANNAAAACGATTATAATCAGGTCCACCGACGGTTTCAGACGGTCAAATCGGCTCCCGAATGCCGGAATCGGTTCCCGGAAATATTGAATGACGGGAAGGTTCCCGTCGATCTTCACGCACTTGTCCCGATGGATCACCACGGCGCTGGAGTCCAGTACAAACGGCGATTTCGGGTTCCCAAGAAGAGCACGCGGAATCCGTTCGGTAATCGTGAAGCTCAGCGTATCCGGAAGTTTCCGCGCCACAATGAGATTTTCAATGCTGGGTTCCTGAAGAAGACGCGACCGGATCTCCGGAAGATTCAGCTGAAACAGTCCTGTCGACCCCGGTTTCAAGTCGGCGATCGCCGCGATATAGGCGCTTTTCCCCTTCCACCATCCGCGGCTGTTCACCTCCACATGGCGAAGCGTGAAGCGCGCATTCCCCGGGAACAGTTCATAATAGGAAAACCAGGAGAGAAACACAACGACCGCGATTCCGAGAACAAGGACCAGAGCTCCCAGAATGATTTTGCCTTTTCTGCTCAGGTTGATCGGTGTCAGTTTCAACGGTTCTTCTCCTTCCATTCCGAGTGTGTATTATACATCCCGCTTCAGAAAAAGTCAAATCCGCCGATCGGAAAACGGGTTGTTTCCGGGCCGTTTCAGCATTTCCACTTGTTGATGAGACGGTATTCAAACTGTTTCAGTCGGGAAAACAGGATCGGAAGTTCCGTTTCCACAATCAGCTGCTCCTTCTGTTCGCGGCGGAGGAAGCCGTCTTCGCACATCCGCTCCATCTACGCGAGAAGCGGGTCAAAAAATCCGTTGACGTTCCGCAGGGCGACCGGTTTCCGGTTCAGTCCCAGCGTCTGCCAGGAGAGCGCTTCCAGCAGCTCATCCGCCGTGCCGAGTCCGCCGGGGAGGGCGATCAGCGCGTCCGATTCCTCCAGAAACATCCGCTTCCGTGTCGCCATGTCGGGGACAACCCGGTATTCGGTCAGGGCCGGGTTGCCGACCAGCTTGTCCAGCTGCTCCGTGATGATCCCGAGGACACTTCCTCCATGAGAGAGCGCGCTTTCCGCCACAATTCCCATGGTCCCGCAGTCGCTTCCCCCGTAAACCAGACGGATTCCGTTGCGGGCAAGATACTCCCCCAGCTCCGCCGCGGCACTCCGGAACGCCGGATCCCTTCCGGGATTCGAACCGCAATAGACACAGATCGACCGGATTTCAGACATTCTTTCCAACCCTCCTTTCCAGAAAAGAAAAAGGACGAATCCGCAGATTGCTCCGCGGATTCGTCTTCATCGGAAATTTTTCCGTTATTATTTGTCGCTGAGAGCGACCACGCCGGGCAGCGCCTTGCCTTCCAGAAACTCCAGAGAGGCTCCGCCGCCGGTGGAGATGTGGGACATCTTGTCCGCCAGGCCGCTCTTGTTGACCGCTGCAACCGAGTCACCGCCGCCGATGATCGACACACCGCCGTTGGCTTTCACTTCCGCCACAGCCGCGCAGACTCCGAACGTGCCTTTGCTGAACTTGTCCATTTCAAAGCATCCCATCGGGCCGTTCCAGACCACGGTCTTGGCGGACTTCACAGCCTCGCCGAACAGCTCGCGGGTCTTGGGGCC
>DDJH01000242.1:12693-13445 GCA_002338895.1 Lentisphaeria bacterium UBA1829 | reverse complement strand
AATCTGTTCTCGGTGGGGGAGAAGACTCTTTCCGCGGGAGAGGTGTCCGAAATGGGGGCGCTGAAGAACTCGTTTGCCGAGATCGTCTGGGGAATGGAAGGGGTCGGAGAACTGACCCTTTTCGAAGAGACGTTCCGGATCCTGCCCGGAGATGTCTTCTACTATCTGCCCGGAGAGGCGCATCGCCACCATGCGCTGTCGGAAAAATGGGTGACCCGATGGGTCGCGTTTGACGGACCTCTGGCGGAGGCGACACTGCTCGCCTATCGCTATCCCCGTCATCAGAGCAGCTGCGGAAAGCTGGACGATGAACGGTTCGAGGAGCTGAAGACCTCGATTGCGGATACGGACTGGTTTCAGATTCGACGGCTTTCTGGCATTTTGAGTCAAATGCTGGCAGATCTTTGTCCGGGCCGCTCCGCTCCGGTTCGCTCGGAACTGCTGGTCAAGCAGTGCATGGAGCTGATCCGGAGCAGGCTTTCCGACCGGAATCTGGATCTGGAATTCATCTGTGACAATTTGAAGGTCAGCCGCAGTTCACTGAGCCGTCTGTTCCGGGAGAAGATCGGAGTCTCTCCGGGGCGCTACATTCAGGACCGCCGCTTGCAGGAGGCGCAGATCCTGCTGCTTGGAACCAATCTTCCCGTCAGCGGAATTGCGGAACGCTGCGGATTCCCCGAACTGACGTCGTTCATCCGGTTCATCCGCCGGAATCTGGGCTGTTCCCCGCTCGCGTACCGCGAAAAGACATT
>DDJH01000242.1:9644-12684 GCA_002338895.1 Lentisphaeria bacterium UBA1829 | reverse complement strand
TTCCCGATCCGGTTTCTCCATCAAATGAAATCTGAAATGCGTTTGCAAACTTGAAAAAAAACGCAGGGGGGAATATATTCCCTACAAAAACAACGAAAGGGGGATGTTATGATTCATTCAAAAATCAGAATCGCATTTTTTGACACAAAACCGTATGACCGTTTCTTTTTCGACGAGGCGAACCGGGAGGCCCGTTTCGGATTCGACATCCAGTATTACGAGACCCGGCTGACCGCGGCGTCGGCCCGGATCGCCGAAGGAGCAAAGGTGGTCTGCGCGTTTGTGAACGACAATTTGGATGCGGAGGCCATCCGGATCCTCCATGATCTCGGCGTCGAACTGATCGCCATGCGCTGCGCAGGATACAACAATGTGAATCTCGCGGAGGCGTATGGAAAACTCCGGGTGGTCCGCGTGCCCGAGTACTCCCCGCACGCCGTCGCGGAATACACGCTCGGTCTCCTGCTGACGCTGAACCGGAATCTGCATCGCGCATACTGCCGGGTCCGGGAAAACAATTTCTCCATCAACGGATTCCTCGGATTCGACCTCTACGGAAAGACGATCGGAGTCGTCGGAACCGGAAAGATCGGACGGACCTTCGCGGAGCTGCTTCAGGGATTCGGCATGCGGATCCTCGCATACGATCTCTATCCGAACACCGAACTGGCAGAACGGCTGCACCTGGAATACGTCCCGCTCGACGTGCTGTTCCGGGAGAGCGACATCATCTCCCTGCACTGCCCGCTGACACCGGACAACCGCTATATGATCAACAAGGAAAGCATCGCAACCATGAAACCCGGCGTGTTCATCCTGAACACCAGCCGCGGCGCCCTGATCGATACGCAGGCCCTGATCAAGGGACTCAAGAAAAAACAGATCGGCGGAGCCGGACTCGATGTCTATGAGGAGGAAACCGACTACTTCTTCGAAGACCGTTCCGATTCCGCGATCGACGACGATGTGCTCGCCCGGCTGATGACTTTCCCCAATGTCCTGATTACCTCCCACCAGGCCTTCTTCACGCGGGAAGCGGAACGGAACATCGCAAAAATCACGCTCGACAACGTGCTGGACTACTTCTACAAGCGTCCGCTCGCCAACGAGATCTGCCGGGACTGCGACGGAAAACGCTCCTGTCCGGGAAAACCGAACGGCAGCAGCTGCAAACACACCGGAAACGCCTGATCCGCAGAGAGAGCAGTTTGCTTCACAACAAAAAACGCATCCGGGAATTTCCGGATGCGTTTTCTCTTTTCTCGTAATTCGCCCGGATGAAAGGGGTTCTTACGGGACAATGGCTCCGTTTGCTTCCAGCAAGGTCCGCAGTTCGGGAAACGGGACATCGCGGGGTTCCAGATGATCCCGGACCGCGAGTGCGGCGGCGGCTCCCGCGGCCTGTCCNNTGTCCGGTCGCCATGCAGGTTGCCTGAATGCGGAGTGCCGAGTTCGCCAGACGGTCGGAGGAGAGGATCCGTCCCGCGGCCAGGAACCCTTTGGAGTTCTTCGGGATGAGCGCGCCCAGTGGAACGGTCGGTACAACGCCCGGTTTCAGCGATTCATTCACAAGGCCGTGTTTCGCATCGTGCAGGTCCACCGGGTAAAAGGCGTAGCAGACGGAGTCGTCATAGCGGCGTCCCGCCAGATAGTCTTCCACCGTAATCGTTTTCTCGCCGACGATCATCCGCGTTTCCCGTTCGCCGCATTCGCCGGATTTGATGTGAAACTCCACGTGCTCAAGCCCGGGCTGCTTCCGCAGGAAGTTGTAGATCCGCCGGATGGAGCGGCGGCCTTCGATTTCCATCCGGGTTTTCCCCGCGCTGTCGGCCGCGTTGATGCCGACGATGTGGTTGCTGTTGCCGCCGAATCCGAGGAAGAAGCCCCGGTTGAATTTCCGCGCCCAGCCCATATCTTCCGGTGTGAGCTCTCCGGCGGCGACGGCGTTTTCAAAATTCTTTTCCATCTGCTCGAAATCGAGTTTGTCGTAGTCGAAATTGTGGAAATAGATGCTGAGGGTTCCCGGCTGAGTCGTCTCCGGCTGAAGATACTCAAGTCCGGCGATTTTGACGGCGTTCGCATCGCCGGTGCAGTCGATGATGATGCGGCTTTCCACCGGGTAAAGACCGTCTTTTCCGCAGAGCCCGNNNNGGTCCAGACGTTCTCGCTGCGAGTCAGGGTCGCCAGCATCGTGTGATACAGGATCGTTGCTCCGCTTTCCAGAAGCGCCTCGTCCGTCAGTGAGGCGAAGACCAGCGGATCCACCCGGATCTGGTGGAGCCAGTGCTGTGTGGTTGAATCCGGATTCAGAAAGTCTTTCGGCAGCGAGGAGCCGGTCTCCTTCAGGGTCTTTTCGATCAGTTCCCAGCCGATTCCCGCGATGATCTGCCGGCCCCAGGCGTCGAAGATTCCCGGGTAGTTGATTCCGCAGAATGTCATTGTTCCGCCGCAGATGCCGTTCTTTTCCACGAGTGCCGTTTTCGCTCCGGCGCGTGCCGACTGGATGGCGGCGCAGAGTCCGGCCGGTCCGCCTCCGATGACAAGAACATCAAATTTTTCCATTTTTCCCTTTTCCCTTTTTCCGACTGGTTTCGGATTGGATTTTGTAATATAAGCCTCTCGCGGAGGATTGTCAAGAATTCTTCCGGGAGGGGAAATTTGAATTTTCCGGAAAAACGGTTATCTTATCCGGATGATGAAGAAACTTTTTCCACTGCTTTTCCTGTCGGCCGCACTGCTTGCGGATGAGACGGACGATCCGCTGAGGGACAGCGCCCGGAAGGGCGACCGGGAGGCCATGCTCAAACTGGCTCATGAGTACTTTCACGGTTTGAACTCCCGCCGTCCGGATCCGACGGTCGCCGCGTACTNNCCGCAAGGCCGCGGAGGCCGGCGTGCCGGAAGGCATGTACAACTATGCCGTCTGCCTGATGAACGGTTCGGGCGTCCACCGAAACCGCTATGAGGCGGTTCAGTGGTTCCGGAAAGCGGCCGACGCCGGAGTGCTGATGGCCAGGCTCCATGTGGCGGGTGTCACCAT
>DDJH01000242.1:5107-9567 GCA_002338895.1 Lentisphaeria bacterium UBA1829 | reverse complement strand
CCCCGCCGACAGAAAACTCGGAACGCCGGAAATCCCGCCCCTTCCGGAATACGTCCTCTCCCTGCTGAAAGATCTGGCGGAGGAGCGCTTCCAGCCGGCCGAACTGCTCTATGCCCAGATGCTGCTCCGAAGAGGAAAGCCGGAGGAGATCCCGCAGGCCGTGACGATCCTGAACAGGCTCGTCGCTCTCGAAAATCCCCCGCCGGAGGCCTTGCGCATGCTGGCCGACTGCAAGTATGGAGGAATCGGAATGAAAAAGGATCCTGCGGAGATGATCCGCCTGCTCCGCCGCGCCTCCAAGTCGGGGGATGCGGAGGCGCTCGGGAAACTCGCTTTCTGTTATGAGTATGGACGGGCGGTTGAGGTCGATCTGCCGCGGGCGTTCAATCTGTATCGTCTGTCCGCCGAGCGCGGGAATGCCATGGCCCAGTTCAAGTATGCCGAATTCCTCGCAAACGGGACCGTGTCCGGAAAACAGGAGCTCGCCGCGGCTCTGCCGTGGTATCAGCGGGCGGCGGAACAGAACAACCCGCAGGCGTTGTTCCGTCTCGGTGTCTTCTGCCTCGAGGGGATCGGGATGAAAAAAAGCGAACGGGAAGCCTCCGAACTCTTTTTCCGCGCGGCAAAACAGGGCTACGCCCGCGCCCAGTACAATCTCGCCTGCATGTATGCCGCAGGACATGGCGATCTGGAAAAAGATGAAACCGCCGCGGTCTACTGGTTCACGCTCGCCGCTCAGAAAGGCGACACCACCGCACAGCGGGTTCTCGGTCTTCGTTATCTGGAGGGCCGCGGCGTCACCCGAAGCATCTCCCGCGGAGAGGAATGGCTGCGGCGCGCCGCGAAAAACGGCGATGATGAAGCTCTGCGGATTTTGAGAACGCGCGGACTGCTCCGTCCTGTTTTCTGATCGTCCCGCCTCGTCTCCGGCAGAAGCCTGTTGCGTGTGCCGGATTCTTCCGCTTTCCGCAAATGTCCCGATTTCCTACTCGTCGATGCTGTTGAAGAACGCGTAGGGGAGCCATTGGCAGTCCGAGCAGTTGGCAACTCCCATGACCCAGTAGATGTTCTCTTCCGGGGAGCCGGGAGCGACTCCGGCAACCAGTTCGTGAATGCCGGCATCCAGTTCCATGTCGCAGAACTGGTTGAGCGGGACCGTGTCGTAGGAAGGCGCCATCCATCCGCCGTCCCGTCCGAACTGGAAGACTCCGTCCACCCACACGCGGGAGACCGCGTTGCAGTTGAAGATCACGCGGACCATTTTCGGTTCTTCTATCGTAAAGCGGAAGCGCATCATGTACAGCGAGTTCGCCGGAACCTCGAAGGTGTCCAGATAGTTGAAGCAGCCGGGGAAGGTGTACTGGGTCTTCAGCGGAAGATCCGTGGTCTCGGGAAGCGTTTCGTTCCAGCGGTTCCAGTTCCGGAAGATTCCGCACTCCACGGGAATGAGAAAATGGTTCCAGTCCGGTTCGTCGCAGACCGGCGGCGTATGGATTTCCAGACGGCCGGCAAGTTCGATCAGCGCTTCGATGAATGCGTCGAAATTGAGCGGATAGTTCAGCGTCGATTCCGGATCGTTGCTGCCGATCTGTTCCGTGACAGGCTCCAGGTAGCGGGGCGGAATCGTCTCCGGCTCCAGAAGGCCGAGCAGCTCGCCGACCATTCCCGCATTGCCGCTGGTGTTCCTCGCGCAGTTCACCGCAATAAGAAGCGAGGTTTCAAAATCGCCTTTCCCGAGAAGAAGAGCGGTCAGAATGAATCCGGTGTTCATCACGCTGTCCTCATAATTCTCGCAGGCGTACTTGGAGAGCAGGGTTTTCCGGACCTCCTTCCAGTCCTTCTCCTTTGCGCAGAGCGCGCGGGTCTCCCGGACCACTTCCGCCAGGCGCGATTCCGGTGGAATCGCCTCCAGTGCCGTATTCAGCAGCGTATCCAGATCGTTCTCAATAAACGCGGCGCTCAGCAGAACCGCAAAGAATTCCGCCGCGTAGATCCCATCGGAATCGTGGTCGACACAGGCGTCCTCATAGGCCGCCTTTTTAGCCAGATCGGGTTTGGCCGGAGCGAGGAACGCCCAGATGTCCGCCCGCTTTGCCGCTCCGAAATTATCGCTGAAGAAATTGTCGAAGCTTCCGCTCCACGGCGGCATGATGCTGTTTTTCAGGTTTCGGAGAGCCAGTCCGTATTCGGCGTCGTAAAAGCGGATGTGGTCCAGCCAGCACTGGGCAAAGAAATCCCGTTCGGCGACCGGATGCGGGAGCTGACTCAGTTTGGTCAGCCACACCAGCTGAAAATCCAGAAAGCAGCAGGAGGAGTTCGGCGGCGGAAGAGGATCGTAGAATTCCAGACTCATCGCATCGTGTGCGCCCATGTGGGGACGGCCAATGGTTTCTCCGACTGTTTTCCCGAGAAGGGCACCCTTGATTTTTCTTCTCCAATACTCTTTATCCATAGCGACACCTCACTGATTACATTCGAAAAAAAACAGAAAAAATCCGAACGGAAGGTTCTTCGGAACAGTCTAACACGGATTTTTACAAATGTCAAACCGTTTTCGTTTTTTTATTGTAAAAAGAATTAGCAATAATTCCTGTTCGTATTTTTGCCCTGAAAAAATATGCAGGGGAAGATAAATCAATCCTGATAAAAAACGGGAAAAACCCTCTTTTCTCCCTTGAAACCCTCTGGCGGACGTTTAAATTATCCCCCGGAAGATCCAATGCGCCTGAAAACAAAATCAACATCAGAAAAAGGAGTTTTTGCATGGATTTCGGAACGTTTTTTCCTGAAGGGAGTCCTCTTGCCATTGTGAAATACTGGAGCAATTATGCCGATTCCGCGGAGATTCCGGTTTCCGGGGAAAACGGCTGGGAGATTCTCCGTTCCGGAACGGAGGAGCGGGAGATTTTTGCCTGTTCGCACCCCGGACTCGGCTTCCAGTTTGAACTCCACTGCTCTGCGCTTCCGGATGGATTCGAGCTTTTCCTGCCCCGGGAGAGTCTGAAGGAGACATACAACCGCTGGCATTCGATCCGGCTCCTGCCGGATCTCTGCCGGACGCACGAGGGGGCGGAGGGATACTATCTGCTTCCCCAGCAGTCGGGGGTGCTCAGCCGTTTCCGGAACAAGCGGTCGGCCGTCTATGAGATCGGGATTTACGGGAACGGACTCTCCGAGTGCAACATGCCTGTCTACGGGATGTCGGATGGAAAGACCCTCCTGGGCGTGATTCTCCGGGAGGGATACTGCGACGCGCTGCTGCATCTGGAAACGGCGCGCGGCGCGCATCGGACGTATCGGCTGGCTCCGGTGCTCCAGCTCCGGTACGAGCTGAGTGTCCGCCGCCAGAATATGCCGATGGTGAACGACGAGATCCGCATCCGGGTCCGCCGCCGTCCGCTGAACGGGCGTTCCGGTGCCGCGGTGCTGGCCGAACTCTACCGGGAGGAGCGCATCGCCGCCGGAGAGATTGTCCCGCTGAAGACGCGCGCCGCGGAAAATCCCGTGCTTGCGGAAGCGCTGCGTTCGCCCGAGATCCGCATCCGCATGGGAAGCAAGTGGCCGTTCCCCACGGAGGTGATGGAGCAGACTCCCGAAAATGAGCCGTCGGTTCATGCGTTCTGCACGTTCCGGCAGGTGGAAAGCATAGTCGATGAATGCCGGAAACAGGGGCTGGAACATGCGAATTTCTGTCTGGTCGGCTGGGCGGCGAAAGGGCACGACGGCCGCTATCCGCAGATCCTTCCGGTGGAGGAGAGTTTCGGCGGAGAGACCGCCCTGCGTTCCCTGATCCGGCACACCCGCTCCGCCGGCTACACCATCTCCGCACACGACAACCACTACGACGCCTACTCGATTTCGGAAGATCCCTTCGACACCCTTCTGATCCGCACGCAGGAGGGCTTCCCCATCAAGGACGGTGTCTGGAGCGGCGGTCAGGCGTGGCTTCTCTGTCCGGAAGCGATGCGGAAAACCTATTCCCTCCGGAATCTCCAGGCAATTCACGATCTCGGCTTCCGCGGCGTGCACTTCACCGACTGTCTGACTTCAACCGGACTCCGGGTCTGCTGGGATCCCGTCCATCCGAACACCAAAACCGGCATGGCCCGCTGGCGCACGGACATCCTCCGCACCGCGAAGGAGATCTTCGGCGGAGTCCAGTGCGAGGGCCCGTTCGATTTCGCCGCCGGCGTTCTGGACCGCGTCCTCTACATCGACACCGCCGATGACGGAAGCGGACTCTCCGCCCGTGACTACGTCGATGAAATCGTTCCGCTGTACGAAATGGTCTACCACGGAATCCTGCTGTACAATCTGACCGGAGAATCCATCAATGCGCTCCCCGGCTCCGATCAGTATCTCCGGAACCTCTCCTTCGGCGGCATGCCCTTCTTTTACTTCTACCGCCATTTCGCGACCAAAAACTATCTTCCGGGCACCAACACCCCTGTCCCGGGTCG
>DDJH01000242.1:0-5101 GCA_002338895.1 Lentisphaeria bacterium UBA1829 | reverse complement strand
GGCGGACTTCACGCTGGACAACCTGGAAGCGGAGATCGCCGCGGTCAAACAGGCCGCCGACGACTACATCGGAACCCTCGGCGATCTGCAGCTCTGCCGGATCACCGAGTTTACGCGTCTTTCGGAGACTCTGACCCGCACCGACTACTCCGGCGGCGAGTCGGTCTATGTGAATTTCGGCACGTCGCCGGTCGAGATCGACGGCGTTACCGTTCCTNNCTCCGCGCTCGTTTGCCCGGAAAGGGTGATTCGGCAGGAGTGGCGGATGCGGCGGATGTGCGGATGGGGAATCGTCATCCCCGTCCGCCGAAGATCGCCGTGCCGATCCGGACAATGGTCGCCCCTTCCGCAATCGCCTCGGGGTAATCGGAACTCATGCCCATCGAGAGTTCGGGCAGGCGGATGGAGAACTCCTGTTCCAGACGGTCCCGGAATTCGCGCAGACCGCCGAATGTCGCATGAAGCACAGCCTTGTCGGCATTGAGCGGCGCCATCGTCATCAGCCCGAGCAGACGGACCGCGGGGAGGGCGAGCGCCTGTTCCGCCGTCTCCCGGAGCGCATCATATCCGGAAAGTCCGAACTTCGACTCCTCGCCGGAGACGTTGACCTCCAGCAGGAGATCCTGAATTTTTCCATGCTTCCGGGCGGCCGCGTCAATCTTGTTCAGCAGTTTGACGGAATCGACCGAATGGATGCAGTCCGCCAGCTCCACCGCCTTCTCCGCCTTGTTCGACTGGAGATGGCCGATGAGATGCCAGACCATCCGCGGATCGGAGCCGGGGACTTTGGTTTCGAGTTCCTGAACGCGGTTTTCGCCGAATTCCAGCTGTCCTGCACCGAATGCGTCGAGGATGTCGGCGAGGGGAAAGGTTTTGGAGACCGCCAGAAGACGGATCGATGCGGGATCGCGTCCTGCCTGTTTCGCGGCCTCCGCAATGCGCGCGCGGACCGTTTCAAGATGGTTGCGGATGGGATCTTCGTTCATCGTCCGGCCTCCTCGGGTTTTTTGATGGTCAGTTCCGGATCGGCGATGCGGACCTTCGTTCCGGGCGGAACGCTTTCCGTGAGCCAGACATTTCCGCCGATGACGGAGTTCGCGCCGATCGTCACATTTCCGAGAATGGTCGCTCCGGCGTAGATGGTGACATTGTCCTCAATATCCGGATGCCGCTTCGCTCCTTTGATGATCTTCCCGCACGCATCCTTGGGGAAGGAGTGAGCGCCGAGTGTAACGCCCTGATACAGTTTGACGTTGTTTCCGATCGTAGCGGTCTCTCCGATCACGACGCCGGTTCCGTGGTCGATGAAGAATCCCTCTCCGATGCGTGCGCCGGGATGGATGTCAATGGCGGTGATGCGGTGGGCATACTCCGTCATGATGCGCGGAATCATGGGGATCTTCTCCATATAGAGAATATGGGCAAGACGCTGAATGGTGATGGCTTTGAGGCCCGGATAGCTGATGACGACCTCGTCAAAGGATCGCGCCGCGGGATCGCCGTCATAGGCGGCCTGAATGTCCTTCTTGACGATCTCGCGCAGACGGGGCAGGGCGGCAAGGAGCCGTCTGGATGCCGCCTGCGCCTGCTGTCCGCAGGTGCACTCCCCGCAGGATTCGGTCAGACGGCAGTGAAAGTTCAGCGTTCTCTGCAGAATGTCGCTGAGTTCGACATAGAGAGCGGAGATGATCTCGCCGACCGAGAATCGCAGAGTCGCCATGGAGTAGGCCTCTCTCGTTCCGAATCCGGGATAGATCAGTTCCAGCAGTTTTCCGAGGATCGCAAGCACCTCCGTTTCGCGGGGCAGATTGTTTCCTTCGCTGTGGTTGACGCCGATGCCGTCCTGATAGGTCTGCACCAGTTCCAGTGTGACGGAATGAATGAACTCCGTCGTCTGTTCCGGTGTCGGCTCCACGTGTTGACAGTGTTTCATGGGGAAGGTCTCCTTATTCGATGTTTTGAACCTGCTCGCGGATTTTTTCCAGTTCGGTTTTCAGCGTGACGACGCGCGGGGAAATCTCGGTGGACGCCGCCTTGTTTCCCAGCGTGTTGCACTCCCGGAAGATCTCCTGGACCATGAAGTCGAGAGCCCGCCCGACCGGCCCCTCCGTCTCCCGCGCGAGCTTGCGGAAGTTGGAAAAGTGGGAGCGGAGACGGGTGATCTCCTCCGTCGTATCCAGCTTGTCTCCGTAAATGACCGCCTCCCGGAGAATGCGTTCGTCATTGTCGTCCACCGGCAGGTCGAACTCTTTCAAATGCTTGTAGAGCCGCTGTTTCTGAATTTCAGGAAGGGCCTCCGCCAGCGGCTGAATCTCGTTGACGATCGCCTCCATCGTGTCGATGCGTTCGAGAATATCCTTCTGCAGATTGGCTCCTTCCAGCGTCCGCATGCGGATCAGTCCGTCGATTGCCGAGGAGAGCAGCCTCTTCAGAAACTCCATGCTCTTCTCGTCGGAGAGATCGACCGCCTGAAACGTGATCGCATCCGGAATGGCGAGCAGATCGGAGATGGTGATCTCTCCCGGCAGGTGATGCTTCTCCTGAAACTCTCTTGCCGCGGCGAGGATCAGTTCCGCTTTGGAAAAGTCCGCATTCTGCATCGGCTGCCCGGTCTGCATCAGCGGCTCGATCCGCAAGGTCAGCGATCCGCGTGCGATCCGTTCCGCCACAAACGCGCGCAGCTCCATTTCCAGCGGCATCAGTTCCCGCGGCATGGAAATTTTCAGATCGAACTGTTTTTTATTGATGGAGGAAATTTCGATTTTAAATCCGCACTGGAGTTCGCCGCTGTACTCTTCGGCCCGTCCGAAACCTGTCATGCTCTTCATAAAATATCCGCTTCTCCTGAATCGTGGTTCTGGCGGAAGTCTCCGGACCGGTTTGCCGTTTTTTATCCTTCGCGGATGGATGCGGAGTCGTTGTTCCGGAGGATTCCATTCATTCCTTATTTGCGATAATATGGTCTGAAAACGGGAAAAATCAAGGGTCGGATGTCTGAAAATCGGGTGGAAGGTTTTTGAAATCTGCATTTGATTCCTCTTCTGAGATGCGGTATACTATACTCTTTGCGAGGAAGAACTGGAACTGTTTGGGAAAAACGGAGGGTTGTAGAATGAACTGTCGAGTCCGAAAATATCAATCGGAAGATCTGGAGTCGATGCGCCGGATCTGGAATGAAGTGGTGGAAGAGGCGAATGCGTTTCCACAGGAGTTTCCTCTGAAAGCGGAGGAGGCGGAAGAATTTTTTGCATCGCAGAGCTATACGGGAGTTGCGGAGTTGGAAGGGAAGGTGGTGGGGGTCTACATTCTTCATCCGAACAATGTCGGGCGCTGCGGTCACCTGGCGAATGCGAGTTACGCGGTCAGCCGGGATGCGCGCGGACGGCATATCGGAGAGGCTCTGGTTCGAGATTCGCTTTCCGAGGGACGTCGTCTTGGTTTTCGTGTTCTCCAGTTCAATGCGGTAGTGAAATCGAATAAAGCTGCGCGGGCGCTGTATCGGAAACTGGGTTTTGTGGAGCTTGGCACGCTTCCCGGAGGATTCCGTCGGAAGGATGGCTCCTGGGAGGATCTCCTTCTGTTTTATCATCTTTTGTAAGTCTGGGGTCTGATTTTGATATGGTTTTTCTCGGGGTTTTTCGTGAAAAACGGGAGATTTTTCCCGGATTCCGGTAAAAAAAACGAAAAAAAATCGGGAAAGGGGTTGCCAAAATCAACTTTATGTGGTATAATGTAGCTATAACATTCGTGGATTGGCAAGACGGGTGTCTTGTAGTCTCACAAAAACAATTAAGGAGAAAAAAGAAATGACAACAAAACGGAAGAATCGTGGGTTTACGCTCATTGAGCTCCTCGTGGTAATTGCGATTATCGCAATTCTCGCGGGTATGCTTCTCCCGGCGCTGAACTCGGCTCGTGAAAAGGCTCGCAGAATTTCCTGCGCATCCAACCAGAAACAGATCGGACTTTCCTTCCAGCTGTACACCAACTTCCCGGATGATGTGGTCCTCCCCAGCGGCGGAGCCGGCCCGGGAACTGCTGACACATATACGGCAAAATCCTCAGATGGTCTCGAGCCGCTTGTGATCAATGCGGTTCTGACTGACATGAAAATGTATGTGTGCCCCTCTTCCTCTGTGAAGGCCGCAACTTACATCAGCGGTATTACCGCAAGCCCCTTCGCCAATGATTCTTCTTCCACGGCGAATACGAATCTGGATCCGATTGGTCTTTCGTATCACTATCTGCCTGCTATGAACGCCAATACCTGTACCTCGGATTCTGGTATTCTCTTTGACGGTATGTCTGGAACAAGCCCGAATCATGAGAAGTTTGGTAATATTCTCTTCGGTGATGGTCACGTCGGTTCCTTTGTTTCCGGTTCTGGTGAGAACTACTGGGCAAAGAAAACCAACTGGCTTGGCGGGGGTCTAGAGAACCTGAAAGATGGTGCAGGTAAGAAGATTACCGGTAATGCTGCTAATCAGGCAATTGGAAGTTCCGAGAATACTGTAGTTGATTGATTGAGTTCAATAACTCGTCTGCTAAAGCTTCCATCCACTACTGGATGGAAGCTCTTTTATATTGCTTCAGCGCGGAAAAACTACCGGCTGCGCCGCGATCGACGAAACTGTTTCCAGCATGAAAAGGAAATGGCTCTGCTTTTCATGGCCGGGATAACGGCGCTGGCGTATATTTTTATTTATCGAATGGTGGAATATGCCTGGCGNNTTTGTGTATCGGCGTTTTGCAGAGAAACGAGCGCTGCTTTCTGTACTCTCCCTCGCTCTTCTGTTGTCCATCTGTTCCTTTTGGACGACGTTCTGCATGAACTCGTTTTATTTTCAGCCGATCAAGCCGTGCACACAGCTGGCGTCCTGGTTCCAGAAGTACGGAAAGAGTGTTCCAAAGGGGCTGGTGATTGCAAATCTCAACTGGTCGGACTTTCCACAGCTCTATTATGCAATGCCGCAGTTCCGTTATCTTTGCGGTTTGGATCCGACATTTGGATATTTTTACAAAAAAGATATTACTTTACAATTGGAGAAAATCTATTCCGCTTTCGAGATTCCCAAACCGGCTGAAATGATGATACGCTTCC
>DDJH01000243.1 GCA_002338895.1 Lentisphaeria bacterium UBA1829 | reverse complement strand
ACAACTGCCTGCGGCTCTGCGGCGCAACCGCCGTGGCGACCAACGGATCCCATACCGATCCGATCGTGGAGAAGCTGATGGCGGGAATGAACCTGCGCGACGCCTTCACGCTTTCGCTTCTGGCGATGGATTATGAACATGATTCACTGGATACTCCGCGGATCGCGGCGGCGGTCGATGCGGAAAAAGGGCAGGGCGCGCTCGGAATCGTCCGGAAGGACGCGGTGCTGGTGACCGTGTTCAAGCTGGAACCGGGAAAGCTCCGCTATCTTTCGACATACGAACGGAACACGCCGTCGCCGGATCAGGTGGATGCGGAGTTCGACGCCGCCTGCGGAAACTGCGCCTGCTCGTATGTGATCGGACAGGGAGTGTTTGCCGATTTCGAGAATCCGGTCTGCTCCGCGGCGGCGGTCTGGACCGGCGAAGGATACCATCTGGCTGTCAAAGACGCGTAAGTGCCGATGGGATCTCCTCTGGACAGACTCAACGCGCCCCAGCGCGAGGCCGCGACCACCATTGAGGGGCCGCTTCTGGTCCTCGCCGGGGCCGGAACCGGAAAGACGAGCGTAATCACAAGCCGGATCGCCTTCATGATCGAAAGCGGCGTTCTGCCGTCGTCGATTCTCGGAGTGACGTTCACCAACAAGGCCGCCCGGGAGATGCGGGAGCGTCTCAACAAGATCGTTCCCGTGGAAGAGGCGCGCAAAGTGACGCTCGGGACCTTTCACTCCTTCTGCGCCCGCGTGCTCCGGCGCGACATCCACCTCGCCGGACACTTCAACGCCAGCTTCAGCATCGCCGACGACAGCGACCAGAAAAGCATTCTCCGTCAGGCCGCCGCCGAACTCGGATATTCCAAGGACGACGCCCCCACCGACGAGGCCGCCAGCTTCATCTCCCAGGCGAAAAACCGCATGCTCGACCCCGAAGAGGCCTATCAGGACGCCAAGCTCAACTATCCCGCCCGGATGCGTCTGGCGGAAATCTACGACCGCTACCAGAAACTGCTGGAACTGCAGAACGTCGTCGATTTCGACGACATGCTCCTGCTGACCCTCCGCATCTTCGAACAGCATCCGGATACGCTCGAACATTACCGCGACATCTACCGCTATCTCCTGGTGGACGAGTATCAGGACACGAACGCCGCCCAGTTCCGCATTCTCCGTCTTCTCGCCGGCGACCGCATGAATCTCTGCGTGGTCGGCGACGACGATCAGAGCATCTACGCCTGGCGCGGAGCCGACGTTTCCAACATCCTGGACTTCCCCAAACTCTTCCCCGGCGCGAAAACCATCAAACTGGAGCAGAACTACCGCTCCACCAACAAGATTCTCGACGTCGCCAACGCCGTCATCTCGAGGAACGGAAGCCGTTACGACAAGAACCTCTGGTCCGCCAAAGGTCACGGAGAGAATATCCGGCTCGTGCAGGCGAAGGACGGGGAGGCGGAAGCGGAGTTCGTCGTCAACACGATCTGCAACCTCGTCGCCCGCGGCGAATACAATTACCGCGACTGCGCCATCCTCTACCGTTCCAACCATCTTTCCCGGACCTTCGAACAGCATTTCCGGCGCTACGGAATCCGTCCGCACATTGTCGGCGGACAGGAGTTCTTCCAGCGGAAAGAGGTCAAGGACGCCGCCGCCTATCTCAAACTGATTGTCAATCCCCGCGACGACCAGAGTCTGCTGCGGATCCTCGGGATCCCTCCACGCGGCATCGGCGACAAGGCGGTCCTGAAACTCCGCGATCTCCAGAAAACCTCCCTCCAGAAGCCTCTGGCGGAGCTGCTGGGATCATCGGAATTCCTGGATTCGGTCTCTTCGGCCGCGGCCTCCGGTGCCCGCAATCTCGCCGGGACCATCGCCGCGTTCCGGAAGAATTTCGAGGAGTCCTCCTCTCTGGCCGGAACGGTCCGGGAGTATCTCGACGAGGTCGGCTATCTCCATGGTCTCCAGCGGATCTACAAAGACCGCGAAGATGCCGAAAAACGGCTCGAAAACGTTCTGGAATTCATCAGCTACATCGGGCAGTTTGAATTCACGTTCCTGGACGAGCATCAGCGCCGTCCCTCGCTGACCGAATTCATTGAAAACTACTCGCTGATGGACGAAAACGACCGGACCGGGGAGGAAGAGGAATCCGATGCGCCGGTCATGTCCACCGTGCATGCCGCCAAGGGGCTGGAGTGGCCCTGCGTCTTTATTGTCGGCATGGAGCACAACCTCTTCCCGCACGAACGCGCGATCCGGGAAAACAGTCTCGACGAGGAGCGCAGACTCTTCTATGTGGCGATCACCCGCGCGCGGGAACTGCTCTATATCACCTATGCGGGCGAACGGTTCAAGTTCCGGGAGTTCGCGCGGCAGTTCCCGTCGGTGTTCCTGAAGGATCTTCCGCCGGAGATCGTTGACAGCGACGTCCCGGAGAACTTCCGCAACGAAGCCAGCGATGAAGTGAAACGTCAGGCCTTCGAAAAAATTTTCGAACTCCTCGACCAGGAACCGGAAGACGAATACGATACCTGGTAAAAGAACTTCTTCCGCTTCTTCATTCCATGTTAAAAACAGAAAACGCCGTCTTTTCAGGACGGCGTTTTTCTGTTTCGCTCCCGGATCGGAGCAGTCATCCGGCGGATCAGGCCTTCTTCCGCGTCATCACTTTGCGGTGAACGTAAAGGTAGGCGATCACGAAGAGCACCAGTCCCAGCAGGATCCATCCGTAGTTTTTCGCGATCAGCTCCTTCCCCTGTTCGATCATCTGCACATAGGTCATATCCTGTGTCAGATGGCCAAAATAGGCGCCGATCGCCGTCAGGATCAGAATCCAGATTCCCGCACCGAGACCGGTGTAGAATGTGAAACTCTTCAGATTCATCCGGGCCAGTCCGGCGGGGATCGAGATCAGCTGACGGATCGCGGGAAGAAGACGGCAGACAAACGTCGCCAGTTCCCCGTATTCCCGGAAGATTTCCTCCGCCCGGTCCAGAGTCTCCTCCTTCAGGAAAAAGTATTTCCCGTACCGGTGGAGGAAGGTCCTTCCGAGCTTCAGCGCCAGATAGTAGTTGATGTAGGCTCCGGCAAGCGACCCGGCGATTCCGACCAGAATCGCAATGGCGGAGTCGATCCACGGATTGCCCGTCGTCAGCTGATGCTTGAAGGCCAGAAAGCCGGCCGGAATCATCACCACTTCGCTCGGGAAGGGGATGAAGGAGCTTTCAATCGTCATGAAAATGAAGATCAGAAGGAAGCCCCACATCGGGGCATACTGGGTGATGGCGTCCAGATGGGCGGCAATGGTTTCCGTCATAAAAAATCTCTCCCTGACTGTTGCGTTTTGTTGTTTGATGGTGTAAAGTACAGCGACTTTCGGAAAAGTCCACTTTGTATGACGAAAAAATAATGAAAGAACGGAAGAACCCATGCACGAGATCGCATTTACAATAGGAAAACTCTCCATTCACTGGTACGGAGTTTTTGTGGCTCTGGCATTTTTTGTCGCAATGAGCACGCTTCTGGTGGAGCGGAAACGCGCGGGAATCACTGCGGACAACGTGTTCGATCTGGCGTTGATTGCAATTTTCGGCGGCGTGTTCGGCGCGCGCCTGTTCTATGTGGTGCAGTTCCATCAGCAGTTCCGCGGCAATCCGCTCGACATCATCCGGATCGACAAGGGGGGACTCGTCTTTTACGGCGGATTCATCATCGCTCTGATCGTGGTGATTCTGTACTGCCGGTGGAAAAAACTCCAGATGCTCAAGGTGCTGGACATCTATGCTCCGGCGGTGGCGTTCGGACACGTTTTCGGACGGATCGGCTGCTTTCTGCAGGGGTGCTGTTTCGGAAGACCGGTGGAGCCCGGCTCCATCTGGCCGTCGGTGGTGTTTCCCGCGGGATCGGCCCCCGCGGCGTTCTATCCGTCGAATCCGTCGAATATTTACACCGGGATTCACAAGGGGGTGTCCGAATCCCTGCCGCTTGTGCCGGTTCAGCTGTATGAGTCGCTGTGCAATCTGGTGATCGGGATTCTGCTGATCTGGCTGCTCCGGAAACTGAAGTGTCCGGGCCGGGTCGGAGTGGTGTATCTGGTCGCGTACGCCGTGATGCGCTTCTCGCTGGAGTTTCTGCGGGGAGATCATACGGATCACATCGGAATTTTTACGCCGTCGCAGGCGGTGGCGCTGTTTCTGATGCTCCCCGCGGCGGCGCTGCTGTACTGGTACACGGGGTGGAGGTACCGGAATGCCGCCGGAAAGTGAGTTCTTTCGGAAAAGAGTGCTCCCGGAACAGACGGGAATGCGTCTGGACCAGTGCGCGGCCGCGCTCGCGGACGGAATTTCGCGGACCCGGATCCAGCGGGCGATCGCATCGGGAAACATGACGCTCAACGGCGTGGTCTGCACGGTGCCCCGGACGGTCGTGGCGGAAGGAGATGAACTCGTTTTCGAAATCCCGGAAGAACCGGCTCCGGAACATGTGACGCCCGAACGGATCCCGCTGAACATTCTCTATGAGGACGAGGCGCTGATGGTGATCGACAAACCTGCGGGAATGGTGGTTCATCCGGCGGCGGGAAACTATACCGGAACCGTCGTGAACGCCCTGCTCGGACGGAGCCGGGAGATTGCGGAGGAGTTCGAGGAGACCGGCGATCCGTCCCGTCCGGGAATCGTGCACCGGCTCGACAAGGATACGTCGGGATGTCTGCTGGTGGCGAAGAGCGCCCGGGCGATGGACCGGCTCTGCCGGATGTTCGCGGAACGGAAGGTGATGAAAACGTATGCGGCGATCGTCGCACCCTGTCCGAAGGTGGCGGCGGCGGAGATCCGGACGCAGATCGGACGCCACCCGGTCAACCGGAAGAAAATGGCGGTGGTGCAGCGGGGCGGGAAAGAGGCGCTGACCCGGTTCACCGTGCTGCGGAAAGGACGGATCGGATCGGTGTCCGCCGCGCTTCTGCAGGTGCGGATCCTGACGGGGAGGACCCATCAGATCCGGGTTCATATGTCGTATTACGGCTCGCCGGTGATCGGGGACGCCGTGTATGGTGGAAACGGACGTATTCCGGCTCCGCGGCAGATGCTTCATGCGTGGAAGGTGTCGTTTCCGCATCCGTTTACGGGGGAGATGCTCTCGTTCGAAGCGCCGTTCCCGGCGGATTTTCAGCAGTATGCGGATCAGATTCAGGAACAGGGAGGATGAAAAGATGGCTGTAAATGTGATTGCAATCGACGGACCCGCCGCATCGGGAAAAAGTTCCGCCGCCCGTCTTCTGGCGGAGGCGATTCCCGGAAGCGTATATGTGAACACGGGCTCCATGTACCGGGCGGTGGCGTGGAAGGCGCGGAAATGCGGACTGGATCCGCTGCATCCGGATCCGGAAAAACTGGCGTCCATGCTGGAGACGACAGAGATGCGCTTTGTCCCGACCCCGACCGGACGCGAACTGGAGGTCGACGGAGTCCTCCCCGGCGTGGAGCTGCGGACAGAGGAGATTTCCGCAGGCGCATCGGCGGNNGATCCGGATTCCCCGCCGTTCGGGAGAAGCTCGTTCAGTGGCAGCGCAAAATGGCGGAGGGAAATCAGATCGTCATGGAGGGACGCGATATCGGAACGGTGGTGTTCCCGGATGCGAAATATAAATTTTTCCTGACGGCCTCGCCGGAGGAGCGTGCCCGCCGCAGGCTCG
>DDJH01000168.1:3826-12958 GCA_002338895.1 Lentisphaeria bacterium UBA1829 | reverse complement strand
GATCCGGTGTCCGGCGGACGGGGACACTCCCGCAGACGGTGAATTCCATGGCGCGGCCGGAAATCCATATTGTCCTGGACCGTCTCCGCAGTGCGCATAATGTGGGGAACATCTTCCGTCTGGCCGACGCGGTCGGAGCAAAGGAGGTTGTCTGCTGCGGCTACACCGCCGCACCGCCCCATCCGAAACTTCTGAAGACCGCGATGGGCGCCGACCGGACCGTGCCGTTCCGCTCGTTTCCGACTGCCGCCTCCGCTGTTGCGGAACTGAAAAAAGAGGGGTGTGCCGCCGTCGCCGTCGAGACGCTCGACAATGCGGTGGATGCGTGGAAATTCGAATATCCGGAAAAGATCGCGCTGGTGTTCGGCAACGAGGCGCTGGGTATTTCTCCGGAGACGCTGGAACTTTGCGATGCGGCCGTTTCACTTCCGATGTTCGGATCCAAAGATTCGATTAATGTCGGGAACTGCGCCGCGGTTGTTCTCTATATGATCGTTGCGAAAGGAGCATGATTGCCGATGAAACTCGCAGTAATTGGTCAGAATTCCCGAATGCTTGCGAAACTTCTGGAGCAGCGCGGCGTGGAGCTCTGCGCACCCGCCGAGGCGGAGCTGCTGATTCCCTACGGCGGCGATGGAACCATGCTGGGGGCCGAACGGGAATATCCCGGAATCCGGAAATTCCCGATCCGGGATGAGGAGACCGCTCCGCTCTGTCCGAAACACAAGGTGGATCGGCAGCTGGAGGAGCTGTTCGCAGGACGGCTTGCCGTGTCCCGTCTCCGCCGCCTGGAGGTCGTGTTCGGAAAGGACCGGATCTGCGGAATGAACGATATTTTCATCCACAATAAAAACAACGCATCGGCGCTCCGGTACAAGATCTGGATCGACGGGGAGCTCTATTCCCATGAGATCGTCGGCGACGGGGTCGGCGTGGCGACTCTTCACGGTTCGACCGCCTATTTCCGAAGCATCACACACTGCGTCTTCCGGACCGGAATCGGACTGGCGTTCAGCAACAGCACCGAACTGGTCAACCATCTGATTCTGCCGGAAAGTTCGGAGATCCGCGTGAAAATCAACCGCGGTCCGGGGGAGGTTGTGGCCGACAACTATACCCATCCGGTCCTGATGCAGGTCGGCGATGAGTGTGTGATCCGTCTTTCTCCGGAGGCGGCGGAGTTTCTCGGGATGGATGTTTTCATGTGTCCGGAATGCCGCCATCTCCGCCATGAGTACCGGCACGCCTTTTTCAAACCGGAGGGAATGGAATGAGAGTGGTGATCAGCGCCGGTCCGACCCGGGAGGCGATCGATCCGGTCCGTTTTATTTCAAACCGCTCCACCGGACGGATGGGATATGCTCTGGCTGCCGCATCCGTCGCACGCGGATTCGAGACGGTGCTGGTCTCCGGGCCGGTCGCTCTGACCCCGCCGGACGGCCTGTTCCGTCTGGTGCGCGTCGAAAGTGCCGCGGAGATGGCGGATGCCATGAAGCGGGAGGGGGCCGAAGCGGATCTGATCATCATGTGCGCGGCGGTTGCCGATTATCGTCCGAAAAACGTCGCTCCCCTGAAAATGAAGAAGCAGGAGACAAAGATGGTCCTGGAGCTGGAACCCACGGAAGATATTCTGCTTTCCCTGGGACGGATGAAACGGCCGGATCAGATTCTGGTCGGATTCGCCGCGGAGACGAACTCCGTGGAACAGTATGCGCTGGACAAGATGCATCGGAAAAATCTGGACTGGATTGCGGCAAACCGGGTCGGGATCCCGGGGGAGGGGTTCGAATCGGAAACCAATGCGGTGATTCTCTACTCCCGGACCGGCGAGCGGTACACCCTGCCGCTGGATTCCAAGGACCGGATTGCAGAACAGATTTTCGAAAAAATCGTCATCAGGAGGTAAGAGAGAATGAAACGAGTCCGTTTCGCGCTTCCGCTGCTGGTGCTTCTTCTGTCCGCTTTTCTGCTGAGCGGGTGCGCAACCCGGCCGGATTTCTCCACGGAAAGTCCGACCGACACCGCCGGAAAACCGTGGACGCTCTCCATGGCGGAACAGGAACTGGGCGGCGACGATCCGATCGAACCGTTCAACCGCTCCATGTTCTGCGTGAACGATGTGTTCATGCAGTATCTGGTCTGGCCGATCTCCTGGGTCTACGGCTCCATTCTGCCGGAACAGGTGATCCGGAGGATCGACATGGCGTCCGACAATCTCGCTTTCCCCGGCCGGATGGTCAGCTGTTTCCTTCAGCTGAAGTTCAAGCACGGGGGAACGGAATTCCTGCGCTTCCTGACCAATACCACAATCGGCATCGGCGGACTGTTTGATCCGGCGGATGCGTGGTTCGATCTCCGCCGCCGTCACGAGAATATGGGACACGCGTTCGCTTCCTGGGGAATCGGTCCGGGGTGTATGTTCATCCTGCCCGGATCCACGGCCACCAATCCGCGGGACCAGGTCGGACTGCTGTTCGATTCTCTGCTGGATGTCAAAATCATCATCCCGTACGCCGGAACGGTCAGCAGCGTGAACCGCATCATCCGAAGCTACGATACGTACAACGCGCTGACGGAAAGCAGTCCGGATGTGTATGAGACGTTTAAAATGTCGATGCTGGCTCTCCGGTACAGTCAGCTCAACGATCTGCCGGACCGTCCCCCTGTGGTGCGGCAGATTCCGGAATATACGGCGCCGAAGAAGGAGGGCTCCGTCCCGATCGCCCGCTACTTCTTCCCGGAGAACGAACTGAACGACACGCTGCGCGTCGCCTGCTTCACTATGCAGAACAACGATCAGAGCTGGTGGATCAAAACTTCGCTCTGGAACACCGATTTCATTATGAAAAGCTCCCGCCGCAGCATCCGCTTTTCGGAGGAGCTGCCGCGTCTGCGCTACCGGCTCTGGGAGAAGACCAGCCGGAAGACTCTGGCGGTGATCGTCCCGGGAGTTGGAACACACTACACCGGATCCACGCTCAGCGCTCTCGCTGAACTGCTGAACGACAATGGATACGCCGTGGCTGTGATGAGCAATTCCATGAACTGGGAATTCGCCTCGGCCGCCGGACTCGACGCTCCCGGATATGCGCCGGACGATGCGGCAAAGGTCCGCGAAGCCGTCCGGAAAATCGTCGAGGACGTTCGTGAAAATACGGATCTGAAAGAGTTCGATCTGGTGCTGGTCGGGTACTCGCTCGGCGGTCTGCATACGCTCAAAATCGCCGAAATGGAACAGAAGGAGCCGCTGCTGAACGTCAAACGCTATGTCGCGGTGAATCCGCCGGTGGATATTCTGAAGTCCATGGTCCGGTTCGATCAGCTGGCGGAGCTTTCCAGAATCTGGAACCGTCGCGATTTCTTCCGGAATGTCGATGAGGTGATGGTCAAATTTCTCCCTCTTGTGATGTCCAGCCGCACTCTTCCGCCGCTCCTTTCGCCGGAGGCCCTCGCCGAGGAGAATCGTCGCCGNNTGGAGGAGCCTCTCCCGCCGCTCGAACAGCCCGACTACCGGATGAATCTGGACCGCCTTCAGGCCGGCGTCCTGATCGGTCTCTCCTTCCGGATGACCATGCGCGAGCTGATGATGACGCTCGTCCGCTCCGGACGCGCTCCGGAAAACGCCGTGAAAACCCCCTATTCCTGGTTCCGCCGGACCGCTCTCTATGCCGAACTCGATGAGATCTCCGGAATGGAATATGTGAAGCGGTTCATTCTGCCCCGTCATCCCGGAAGATCCGTGGAGGAGCTGCAGTTCCGGTCCAGTCTCTATTCCAGTGCGGAGAACCTGAAAAACGATCCCCGAATCCGCGTTCTCCACAATGCGGACGATCCCATCCTCGGCGACGAGGAAATCCTCTTCCTCGATCAGACCTTCGGTCCCCGGATCACCTGGTTCGACTGCGGCGGCCACATGGGAAATCTCGCCCTCAAAGAGTATCAGCAGATCCTTCTCCGCCAGCTCCAGTAAATAAAACGACCTTTTCCCGGTCTCCCGGGAAAAGGTCTCACGTCCGTTGAATCTGTTCAGAGAGAATGGAACGTTCTCCGCTTTGCAAAGAGTCAGACGGCATCATTCTCATCCGACCCCGTCTGCATCTCCCATCTGATCCGCGTGTTACACTCCTTCCATCTCCTGCCAGGACGCCTTCCCATCGCGGTCCTTGACCAGAATCTCCATTTTCTTTTTCAGCGAGGCCAGTTTGCCCTGGCAATATGCGGCAATGGCGGCTCCTTCCTCGAATTTGGCAATCATCTCATCCAGCGGCACACCGCCCTGTTCCATCGCGGAAACGATCGCCTCCAGTTTCTCCATCGCCTGCTCAAAGGTCAGACGATGGAGCTCTTCCTGCTGTTTTTTCCGTTCTTCCTCTGTCATGGACCCGGCTCCGGGAAAAATCAGTTTCTTCTTCCGCCGAAGATCCGCAGAAGCATCAGGAACAGATTGATGAAATCCAGATAGAGCGTCAGCGCGCCGAGCACGGAGAGCTTCCGGTTGATCTCCATCTCGCCCCCCATCTGGAGATAAAGACGTTTGATCTTCTGCGCATCATACGCGGTCAGCCCGACAAAGATCAGCACCCCCGCATACGTGACGATCCATCCGAACATGCTGTTCTGCAGGAAAAGATTGACCAGCGATGCGAGAATAAGCCCGATCAGCGCCATGAAAAGAATCGACCCCAGTTTGCTCAGATCCCGCCTGGTCACCGTTCCGATGATCGCCATCACCGCAAACGTCGCCGCCGTTGTCAGAAACGCACCGGTGATCGCCGGAAGCGTGTAGACGACAAAAATATATCCGAGCGTCACCCCGTTCAGCGCCGCATAGAGCGCAAAAAGCGCTGTTGCCGTCGCCGCCGCCATTTTGTTGATTCCCCAGCTGATTCCGATCACCAGTCCGAGTTCGGCAACAATCAGCACCGTCAGCAGAACCGGATTCTGGAACACCAGGTTCCGCAGTGCCGGCGTGGTTCCGACCGCCCATGCGCAGAGCGCACTGATTCCCAGCGCAAACGTCATCCAATAATAAACACCGGTCAGAAATGCCGCAACCCCGGATGAAGTGCGGTCGACCGCTTCCCGAATCATTCCTTCTCGATACATAGGCAACCCCCTTTTGTGTTGGTTTGCCTATAAGGTAGCAACCTTTCCGGAAAAATCAAGCGGAAGAATCAGGACATTCCTCCGAAAACCGCCTGTCCGATGCAGACCGACGACTGATCGGGCGCGGTCTGCTCATGCGTATAGACTCGGAAAGCTCGTTTCTCCAGCTCCTGACGGGTCAGACGCNNCATCAGTGTGAGATTGTAGAACACCGAACCGGAAAGCACAATCGTCTTCCGTCCTGTCTTCTGCGCTCCGTCCTCCGCCATCTCCGCAAGCGCACGGGAGACGGAAAGGAAAAATCCAAGCTGAAGATCTCCGGCCTTCTCTCCCGAAATCCATCCGGGATCCTGAAGATTCCGGAATGTCTCCGTCCAGTCCACAACCGTGATTCCGTCGTCGTTCCGCAGAGTGAAGGGGAAGCGGGCGGAAAGCCGTTCCGCGTTCTCACGGGAGGCTCCCCGCGAAATCGCCGCCTCCATCTGAACCAGAATCTGGATGTCATAGGTCTGCCTCTTCCGGAACGGCGGAAAGACCGCCGAGATCGCTTCGAAAAACGGAAGCGCCGCATGCGTCTTTTCCAGCTCTTCGCCTTCCATGCGCTTCGTCCGTCCGTTTTCGTACTCCTCCCGGGAAAGGCCAAGATGGCGGAGAAGCGGATCGGTCACCTCCAGCTGCCGGGTCTCCAGAATGGAGAAAAGATGATCGGCAGGTCCGGGGAACGTCCCGTCTCCGCGGTTCTGCTGGGTTCGCATCTGGTTGAAGGTCGCAAGACGGCGGAAGGCGGTGAATGTCACCTCCAGAAGTTCCGCTCCCCATGTCACTCCGTCCGGACCGTACGCCCCGCCGTCGAGAACCAGCGCCAGCGATTCGTCCAGAGAGTGTTCCACCATGCAGGCAATCGCATTGGCATGATGACGCTGGGCCGTCGCCAGCGGAATGCCGTACCGTTCCGAAAACCGGAGAGCCTCCGCCGCGGAAAGCGCGTTGATATCCATGTCGCACACCACGATGTCCGGCACCTGTGCGTACAGAAGAAGAAACCGTTCCCCGACCAGTGAGAGCGAACGCGCATTCCGGTCGCTGGAAATGGTTCCCATCTGCTGGGAGACCGCCACATTGTCCCGATATCCGAGCGCCACCGCAGCCGACCGGTCGGACCCAAGCGCCAGCGCCACCCGGAGAAGAGGATCCTTCAGCTTCAGCGGAGTCGGACAGATCCCGCGGGAGCGTCTCCGCGTCAGGATCTTCCCCTCCGATTCCTGCTGGACCGAGGAGCCTCCGTTCTGCCAGATCTTCAAATCGTGTGTCAGCACATAGTCGGAATAGTGCGCGTTCGCAAAGAAGTCCTCATCGCCACCCGCATCGTCCGGATCGACCGGCTTGGGGCCGCCGACAAACGCAAACGCGTCGAACTGCCCCTGCAGCGAGTCCGGCGTCGGACGGCTTTCAAACAGAAGACGCAGCATTGCGGTCGGAGGCAGAGCCAGTCCCAGCGTCTCCGGAAAATCCGGACAGAACAATGTCTCATCCAGCGGAATCTTCTCTCTTCTCTTCAAAATCACCACCGGCGCCGCCGGCGAGCTCAGCGCTCCGGCCTCCAGATCCGAACAGACGCAGTACTTCCTGGCAATTTCCAGATCCCGCACCATCACCGACACCGGTTTGTCCTGCAGCTGCTTCCTTCTCCGCAGTTCCGCCACCGCCGCGCTGTTCAGCGCATCGCAGAGCGTGATGAATCCGTCGTACGTCTTCACCGAGATGATCCCTCCCTGCTGAAGTTTCTCGCAGGCCGTCTCCAGCGGGGAATACGAATCCACAATCTCTCCGGAGCTGTTCATCAGCAGAGCGCTCGGTCCGCAGAACGGACAGGTCTGATTCGGATTGCCGTCCGCATCCGCGTTGGCCTCCGCCGCGCACAGCTTGCAGGGCGGAAACGCCATGAAGGCGGAATTCCGGCGGCTGAACGGCGCCATCGTCGCAATCGAGTAGCGCGGTCCGCAGTTCCGGCACGACACAAACGGATAGTGATAAAAACGCGATTCCGGATCCAGCATCTTCCGCACGCATTCCGGACACGGCGCCCGATCCGCTTCAATCCCGGAGGAATAGAGGGCGGGACCCAGAAGACGGAACACGGGGGATCCTTCCGGGGGAATCGGCGGCGCCGGAGTCTTCTGCACCAGCCGGATCGCGGTCAGATGGAACGTCCGCGGCAGTTTCACCGGAAGGGCGCGGATGAATTCGCCGATGGCCTCATCCTCCCCGATCAGGCGGAGCGAGGCGCCTCCGGGTGTTTCCGCCACCCAACCGCCGAGCCGGGCCTCTGCCGCCATCTTCCAGATGTATGGACGGAAGCCGGGTGTATTCAGATGTCCTTTCAATTCAAATGTTACCGTACTGCGCATTGTGACATCCTGTGTTGCTGTCCGTCCCCGGCGCCGGACTCTGCGGGCTTCTCCCGGTTCTTATTAACTTGCAGCAATTTAGCGCATCTTTCCGCATCTTTCCAGTGAAAATATCAGAAAAAAAGGAAATATCCTGCGCTTCATGATTGATTTTTCCATATTTTACAGTAAATTTCCATGAAAAACAGGAGTTTCCCCATGAGAACAGCAGAAGTGATCCGAAAGACGAAAGAGACCGATATTGCCATCTCCATCAATCTGGACGGGGAGGGCGTTTCCCGCATCTCCACCGGAATTCCCTTCATGGATCACATGCTCACGCTGTTCGCAAAACACGGAACGTTCGATCTGGACGTTCAGGTCAAGGGGGATCTCGAAATCGACTGTCACCACACGATGGAGGATACCGGGCTCGCCCTCGGAAAGGCGATCGCTGACGCGCTCGGGGACAAGGCCGGAATCTCCCGCTACGGGCATATGATCCTCCCGATGGACGAAGTGCTGGCTCTGGTGGCGCTTGATCTTTCCGGACGGCCGTATCTGGTGTACAATGTCCCTGCGCCGGTTTCGTATATCCGGGAGCTGGATGTCACTCTCTTCGGTGAATTTTTCCGTGCGCTTTCCAACACGGCGGGAATGAATCTGCATGTGAAAATTCTGAACCCGGGGGAGACTCATCATCTGTTCGAGGCGGTGTTCAAAGCCTTTGCCCGCGCTCTCCGGGCCGCTGTCGCGCTGGATCCCCGGGTGAAAGGGATTCCTTCGACAAAGGGCTCCCTGTGACAGCCGTCTCCCCTTCGGACGGAGGGGGTGTGCAACGCAGATAGACCACGCTCCAGCCTGCGCCGTGAAGATAGCGTCCCGCTTCCGCTCCCGGAATCTCCCGGCAGATCTCCCGCAGCTCCCGGACAGTGTAGGCCCGCACTCTGGAAAGCAGACCGTCGATCAGAATCAGAAGCGGTATGACCGGAAGAGGATAGGTCCAGAAAAATCTGCGGAAACTCCACGGACGCAGAAACGGCGTCGCAATCCACACTAGCGGAAGAGTCAGAAGAAGCAGTGCCGGATACTGGATCAGCGGAAACGGCGTGCAGTAATCGAAAAAGGCCAGCTCTTTTTTCTGCTCCTGTGCCGTCCGGAGCAGATGACGGAGTTCCTCCGGCGGGAAATGGTGCAGCGCGGAAAACATCAGAAACGTTCCGTCCAGTTCGCGGATGGCGTCCGCCGCGTCCATGCGTTCAGGATGGTAGGAAATATCCATCGCCTCGGAGGAGAAGCCGGTCCGGTGCGGAAAACGGTCGGTCAGAAGCAGCGTGCAGCGGATCCCGGGAGCGTGACGGCGAAGAAAAATCTGAAAACATTCCGCATAGAGTCCGCGTCCGCTGCAAAGATCAATGAAACGGGTCGGCTTCCGCGGAAGAATCATGCGGATCGCCTTCCGGTAGATCGCGGAAATTCGGATGAAAAAACTCAGAAAATCGGTCAGCGCATCCCGGAGGAACGCCGGACAGTATTCCGTTTCATGGATCTCTTTCCAGTTGTGACGGTTCATTCGGAACGTTCCTCTCGTATTCCGGAAGGAAACAGCTTCTTCCGTTTGAAAATTCAAAAAAACCGG
>DDJH01000168.1:0-3819 GCA_002338895.1 Lentisphaeria bacterium UBA1829 | reverse complement strand
ACCGATTCGTCTGTTCAACAGCGCGGATTTGCTTACTGCTTCTCTGCCAGAAGTTTGCGGACTCCGGCAAGCTGGACGCAGACGCAGAACAGCTCCATCGCCTTTTTCAGCTCTTCCACAGTCGGATAGGTCGGCGCGATTCGGATATTGGTGTCGCGCGGGTCTTTCCGGTAGGGGAAGGTCGCTCCGGCGCCGGTCAGTTTAACCCCGGCGTTCTTGGCCAGTTCGACCGTCTCCTTTGCGCAGTTTTCCAGCGTGTCCACAGCAACAAAGTATCCGCCCTTCGGAGAGGTCCACGTTGCAAGTCCGGTTCCGCCGAGTTCCCGTTCCAGCGTGTTCAGAACAATGTCAAACTTCGGCTTGAGTTCCTTTGCCAGTTTCCGCATGTGGCTGCGGACCCCTTCGGCGTCTTTCAGATAGCGCACCGTGCGGAGCTGGTTGAGCTTGTCCGGTCCGATGGTCTGAATGCTCATGTGCTTCTTGTACTCGCGGATGTTCGGAAGGCTCGAAGCCTCCAGCGCGATGCCCGCTCCCGGGAACGTGATCTTCGACGTCGAGAAGAAGTAGATCGGCCGATCCGGATTTCCCGCCTTTTCGCAGAGTTCGAAAATATCGGCCAGTTTCTCTTCCGAATAGATGTGGTGGACGCCGTATGCGTTGTCCCAGAAGATCCGGAAGTCGGGCGCGGCCGTTTTCATCGAGGCAAGACGTTCCACCACGCGGTCGCTGTAACAGATTCCCTGCGGATTGGAGTAGAGCGGAACACACCAGATTCCTTTGACCGAATCGTCATCCGCCACCAGTTTCTCGACCAGATCCATATCCGGACCGTCTTCGTGCATCGGGATGTTGATCATTTCAATTCCGAGCTCTTCGCAGATCGCAAAGTGACGGTCGTATCCCGGCGCCGGGCACAGGAATTTCACCTTCGGCAGATCCTTCCACGGCGTATGCCCCTGCGTTCCGAAAATATAGTGGCGCACGATCGTGTCATACATCATATTGAGGCTGGAGTTCCCTCCGATGATAATCTTCTCCACCGGGATCCCGAGCAGATCGGAAAAGAGTTTCTTTGCCTCGGGGATTCCGTCAAGCAATCCGTAGTTTCGTGCATCGGTCCCGTCGACCGTAATATAGCTGTCCAGCGTGTCAAGGATTCCGTTGACCAGATCCAGCTGGGTTCCGGCCGGTTTGCCGCGGGACATGTCCAGTTTCAGTTTCTCATTGACGTAGTTCTCATACTTCTTCTGGAGTTCGGACTGGCAGGAGAGCAGTTGGGCTTTGGATAGTTCCAGGTAGTTCACCGCATTCATTTGTTCATGTTCCCGTTCTGAATTGTTTGTGTTGGATGAAGGCGATTCATCCGGTTCCCTGTAAAAGAATAATATAACATTTTTCTCCTTCCGATTCAAGCCGGGAGCTTGATTTTTTCTCAAAACAGTGAAATATTATAAGAACATGTTTCCGGAAGAGGAGGGGCTCGATCGCGGTCGACCTCCGAGAACAGGGTTTGCGGAATGATTCCTCTTTCCGGATCGGAAGAACAGGGATTTCTTTTCAGCGCAGGAGTATGGCAGGCATGTCGAAAGTTTCTTTTGTTTCCGGCTCGCTTCACCGGATCAGCGGGCAGATCTCCGAGGCGGCCAATCGGATGCACAATCCGCAGCAGGAGCCGGAGGAGTCGCACGCGTCCGTTCCGGAAGAGGTGTCCCGGACAGGGGCCGATTCCGCAGTCCGCCACAATCCGCCGGCGCCGGATTTCGCCGCAATGCACGCCGTGCTCAAGCCGCGCTATGAGGAGCTGCTGCGCATGAAGAGGGATCTGACCGGACAGCTGCGGGAGGCCGAGGCCCGTTTCTCCGCCGAAGCGGCCCGGCTGGAGCGGAAGATCGCTGAACAGAACGCCACGCTGGAGGAGCTCAGAAGCATTCTCGCCCGGCTGGAAAACTGCCGGATCCCGGAGTTCGCGGATGCGGATTTCAAAACCGCTCTCCGCGAGGCGCTGCGGACGTTTGAAAACGGACGAATCGAACTGATTCGCGCAACGATGGGAGTGTCGAAAGCGGAAGAGAATGCATCGCAGGGCGCCCCGGCCGGAACCGCTCTGGGGGCGATGTCCGCGGGAGAGCTGATCCGGAAGGGGTTCGCGTTTTTCCTGCCGCTGATTGTGACGATTCTTCTGGCGGCGCTGTTTCTGGCGGCCGCATTTTTCCTGGCGTGGAAAGTCGCGCTCTGATTCATGAAAAGCAACGATCCGAATATCGAACGCATCGACTACTGGCGCAGAACAGGAGACCGGAGACAGCTGACGGAGTTCCTGCGTGTCGGACATATCCGGATGATCGCCGGACACGGTCAGCCGGAGCGGAAAATCAAACGGCGCCGTCTCGTTGTGATTCTGCTGGCACTGGCGGTGCTGGCGTTCGGCTTCTTTTTCGTCCTCTTCTGACGGACGGAGGACTTTTGCGTCCTTGAATTCGGGATGATCCGTATTATAGTAACTGCGCACGGCAAAATTTTCAATGGAGAGGATGTTTATGAAACCATTTGAATCAGGGGACCGGGTCGCTTTTTTCGGAGACAGTCTGACACACGCGGGGTCCTATCACCGCTTTATCCGCAACTACTATTTCACCCGTTACCCGGGAATCGACCTGAAAACCTTCAACTGCGGCAACGGCGGAGATTCCGCCCGGGGGGCGCTCTTCCGAATGGATTTTGATCTGTTCAACTTCCAGCCGAACAAGGTCTATGTGCTCTTCGGCATGAACGATGTGGACCGCTACTGCTACGGGACGGACCATCCGGATCCGCAGAATCTGGCAAACCGTGAAGCCGCTCTGAAAATCTATGCCGAAAGCATGGAGACCCTGGTCCGCCGCCTCCAGGATGCGGAAATGGAGGAGATCGTCCTGATTTCTCCGACCCCGTACGAGGAGGAGGCCGTGATGGAGGAGGTCAATCTCAAAGGAACCTTCCGGGCGCTCCACCGCTGCATGGAGATCAATGAACGGCTCGCGGAACGTTACGGCTGCTCCACGGTGGATCTGCTCAATCCGATGCTGGAACTGAACCGCAGAATGCGGGAAACGAATCCCTCCGCTTCGCTGGCGGGACCGGACCGGGTGCATCCGACCACGCTCGGACACGCCGTGATGGCATACTGGATTCTCCGGGCGCAGAAAGTGCCGAAAAACGTGTTCTCCGTCACGCTCGGACTGGCTCCGACAATGGAAAACTGTGCGGTTTCCGATCTGCAGATGGACGGGGAGAATCTGCAGTTCCATCTTCTTCCGTTTTCCATGCCGTATCCGCCGTTTCCGGAAGAGGAGGCTGTCAATCGTCTTGTTCCGTTCCGGAAGGAGCTCTGCGCAATGCCGCTGGCGGTGCGCGGTCTGGCTGACGGGTGCTATGAGCTTGCGGTGGACGGAGCGTTCTGCTGCAAAGCGTCCGCCGGAGAGCTGGCGGAAGGGGTGGATCTCGCCCTCTCGTCCCCGAAGTCGGAAAAGATCGGAGAACTCAATTTGCGCTATCAGCAGCAGGAGATGAAGCTGCGGGAGATCATGAAGGTGGAGGTGGCGCTGCGGGAGAGGAAGATCGCTCTGGAGGACCGGGAGGCGATTCAGTCTTACATGTCCGCCTTCCTGGAAGAGGTGAAGGACAAGCCGTGGTATTCCTACTACCGGAATTTGTTCGGATCGTATTTTGCTCTGAAGGCGGAGGTGCCGGAGATCGTGACTTCCATGCGGATCATTTCCGAGGAGCTGGTGGCGGATCCCAAACCGATTGATCGTCTGATTACTCTGCGGCGCTGCCCGG
>DDJH01000016.1:14710-14894 GCA_002338895.1 Lentisphaeria bacterium UBA1829 | reverse complement strand
TACCGGGGAATAGCGGATGAAGCGCCGATCCTCCACCCGTCGGGCAAAAGCCGACATCGCAACGAGAGTCGGATGCGGAAACCCGTCCGCCCCCAGCATGATCTGAAGCCCCGACCCCCGTCCCAGATCCCGGTAGCTGTGGGAGGTGTAAAGGAATACCCGCTTCACTCCGAACGACAGATGG
>DDJH01000016.1:0-14703 GCA_002338895.1 Lentisphaeria bacterium UBA1829 | reverse complement strand
AAAGAAGGAAACGGATTGTCGCATCCGCCGTCCGGTGATACTCCTCCGTACTGTACCAGGTGATGGAATGGCGGTAAAGCCCGATCCGCGGTTCCGTCTCCTCCACGGAGGCGCTCCCGGCCGATCCCTCCGACATCAGGTACGGCTTGGAGAGCCGCCCCTCCCCTTTCAGGATTCCGCTGAACGCCGACTCCATCCGTTCCCGGAGTCCGTCACCGGGGAATCCGGCGATCTGGTCCTGATAATAGACGTGGTAATCGACCTCGTCACAGAAGCGGTATCCGCCGTTCCGGTAGATTGTCTCGTTCCATTCCGGGATGCCGCCGTAGGAGTTGAATCCGGTGATCCGGCACTCCGGATTGCCCTCCTTCGCAGCCCGGTATGCCAGCTTGGAAAGACGGGTGTAGACTTCGGCATTCTCCGCTTTTCCCCCGTAGGTGATGTATTGTCTGTTCCGGAAATCGTAGGAGCGGTGAAAAAAGATGGGTCCCCATGGTTCATTCCAGATAAACCAGTCGTCGATCACGCCCTTGTAGCGTGCGGCCATGGTCCGGCAGTAGGCGGCGAACTCCTTTTCATGCTCGGGCAGCGGAGTGAAGTAGACTTTCGCATAGTTGTTTTTGAACTCCGGGAGACGGTGCAGCTCCGTTGCCCATGCGGGCGCCCCGCCGAGCTGACCGTAGAGAAGGAAATGGTTGTTCCGATACGCATTGATCTCCTTGTCCGCGAACTTCCATTTTCCCTTTTCCGGCTCCACGAAGTACCAGCAGGAGAGATGACGGGCGCCGTCGTGCAGACGGACCCAGTTGAAGCCGCCCGCCTTCATCGCCCGGATGGAGGACTCCAGCTGATTGGTATGAATTCCGAACGGACTGTCCGGCGCATCCTTCCCCCAGCAGACCG
This sequence comes from Lentisphaeria bacterium UBA1829, assembly GCA_002338895.1. Classification (GTDB taxonomy): domain Bacteria; phylum Verrucomicrobiota; class Lentisphaeria; order Victivallales; family UBA1829; genus UBA1829. The sequence continues at coordinate 13,800 of DDJH01000016.1, read as the reverse complement.
GGCGCGGAAGGCGGGTGACGACCATCTCATTGACAACGGAGACCGGTTTCCCATTGCGAAACGCCTGCGCCTCCACACGGAACTGTCCGTACGGCTTCCCGGTGCGGAGATAGGAAAACGATCCGGTTTTCCCCGTCGATTCGGGAAGAGCGACCGTGGTTCCGTAAAGATCCGTGACCGTTCCTCTGACGGTCACATCCCGTGCGTCGCCGGTAAGATAGTAATTCAGAACCGGAGGTTCATCCTCGAACTGAATGCGGGAAACGGACGCCTCGGAAGGAGGCAGGAAAAAGGAAATCTCATGCTGGTTCGACGGTTTGTAGTCCGCCTCCCCCTTCTCCGCGACCCGGAACGCATCCACATACAGGATGCCCCGTCCGACGATCTGCAACACCGATGCGAGACGTTTCGGCGGAAGGCGAAGCGTGATCACCTCCCGCTTCCAGCGCTTCTCCTCCGGCGCTAGCTTCCGGGGACGGATCAGGTTGCCGGCCGAAAGCACCGAAGCCGAAAACTCCCCCCTTCCCCGATACGAAAATGAAACCGTGACCTCTCTCTCCGGGCTGCTTGCCGTAAACGGTTCCGATGCAATCCCGACCGACTCGTCCAGAGAGGAATCCAGCTTCAGCGCCGCCTCTCCGGAAGGACCGGTCACCGACGGATCCGGCTCCACAATGGAACGACTCTGATGGTTCCCCGCGAGCTGACACCATCCGCTCTGCAAACCCTTTGGAAGCGTGCTGCACCGGAGGAAATTGACTGTTTCGGGAGCTTTCCTGCGAATCTGCTTCATCTTCGCATTTTCCAGCAGGGCGAACTCTTCGGGAGAAATCCGTTCGATCCGGATCCGCTTCAGATCAAATTTTCCTGTGAAGCGGGAATGAAAGAACAGCCCGGTCCCGGCATTCTCCGGAAGCGTCTCCGGGGAGAAGGGAAACTCCAGTGTCAAAAAACGGGAACTCATCGGCAGATCGAAGGAAACTCCGAGGGTATTGTACGGCTCCTGAATCCTGCGCAGATAGAACCTCAGTTTCCCGGTCAGCTGATTCCGGAAGACAAAGGTGGCTTTGTAATATTCCTTTTTCCGCAGCTGCGGAAGGGGAATGTGAAACTGAACTCCGGCTTTCCGGATGTGGAATCGCAGGAAACGGTCGCCGAAATCATCCACGCCGGATTCTGTCCTGCAGACTCCCGGCGACCAGCCGGTGAAGTCCTGCACCATCGGAACGGGAAGGACTCCGGAAAAAGAGCCGGTCGCCTTCCGGGTCTGCACGGGGGAACAGCGGAGAGGCGTCACATCGACAAGCACCTCCTCCGCCGGAGCGGAAGCGGGGAGAAATCCCGGAAGGAGCAGAAGCGCCATCAGCAGACCGGCCAACCATTTTCCGAATTCAGGACAAGGGATCCGGCGTCTCCCTCTCCGGGCGAAGTTTTTTCCGGGACCGGCATACAGACTCATCTTCTCTCCTTCCGCAATTTACGACTGACCAACAGGGTTCTTTTTCAATTATACTCCATTTTACAGGGAAAAGAAGTCCGTTCTGCAATTTTCTTTTGTCTGTAATACATATTTTTTTGACGATTTTACAGATTCTGATTTGCACTCCCGACTCGGTTGTGTTACCTTTTCAAGGGAAAGGGAGTTCTGCGGGAAATGGAATGGGATGAGAGCCGTCTGACACTGAAGATTCATGTGGCAAGACTCCAGAAGCTGGATACGAGCTGGAACACGGAATGTTTCAAGCAGCCGTATCGTGTGATTCCCTATGCAAGGCTTTATCTTCCGGTCCGGGGCTCCGGGGAAATTGTTCTGAAAAACATCCGGCAGCGTCTGATTCCGGGCAGACTTTTTCTGGTGCCGCCGTTTGTCCGGATTCATGTGTGCTGTTCGGAGAGTCTGCAAAAGTTCTGGTGTCATTTCAATGCCTTCCGCATGGATACGGGACTGGATTATTTTTCCCTGTTCGATCACTGTCTGGAGCGGGAGGTGGAGGATCCGCCGTTTTATGAGAAGCTGTTCCGTCTCCTTACGGATTCCTGCGCGCTGGAGGATGCGCGTCTTGCTCCGGGAGACCGTCTCCGGACGAGGGCCGCGCTGAACCTGCTTCTCGCACCGTTTCTGGATGAAAAGCCGGACAGGACGGGAAAAAATCTGGACCGTCTTGTCAAACTGCTGAACTTCATTGAGAAAAATCTTGATTCCCGGCTTGACGGACGGCGTCTTGCCGCAGTCTGCGGTCTGAACCCGACCTATCTGACCAATCTGTTCAAGGCGCAGACGGGGATTCCGCTCATGCAGTATGTCTCCCGCCGAAGGCTCTCCAAAGGGGCCGAGTACCTGGTCCATTCGGACTACTCCCTGAGCGAAATCGCGGAGAAAATCGGTCTGGGGAGTCTCGAACAGTTTTCCCGGAACTTCAAGGCACTGTACGGCGTATCTCCGCATGAATGGAGAAAAGACCGGGACCGGTATTCCGTCTTCTGAATAAAAAACTCGTCCGGACCGGTTTTCCCCTCTTGAAAACCGCATATTGCCGTGTACCGTATAGGCAGGAAAACAGATGCGGAAAGGATTCCATGCGGTGAAACGTTCCCAAAATGATCTGAGAAGCATCCCCGGAGTCGGCCCGAACATTGAACAGGACCTCCGGAATCTGGGATACTCCACACTGGAGTCTCTCCGAGGAGCGGATCCGGAGGAGATGTTCCAAAGGGACTGCCGGCTGAAAGGTTTTTCCGAAGACCGCTGTCAGCTGTATGTCTACCGCCTTGCGGTCTACTTTGCCGAACAGGAACACCACGATCCGGAAAAACTGAAGTGGTGGTACTGGAAGGACCACTCCCCGCGCCGGATGAAAAAGGGGAAAAATCCGGAATCCTGAATCCGGATTTTCGGAAGGGAACGGGGAAAATCCTTATGCCTTCCGCTGCGCCAGAGTCTCCCGGATCNNTTCCGCAGGAACGCGGCATCCAGCCGGTAGAACTTCCAGAAGACCAGCAGATAGACAATCGAAAACGCCATCGGGATCCCGCCCATGATGACCCGAAGTCCCGCGACCGTCCCCGGACTCTGGACCTGATTGGCCACAAAGCCGATTAGAGAGAGTCCCGCTCCGGTGATGAATCCGCTCAGAGCGCCCGCCAGTTTCACCACGAACGTCTGCGTGGAGAACAGAATGCTCTCGTTGCGGCTTCCCAGCTTGAATTCGCCGTAGTCCACCACATCGGCCAGCATGACCGTCAGAATGCCGAGCGAAAGTCCGATTCCGAAATTGACCCCCGCCCCCGTCAGAAAGACCGTCCACCAGAGCAGACTCTGTTCCGTCGGGAAAACGCCCAGCAGCAGAACCGCGAATCCGGCGACCGGAAACAGCGCGGACGCCGCAAACACCCGTTTCCGTCCGAACCACGACGAGAAAAACGGATACCCGAACAGCCCGCACAGCTGCGCAATCCCCGCCGCAAGCAGATACGAGGAGACCAGATTCTCGATCCCGATCACATATTTGAAATAAAACACCGCAAATCCGTTCGACAGCTGAAACGAAATATTGAACAGCAGCGAAAGAATCAGCACCACGATCACCTGATCGTTTTTGACCAGAACGCGGATCATCTCCTTCACGGAGGTCCGTTCCCGGCGGACGGAAAGCGGCCGTTCCCGCTCCCTCACAAATGCAAACGTGATCGCGGAGCAGACACAGAACACCAGCGCAATGATGACGGCGATCCGGAAAAATCCGCTTGTCTGATTCCCGTCCCCGAGCTGTTTGACCAGCGGAAGACCGAAATACCCGACCAGCATCCAGGCGACGCTGGCAAAGATCCGGGGTATGACGGAAATCGTGTCGCGCTCCTTTTCATCATCGGTCAGTGCGGGAATCATGGACCAGTACGGGATGTCCATCAGCGTGTAGGTCAGCCCCCAGAGGATGTAGGTTGCCGCGATGTAGGTCAGCTGCCGGCTGCCGTCCAGACCGGGATTCAGGAACAGGAACACCAGAACGATCGCGTTCAGGATCGTTCCGAGAAGAATCCAGGGACGGAATTTTCCCCATCGGGTCCGGGTATTGTCGACCACCAGTCCCATCACCGGATCGTTCACCGCGTCGAACAGCCGCGCGACCAGAAAGAGATTTCCGATGAAGATCGGACTGATCCGGCAGATATCAGTCAGATAAAACATATAGAATGTCGCAACAATCGCATAGACCAGATCCTTTCCGAACGCCCCCGCGCCGTAGGAGATTCTGGCACCCCAGGTCAGATTTCTCATGATCTTCTCCCCTTTTGTTCCCGTAATCGTTGTAAAATACCATAGGAAGCCATGATTGCAAACGGGAAGGAAGATTTTTCAAAAGACGTTTTGTTCATTCTCCGCCCGGGCCTCCGTATTTTTGTCCTTCGAGCATCCATCTCCTGCGGCGGTATTCCCGCGGAGCACTGCCGAAAAAACGCCGGAACGCCGTGGAGAAATTCATCGGATTCGGATATCCGGCCATCTGGGCGATCTCCTTCAGAGAAAGATCCGGACGGGAGAAGATCAGCTTCTCCGCCAGCTCCATCCTCCACTCGATGAGCATCTGGTGCGGCGTTTTCCCGAAGGTGGAGCGGAACGCCCGGTTCAGCACAACTTCCGGGAGACCGCTCCGCTTCATCAGAAACTCCATGCTCAGCGGCATCTCAAGATGCGATCGCATGAATGCGATCAGACCGGCGATCCGGGCGTCCGGTTTCACGGAACGGTCGGGATAGGCCAGAAGTTCCAGAATCTCATAGGCGGTCAGACTGTTGGCGATCCGGCTTTTCCAGTCCTTGTTCAGCGCCAGATTTTCCAGATTGTCGAGCAGGTGTTCCAGTCTCTGCCAGTCGACTCCCGCAACGCAGTCCAGCTTTTCCAGTCCGGTCGTCCGGAGAAACGGCATCAGCAGCGGTCCCTGAAGCGGACAGGAATCCTTGACGCACATGCCCTCCGGTCCGGTTCTGATCTCCGTATCCGCCCCCGGCTGAAGCAGAAAGACATCGCCCGGTTCGACCCGGTAACACCGTGTTCCCTGCCGGGCCAGCAGCGACCCCTCCCGGACATATTCAATCCCCAGAAACGGACTCTTCTCCTGACGATAATGGTAATCCGCATTCACCTTCCCGCGAAACAGCACCCGGATGGAAAGCGGCTGACGGCTGCCCGACTCGGAAAGCAGCGGGATCAGACGGATCTTCTTCTGAGAAGAGGAGAAAAACACTTTCCAGCCGTTCATGTTGCAAAGCATTTTCAACCCGTCGCGACGGGGAATGGATCCCTCCGGAAGTCTTTTCATACCAAAACACCTTTTTCAAATATATTTTAGCTTTTTCAAATAAAATATAGGGGAAAGAATATTGTTTTTCAAATGATTTTCGATTAAAATAAAAAAGAATTCAACATCCGTTCCCCTTCCTGCCCGGAATGGGAACCATCCAGAAAGGAGCCTTTTATGAAACTGTGTTTTTTTCTCCTGAGCTGCGCGGCGCTGCTGCCTCTGCTGGCGGACACCTCCCGCTCTCCCTACGGCGTCTGCGCCCACATCTGCAAGGGCGAACAGTGGAACCTTGCGGAGCCGAAGTTCCGGGTGATGAAGCCGGCGGGAATCCGCTGGGTGCGCAACGGATTCACATGGGAGCAGGCGGAACCGAAACAGGGGGTGTGGGATTACTCCAAACTGGACATCGTCGCGGAAACGGCCAAACGGTATCAGATCGACATTCTGCCGATTCTCGCCTACGACGTCCCGTGGGGACACCCCGTTTCCAAGCATCTCGAACTCTGGAAAGAGTACGTCCGGCGCACCGTCTCGCGCTACGGAAAGCAGTTCCGCTTCTGGGAGATCTGGAACGAGCAGAACATCCATGAGCGTCCGGGCAGCAAAATCGAGCCGGAACAGTATGTGCAGATCCTCCGGGCGGCGCAGGAGGAGATCAAAAAAATCGATCCGGATCTGCAAGTCGTGTTCGGCGGGACCGCCGGAGTTCCGATTCCATACATTGAGGCGTGTCTCAAGGTCGGAGGAGCGGAGTATTTCGATGTGATGAACATCCATCCCTACATGGAGCGCGGACTCCCCGAAAAGATGACGGAACTGATCGACCCGCTGTTCGCGCTGTTCCGGAAATACAATGTGAAGAAACCGGTCTGGGTGACGGAGTTCTCCTGGCCGACCCACCGCTTTCCCCCGGTCATGACGCCGGAAGTTCTGCGGGAGGCGCTGAAACACTTCCATCTGACTCCCGAAACGGCGGGCATCGCCATGATCCGGAATCCCGATCTGGAAAACGAACGGGGAAAGCTCTTTGCACCGAATGATTATACGCTCGGCGTATTCCCGAAGCGGAAGGAGATTTCGTATGCGGATCTGAAAAATCTGGATGTCAGGCGGTATCCGCTTCTGGTGCCGTCGCTGACGCAGGCGTTTCCGCGCGAATACTTTGCCGACGTGGTCGACTATGTGAAACGCGGCGGAGTGATCCTCCACAGCTGCGGACTGCCGTTCTACTGCGATGCGAAAAAAAACGCGGAAGGACTCTGGAGACAGGTTCCCGATCCGCAGGAATCCATGATGAAGGCTCTTCACATCCAGTGGCTGGCGGGATGGAAGGACAACGTGCCGAAAAGTGGAAGCATCCAGGCGGCGCCGGGCCTGAAACTTCCCGCGATCCGCTTCCGGGGCAGTGAACGCTATCTTTCCGACGGGAATCTGAAAAAGGGCGACCGGCTAATTCCGCTCTATCTGCAGAAAAACAAGGAGTTCTGTGCGCCCGTTGTCGGTGTCTACCGCTTCGACAGCGATCTGAAGGGCGGCGTCATCGCGGATGTCAATTTCCCGATCAGCGGAGTCTCGCAGGAAGTTCAGGGGCAATATCTTCCGCGCGCCTATCTCACGCTGCTCTCCCGCGGGATCGAACGGATCTTCTGGTACAAATTCCGCGCGGAGGAGTACGATCCCACCTGCAACGGGCACCATTTCGGCATCGTGCACCGCGACTATTCCCCGCGGGACGCCTTCACCGCCTATCGGTTTCTGATCCGGATGTGCCCGGAAGGATCGACCCGGCCGGAAATGACGCGGGAAGGAAGACTCTGCCATGCGCGCTGGAAACGTCCCGACGGCATCGTTGTTCACGCATGGTGGACCACAGAGGGCGAACAGTCCGTCCGTCTTCCGTTCGCCGCCCGGGAAATCTACGATTATCTCGGCAGGAAACAGTCCCTCCGGAAAACTGTGACCGCATCCGGGGGAATCCTCTATGCGACCGAACCCGGAAACAGGGAGAAGGAGAATCTGAAATGAACAAACTGTTCCGAAACACATCATCTTTCACTCTTGTGGAACTCCTTGTGGTCATTGCGATCATCGTGATCCTTGCGAGCCTTCTTCTTCCGGCGCTGAACAAGGCGCGGAGCAAGGCGCAGACCATTCAATGCGTCAGCAATCTCCGGAATCTCAACACGGGACTGCTTTCGTATACGGAGAGTCACGCATCCTATCTTCCGGGCTGCACCGACTCCGACAACACGTTTCCGCCCAATTACCGGACAACCTGGTCGGGACTCCTGATCTACGAGGGACATGTCCGTTCGGGCAAGGAGCTGACCTGTCCCGGAATCCCCCGGTGGGGAGCCTACTGCTGGGAAGACGCCTATACCATGACCACCGAAAAAGCCAGGGAATTTCTGGGAAACAGCGGAACCAATCTCTGGCACATGGCATACGGAGGATACGGCTTGAACTGTTTCGTGCAGGGCCGGAATTCCCGGACTTATCCAAGAATGAGAATTGATCAGATCCGTCAGCCGTCGCAGAAAATAGCGATCGGGGATTCCCGACGATCCGACATCAGCGGGAAACCCTCCGCCTCGGAGACCCTTGGTCCGGGCAGAAGCGACGGAACCGGTGCAGGATTCGGCGGAGGGCCCTTCGGCTGGCACATGAATACGGTCAACGTTCTCTTCTTCGACGGACACGCCGCCGGTTTTCACGGGCCGGAGACTCCTTCCATGGGTCTCTTCATGCTCTGGACAAGACGACTGAAAACATTCGCCTATTCCGACACGCAGAGCGCCGACGAATCCGGCTGGTGGCTCCGCTGATCCGCAAAAGACAGGAACGAGAAGAAAACCCGGCCGCCTTTTCCGGAAAAATGTTTGTGACACAGCGTTGCCAACCCTGTGTCACTATGGTATAATATCTCCAGCAGCGGATCCTTTCCGCTGGAACGAGAATGGAGAGGAAAATGCCAAAAGACATTCAGCAGGAGGTCAGCGATCTTTGCACGGAACTGCGTTCGGAACTGGATCAGTTCACGCGCGGACAGAAGTTTCATTCGATCCGGGCGCTGATTCGCCGTCACCATGTCTCCCGCCGGATCGTGGAGAAGGCGCTGGCGCAGCTGGAGAGGAACGGGGAAATTTCCATTGAGCCTGCCGCGGGAATCTATGTCAGCCGGGAACGCGACAAGACGGTTCGTACCGTCACATGCGTCCACTGCGACTGGCCCGCCGAATACTGGCAGACTCAGGATGCGGCAATCGAAGCGGAACTCCAGAAGGAACCCGGGATCCGCTTTTCCCGCGCCCTGTTCGAACCGGATTCGGGAGAGGAGTATCTGAAACTTCTGAATTCGCTTCAGAGCGACGTGATCCTGTTCACGTTTCCGATCCGGCGCTTCTCCGCGCGGGAGATCGCCTCGATTCTGAGCGTGAGGACCCCGATCGTCTTTCTGGAAAACAACCTTCTCTGCGACGGGATCAACGCGATCGACTCCCAGCCGGAATACTCCGGCATGACCGCCGCCGAACATCTGATCCGGAACGGACACCGGAAACTTGCCCTGATCCTCTCCGAGCCGTGGAGCATGGGAGACGGACGGCGCAACAACGGGTTTCTGAACTATGCCCGTCTGCACGGACTGGAACCGGAAATCATCGACTGCCGCGTGGAAGGCGGCGAAGCCTCCTGCGCCAAAGTCTACGACCACATTCTGGACCATCTCCGCCGGAACGGACAAACCTTCACCGGCTGTTTCACCATGAGCGACTATTCCGCGCTCGGGGTCATCAGCGCCATCAAGGAGTACGGTCTCCGCGTGCCCGACGACATCAGCATCATCGGAGAATCCGGCATTCCGAGCAGCGCCTTCTTCGATCCGCCTCTCACAACCATCTCGCACGACATTCCCCGCCGCGCCGCCGTCCTTGCCGAAGGGATCCGCGATCTCTTCTCCGGCGGAACCTTCGGGATCCGCACGGTCCCGCCCCGGCTTATCGAACGAAAATCCGTCAAAAACAGAACAGGAGAACCCAAAGAATGAAAAAACGAAATATATTTACTCTTGTAGAACTTCTTGTCGTGATTGCCGTCATAGCGATTCTGGCGGCGCTCCTTCTGCCCGCGCTGAATGCGGCGCGGGACAAGGCCCGGAGCATTCAGTGCACCTCGAATCTGACCCAGCTGATGAAACAGCATCTCTTCTATGCGGCCGACTTTGAGGACAACCTGGTCTACTGCACCGAAAGCGGGAGCACGGGAATCTGGACCAGCGTTCTGAAAGAGGGTCGCTACCTGAACAGCACCAGGATCCTGAGCTGTCCGGCGAACACCTCGGCCAGCGCGGCAGCGAAAAAGACGCTGGACACCTTCAATGTCTGGAACACCTACGGTCTCTGGTGCGGTCTCTGGTACCGGGACATCTCCTACGGCAATAAAATCTCCCTGCATGGCGATTTCATGGTCCGCTCCCCCGACTGGGACTGGGTCTTCTACAAGCTCACCCGGATGAAACAGCCGTCCGGCATCGTTCTTCTGGTCGACACCGCGCGGAATCTTGCCAATACCGATCCCGGCACGCCCCTGGCGCTCTTTTCCACCGCCAACGCCGCGGAGGACGCCGGTCCGCACCTGATCCATGGCGGACAGCTCAATGCGGCCTTTGCCGACGGTCATGTCCAGCTCATGCGTCCGCAGGCCCTCCGGAACACCTCCATGCAGCTGAAATATTTTCTCCTCCCCTCCCTTGCCGAACTGATCCTGAACTGAAGAAAGGAACTCAAACAATATGAACCGAAAAACACTCTGCGGACTTCTCCTTCTTGCCGGCACTCTTCTTTCCGCCGGAAACGTCGAACCCAACCCCGACTCCTCTCCGTACGGAGTCTGCGCCCATCTGAACCGGATGCCCGCCAAAGAGAGAATCGCGGAACTCCAGCGCATGAAACAGACCGGAATCCGTTTCTTCCGGACCGATCTGGACTGGGCGCAGGTCGAACCGACTCCGGGAAAGTGGAACTTCGCCGAATGGGATTCCGTCGTCTCGGAGGCGCGGAAACTCGGCCTCCGGCCGGTTGCGATCCTCGGCGGCAATCTTCCCGCGCACGGAAAGCCCCCGTTCGAGAAGATGGACGCCTGGAAACGCTACGTCGAAACCGTGGTCCGGCGCTACCGGAACGACATCCACTATTACGAGGTCATCAACGAGGCGGACTGCGACCGGCCGTGGGGAACCCGGCCGAATCCGGAACACTACACCGCCCTCCTGAAAGAGACCGCGCAGATCATCCGTTCCATCCAGCCGGATGCGACCATCCTCTTCACCGGCGTATCCGACTTTCAGAATCCTCTTCCGTTCGTGGAGCGAGCGCTGCGCGCCGGAGCCGGCAGCAGTTTCGACGTCATGAACTTTCATCCGTATCAGTGGAAAAATCTTCCGGAATCGCAGCTCCGCCGCCGGATTCAGGATCTTCGGGATCTGATGGAGCGCTATCACTGCCGGAAGCCGATCTGGATCACGGAAATCGGCAACTCCACCGCCCCCTTCCCTTCCGATTTTGTCCGGGCGGTTGTTCCGGCCGCGCTGAAGGAACTGGGAATCGACCCGGCCCGGACCACCTTCGGAATCCTTGCCGATCCGGTTTACTTCTACTGTACGGACGGGTACCACATGTCCAGTTCGGATTATCTTCCTGCCGGGAGCCGGAAACAGGTCCTCACCTTCCGGGATCTTGAGAAGACGGACGTCCGGCAGATTCCGGTTCTGCTTCTTCCGGGGACGGAGGCCTTTCCGATGGAGGTCTTTCCCGCAGTCCTCAACTATGTGAAGCGCGGAGGAACCGTGGTCGTTCCGGGAGGACTGCCGTTCTACTTCAATCTGGAACGTCTCCCGGACGGCAGTTTCCGCAAAGGACAGATCAACAAGGATGCGCTTCCCCGGCTCCATCTGGCCTGGGAGACCTTCTGGACAAACCCCTCCGTCCCCTCTTCGACCGACTCCTTTGAACCCGGAGAAAAATTCCCGAACCTGAAGATCCGCAAACGGGAGGCGCTCCGCTTCCTTACCGGCGACAATCTGAAACCGGGCGACACGCTCATTCCGATCGTCTACGGCGTAAAAGGCTCCTACAAAGCCCCCATCGCCGCGATCTACCGTCTGAACAGCGATCTGAAAGGCAATCTGATCCTGATCACCAACACCGAGGGATTTGAATCGACCACGGAAGCGGATCAGGCGACACTTCTGGTCCGGCAGTATCTGCTGGCGGAATCGGCGGGCGTTCAGAAAATCTTCTGGTACCGTCTGCGCGCCGGCGAGTGGAACAGCGGACGCGAGGCGCATTTCGGAATCTTCCACCGGGACTTCTCCGAAAAACCGGCCGCGAAGGCCTGTCGGACTCTGGTCGGACTGCGTCCCGCCGGCTCTTCACCGGTCGTTCTGGAAACCCGAAACGGCGTCTGGCACGCCTCGTGGAACACCCCGGACCGGAAAAGAGTCCATGCGCTCTGGCTGCCGTTCGGGAAAAAGAACGTTCCTCTTTCCATCCGCGGCACTCTCCGGGAGGTGCGCGATCTTTCGGGGGAAAAGCAGAATCTCTCCGGAAAAGAGTTCCCGCTGACCGACCGTGTCCTCTATCTGATCGGGGGACCGGATTTGCAGATCGGTCTTCCCTGATCGTTGTCTGCCGGGATCTCCGCCTTGTTCCCGGGGCGGGGATCCCCGGGCAGAGACGCGTTTTCAGCAGACGCCGATCAGAGCTCTCCGCAGCAGACGGCGCACCAGGGAGTTCCCCTGAATCTGAGGATTCAGACGGAGAAAATATTCATGATCCAGCGGATTTTTCTCCAGATAGACATTGAAATACTCGTCCAGCACCTCGCCGACCGCTCCGGAACGGGAAACGCCGGCACTGCAGTTCACAAACAGGAGTTTCCGGGAATCGAAGGTCTTCACGAACGACGCGATCCGCTCCGCCATGGAGTCGTCGAAGAGAGTGAGAGAGCATTCCGGATCCGCCGTGGCGTCGTCGAACTGCAGGCGGAGGATATTCTCCCCGTCGACCGGGATGGCGCAGCGGGGATCCTCCGTAAACGAGTTGCGGATCGAAATGAAATTGTTCTCCTTCCAGAACGGCGAATCCGGCCGCCGGTAGACGGGGAGAGGATCGTCTCCCCACCCGTGCCCGCGGAACCAGATTTCGGGAACGACGCGGATTTTCATGATTCACGCTCCTGTTTTTCCGATTTTGTCCGGGGGACGAGTTTTCCGACAAGACGGTGGAACAGCTCATCGGGGGTCTTTCCCGCGACCAGAAGATCCGCGAACCGCTCCGAAGTGAATCCGGCTTCAACGCTGTGGGCGATGAACGCCAGAAGCAGATCGTAATAGCCGTTCACGTTCAGAACGCCGACAGGACATTTGTGTCCGGAACGGAGTTTGCGGAGCGCCAGCGCATCGAAGAGCTCATCCCAGGTTCCGAAACTTCCGGGAAGCGCGACAATTGCATCGGCGCGGCGGATCATTTCCGCCTTGCGTTCGCTCAGATTCGCGGTGATGACCGATTCGGTCAGATCGGTCCGGATGAGTTTTTCGGAAAGACTCCGGGTGAAGATTCCGACTGCCCGTCCGCCGTGTTCGAGCACCGTGTCCGCCAGCAGTTTCATGGTTCCGACGTTGCTTCCGCCGAAAACGAGCGTCATCTGATGGCGGGCGAGATACTGTCCGAATTCTGCCACGGCGTCGCGATAGACCGCGTCGACCTCCCCTTCGGACCCCAGGTAGACGGCGACCGAACGGATCTCGTTCCGGAGCATCTGAAATTTTTTCTCATTCACGACCACTCTCCTTTTCTCCCGCATGGTTCCGGCGGGACGAGATCCGGTATTCGCGGGGTGTCATGTTCAAATAGCGATGAAACAGAACCGTCATCCGGCTCTGATCGCGAATGCCGGAAATCTCCGCGATTTCGGCGATCTGATACGGGGAATCCGCCAGAAGGCGACAGGCGTGGGCAACGCGCAGGCGCTGGAGCCAGTCGCTGAACGAGTACCCCGTCTCCGAGCGGAACAGATGCAGAAAGCGGGAGACGCTCAGTCCGCACATTTCCGCGGTCCGCTTTGCCGTCAGCGCCTCGCAGCAGCATTTCCGCATAAAATGCACCGCACAAAGAATCCTCCGGTCCGAGGACACCAGCTGAGTCAGCAGCGGCCGTTCCGGTCCGGGCAGCCATTCGGCATTGAAAAGATGATCCATCCGCATCTTCAAATACTCCCCGAGGCTCTTCAGACGTCCGTCCGGGAGGGAGGGGAACTCAAAGGGCAGAAAACGACTCCTTCCCCCCGCGAACGGACCGGCAAACAGAACCCCTTTCAACTCTCCGGCAACCGTCATTGCCACCGCCAGAGTCTTCACTCCCGCATGACATTCGGCAATCCGGAAACCGCTTCCCGTCCGCAGCTCCCGGAAGGATTCGTCATGATGAAAACGGATGCACAAATT
>DDJH01000018.1 GCA_002338895.1 Lentisphaeria bacterium UBA1829 | reverse complement strand
AGTGCCATCCGTTCTTCACCGGCAAACAGAAACTGGTGGATATCGCCGGACGCGTTGACAAGTTCAACAAGCGTTATGGGAAAAAGGCGTAATTTTTCTCCCTTCCAGAAGACCCGTCCGGCCGCGGATTTGCTTTTCTTTCCGGCCCGTGACGGGTTTTTCGTATTCCGATGATGCAGCCGCAGGATATCGCCGTTCACATAGACTCCATGAAGGAGCGTTTTGCAGAACTGGAAAAGAGACTGGCCGAGCCGGAGATTTATTCGAGACCGGCGGAATGCAGGGCTCTTTCCCGGGAGTNNGAGGCAGTCGCTTGCCGAAATCTTCGACGCGTACGAGAAGTGGAATCGGATTCTTTCGGAGATCCGGGAAAACCGGGAGATGATGCAGAAGGAGAAGGATCCGGAGTTCCTCGCGCTGCTCGAGAGCGATCTGAAGGAGCTGGAACAGAAATCGGAAGAGGTGGAACAGAGACTGACGATTGCTCTGATTCCGCGCGATGCGGCCGATGCTCGGGATACGATCGTGGAGATTCGTCCGGCCGCGGGAGGGGAGGAGGCCGCGTTGTTCGCGGCGGAAATGTTCCGCGCGTATCTGAAGTTCGCCGAGAAAAAAGGGTGGCGAAGCGAGGTGCTGGATCAGACCGACAGCGATCTCGGAGGAATCCGGGAGGCGGTCTTTTCGCTCTCCGGAACGGATGTCTTTTCGCTGATGAAGTTCGAGAGCGGCGTTCACCGCGTGCAGAGAGTGCCGGCAACGGAGTCCGGGGGGCGGATTCATACATCGACGATTACGGTTTCGGTGCTGCCCGAGGCGGATGAGACGGATGAAATTGAGATCCGTCACGAGGATCTCGAAATTTCCACGTTCCGGTCGTCGGGCCCGGGAGGACAGAATGTCAACCGGACCGATTCCGCGGTTCGCATCCTGCATAAACCGAGCGGACTGGTGGTGGCAAGTCAGCAGGAGCGGTCGCAGATCCGCAACCGCGAGATCGCGCTGCGCATTCTGAAGGCCAAACTGCTGGAGATTCAGCGGAGAGAAGAGGCGGCGCGCCATGCGGAATCCAAACGTCTCCAAGTTGGAACCGGGGACCGCAGCGAACGGATCCGCACCTATAATTTTCCGCAGAACCGGGTGACGGATCACCGATACGGCGTTTCGGCATACGACCTGCCGGCGCTGATGGAGGGGAATCTGGATCTGATTCTGGATCCGGTGCTGGCGGTGGAATCCAGACGGGCCATCGACGAGATCCTCTCCGCCCGCGGTGTCTGATTTTCTCCCGGCCGGGACGGAGGCGGCAAACCGCATCTCCGGTTTGCCGCTTGTTTTGTTTCATGATCCCGGATGAGTTTTCCGGTACTGCTGCGGCGGGAGACCATAGTGTTTGCGGAACTGACGGCAGAAGTAGTTGCTGTCGGAAAATCCGGTCCGTTCGGCGATTTCGGAGATGGTCCGTTCCGGATCGGCCAGCAGAAGAAGGCTTTTCTTCAGACGGAGCTGAAGCAGATATTCATTCGGCGGATGACCGGTCGCATTCCGGAAATGGCGCGCCAGCGTGCGGATGGACATGCCGGCGGACTTTGCCATCCTCGCACGGTTCCAGGGTTCGGCGGAGCGGACGGAAAGTTCGTTCAGCAGACGGTGCAGTTCCAGCGGGATCTCCTCGTGTTCTCCGCAGTTTTCCGTCCCCCGCAGCCGGGAGAGCCGGACGATCAGAAGAAGAAAGAGCGCGGAGAGCGCGGAGGCGTAATCCGCTTTCCGCTCGTTCTGCTCCTCCTCCATGGCGTCCAGAAGATGCAGAACGGAAGGCAGCTGTTCGGCGGTGAGATGAAAACCGTGCCGGGAGATCCTCCCGGGTTCCAGAAGATTCAGACGGCGCAGCAGCGGCGTGCAGCTCGGCAGAAACAGCGGATTGCCGCTCTCATGTAGATCAAACAGCAGATTGCAGAGCGCCAGATCGCGGAGGTTCTCATAGCCGTGGCGTGTCTGCTCCCGGATCAGAAAGACATCCCCTGCGGAAACGCTTCTCCGTTCGCCGTAAATCAGGTGCTCGCCGGATCCCCGGTAGACAATCACGAGTTCCGAAAATTCGTGGCTGTGCAGTCCATACGACTCCTGCGGATCCCGGCGGATCAGTTTCAGCGGAACGGCCTTGTTCGCCAGAAAGTCGGAACGGGAAAGAACGGGCATGAGGATTTCCTTTTTTTGGCTTTATTGTACTATAAAATGGCCTTTTTGTCAAGGTTTTTTGGTCTTAAAATGCTAAATTTCTTCTGAAACCAGACGAAAGGGGGCTTGCGATGACGCAGCGGAATATTGAACGGAACTATCAGTATGCAAAAGAGTATTACGGGGCGTTCGGAGTGGATACCGATGCGGCGCTGGAACAGCTGGCACGGATTCCGATCTCGCTTCACTGCTGGCAGGGAGACGATGTCGGCGGATTCGAACCGGATGCGGGAGGCGCGTCGGGAGGAATTCTTTCCACCGGCAACTATCCGGGACGTGCACGGACTCCGCAGGAGCTGCGCGGGGACCTCGCCGAAGCATTTTCTCTGATCCCCGGAAAGAAACGGCTGAATCTCCATGCGATCTACCTGGACAGCGCAAAGCCGGTGGAACGCAACAAAATCGAACCGAAACATTTTCAGAGCTGGATCGACTGGGCGAAGGAGCAGAAGGCGGGACTGGATTTCAATCCGACGTTTTTCGGACACCCGAAGGCGGCGTCGAATCTGACGCTTTCGCATCCGGATGAGGGGATCCGCCAGTTCTGGATCGAGCACGGGATCGCCTGCCGCCGGATCGCGGCGGAAATGGGACGGCAGCTCGGAACGCCGGCCGTGATGAACACCTGGATCCCGGACGGATTCAAGGATGTGACGATCGACCGCCGCGCGGCAAGAGAACGTCTGGAAGGGGCGCTCGACACGATGTTCGCGGAGCGGATCGACCCGTCGCTGATGCGCGATGCGGTGGAGTCCAAACTGTTCGGAATCGGGGTGGAGAGCTGCACGGTCGGGTCCAACGAGTTCTATCTGGGATACGCGGTGAAGAACGGCGTGATGCTCTGTCTGGACTCCGGGCACTTCCATCCGACGGAGATCATCAGCGACAAGATCAGCGCGGTGCTGCTGTTCGTCAAGGAGATTCTTCTGCACGTCTCCCGCCCGGTCCGCTGGGACAGCGACCATGTGGTCTTCTTCGACGACGAACTGCAGGCCATCGCCCGCGAAATCGTCGGCAACGGCGTTGACCGCGTCCATATCGGACTGGACTATTTCGATGCGACCATCAACCGCATCATCGCCTGGGTGGTCGGCACCCGCAACATGCAGAAGGCCCTTCTCAAGGCGCTTCTCGAACCCGTCGCCCGTCTTCGCGAAATGGAGAAGAACTTCGACAACGGCCGGAAAATGGCCCTGCTCGAAGAACTCAAAATGTTCCCGCTCGGCGCGGTCTACGACTATTTCTGCGAACAGCACTCGGTTCCCGCCGGAGTCGATTTCCTGCCGGAGATCGACCGGTATGAAAAGAGTGTCCTGGCCGGACGCAAGTGAGAAATTTTCTCTTTGCCGCCGTCTCCCTCCAAAGGAGACGGCTTTTTTTTTCAACGCCCGGACTTGATTTTTTCATTTGCCGATATAGGTTAAAGCCGTCAACACGAACAGACAGGTGATAGCATGATGGTCATATCCTTTCTTCTGAGAGCGCTTCTGTTTCTGGTGGCGGAGTCGTTTCTCACATGGTATGCGGCGGACCGGATGAAAATCCGTTTTCCTCTGGGTGCGCTTCCCCCCTTTGTGCTGATCTTCTGCATCCTGTTTCTGATTCCCTATGCAGGCTGGATTCTGGCAACGGTCTTCCTGTTCCGCTTCACTGCCGTGATGACCAACGCAAGAACCTGGCCGGAATCGACCGCGTATGCGCTGGTGGTGATCCCCATGACCTGGCTTCTGAAAGTTCTGCTTTTCTGAACGGAAACGGTTGATTTTCTGCAAAAAGAGGCTATTTTTATCCGGTACAGAACGGGAGATTTCATGATGGAACAGAACGCAATTCGGGCGGCGCTGGATTTTTCCTGGAACGAAGCGTCCATTGCCCTTGCCGACCGGCAGAACAGACTTCTTTTTTCCAATACAATCATGCTGAACGGACACGATGCGTCCATGCTGCCGGAAGAGCTGAAACGGGCCGCGGAACAGGCGGGATGCTCTCTGGACGGGATCGCGGAGTGGAGCGTCGGGACAGGACCGGGGGGATTCACCGGATTGCGGGTGGCTTCGGCATTTGTCTGCGGTCTTGCCTACGGGCGTCCCGGCGTCCGGGTGCGCGGGGTGCCGTCCGCCGCAGGGCTGATCCGGTCCGCGTTCGCGGGGGAGGACAAGATGCCGGAGAAGGCGGTCGCGCTGTTTGACGGCCGCCGTTCCGAAATCCTCGCGTACGGAATGGAACGGAAAAACGGTTCCTGGTTCCATGACGGATTCACCGCCGTGCTGCAGAAGGAGGAGGACGACGCCGAATATATCGGTCCTTTCACCTCCTCCTTTGCGGTGCGCCAGATGGTGGAAACCGCACAGGACTGTTTTCTGCTGCCCCGCTGCAACCGGGAATTTCCCCGGGACCTGGGCAAGGGACGCCCCTGCCTGAACGCTCACATCGGCAAATGTATGGCGGTCTGCACCGGAAAAATCAGCCGGGAAACCTACAACGAGGCGGTCCAGAACGCCCTGCACATGATCCGCTACGGCAAGCGGGATATTGTCCGCCAGCTGCGGGAAAAGATGATGGCTGCCTCCGAACGGCTGGACTTTGAGACTGCCGCCCTGCTGCGGGACCAGATTGCCGCCATCGACCGGGTTGTCCCCGGCCAGAAGGTTGTGCGCGGCGCCGAGGATGAGATGGACGTGCTGGCATTTGCCGGCACCACCAAGGCGGTCTGTGCGGCAATTCTGCGTTACCGGGACGGCCGCCTGACCGACAAACGGGAGTTCCTGTTTCACGACACCGAGGATATTCCCGCACTGCGGGAGGAATTTTTGCCCCAGTACTATCTGGACGGGGAGGAAATCCCCAAGACCATTGCAGTGGATGCCCTGCCGGAGGACGCCGAGGCACTGACCGAGGCGCTGACCAAGACCCGGGGCAGCGCGGTCAACCTGTATGTGCCCCAGCGGGGAGACGTGGCCAAGCTGGTCACCATGGCCTACACCAATGCGGTGGAGCGCCTGGCCCGGGAGAGCGGGCGCTATACCCGGGAGGACAAGCTGCTGGAGGAAACCGCCCAGATGCTGGGCCTGAAGGCACCGCCCCGTGTGATCGAAAGCTACGATATTTCCAACTGGGGCGACGGCTCCAGCGTCTGCGGCATGAT
>DDJH01000226.1:27834-28084 GCA_002338895.1 Lentisphaeria bacterium UBA1829 | reverse complement strand
GAAAACTTCATTCTCTGCGACTCCAAGGGCACGATCCACAGCGGTCGGACCGATCTCAATGAGCAGAAGCAGCGTTTTGCCAAGCCGATGACGGAACGGACGCTGGCGGAAGCGATCCGGGGAGCGGATGTCTTCATGGGCGTCTCCGTCGGCGGAGCGCTGACGCGGGAGATGGTCGCCTCCATGGCGCCGGGCGCCGTGGTGTTCGCAATGGCCAATCCGGTTCCGGAGATCCATCCGGCCGAAGCGG
>DDJH01000226.1:20777-27811 GCA_002338895.1 Lentisphaeria bacterium UBA1829 | reverse complement strand
TTCCGCGGCGCGCTGGATGTGCGGGCGACCGACATCAATGAAGCGATGAAACTGGCGGCCTCCCGCGCTCTTGCGGAGATCGCCTGCGAACCGGTAGACGCCGAAACACTGGAAATCCTGAAGACGGCATATCCGGAGGACGCGGCCAACGGCATGTTCGACGGAGCCAATCCGCTGAAAGCCACCTATGTCATTCCGAAACCGTTCGATCCTCGCGTTGTGCCCCGCGTGGCGGCCCGGGTTGCGGAAGCGGCGATGGCAAGCGGCGCAGCCGGAGTCCGGATCGACGATTTCGCCGCCTATGAGAAATCGGTGGCGGAACGGATCCGCAAAGCCAATATGGAAAGGAAGTGAGACCGATGAAAATCATTCGAACGATCCGGGAGATGCAGGAGTGGTCGGACGCAAAACGGCGCGCCGGCGCAACCATCGCGGTGATCCCGACGATGGGGTATCTGCACGAGGGACACCTTTCCCTGATCGACACCGCGCGGAAAAACGGAGCCGATACGGTCATTGTCACCATCTTTGTCAATCCGACCCAGTTCGGTCCGAACGAGGACTTCGCGTGCTATCCGCGCGATTTCGAACACGACTCGAAACTCTGCGAGGAGAAAAACGTCGATGTGATTTTTGCGCCCGAGGCGCAGGAGATGTATCCGAAAGACGCCTCCACCTGGGTGGTCGAGGAGAAGCTGTCGAAAGGGCTCTGCGCCCGGACCCGTCCGACCCATTTCCGCGGNNGGTCGTTTCCAAGCTGTTTCTTGCGACGCTTCCGCATCTGGCGGTCTTCGGCCAAAAGGACGGCCAGCAGGCCCGCGTGATCAAGCGGATGGTGCGCGATCTGAATTTTCCGATCCGCATCGTGATCTCCCCCCTGATCCGCGAACCGGACGGTCTTGCCCGCAGTTCGCGCAACAAATATCTTTCCGAGGAGGAACACCGGAACGCGCTTTCGATCTACCGCGGTCTTTCGAAGCTGAAGGAGGAGATCGAAGGCGGCCGGACCGATCTTGCCGCGCTTCTCGCGGAGCTTCGTGCATCGATCGAGGCCTCCGGCGGCGTGGTGGACTACATCGAGGCGGTGGATGCGGAAACGCTGGAGCCGAAAACCGCCATCGGGGGAGCCATGATGTTCCCGGTTGCGGTCTACTTCGGGAAAACCCGCTTAATTGACAATATTCTTGTGGAGAGATGAATTTTTCATTTGCAAGGTTGCCAATCTGGATGTACATTGTTCCAGAGGTCTCAACAACAAACAGAAAGGATCAAGCGATGGCAAGAAAATTTTTCATGATGGCGATGGCGGCGGCACTTGCGGTGGTCTTCACGGCATGTTCCTCCATCATGCCTGGAACTACGGTGCACGGAATGAAACTTTCCGATTCCGATGTCACAACGGTTCCGGTGCACCTGAATGGTGAAATCTGGGGAATCTATCTGTTCGGACTTCTTCCGCTGATGGCGGGAAGCTCCACCTCTCCCGGATCTTCGACCGTATTCAAGGACACGGTCCGCGTCGACAATGCTGTGAGCATGCTGACCAAGCGCGCCAAGGAAATGGATGCAAACCGCGTCAATGATCTGACCACGTATCGGTCCAGCATGTGGTTCTTCATTTTCTCGTACAAGGCCGTTCAGGTCTCCGGCAATGCGCTGAAATAAGGATCTGCTGAAGGTTCGACCGGCATCCGTCCGAAGGGGGCGGATGCCTTTTTTTTTGCCGTTTCCCGACGGGCCCTGCCGGCGGGAAGACCGAATTTCCGTTTGTAGAGTTTGAGAAAATAGTTGCTGTCGTAAAACCCGGTGGAGGAGGCGATCTGATCGATGGAGAGATCGGATTCCTCCAGCAGGGCGCAGGCGTGTTTCATGCGCAGATCCAGAAGATACTGAAGGGGGGAGGTGTCGAACGCGCGGCGGAAGCGGCGCAGAAACTGATTTTCCGACATTCCCGCCCTCCGGGCCAGAGATTCCAGACGCAGTTTTTCATTGTAATGAGCCTCCATGAACTCCACGGTTTCCGCGAGGCGCTGATCGGTCTGCATCCGTTTCGGCACCCACGCCTGGGCGATCAGGATCAGCAGCATGCTGAACAGGGAGCGCAGCTGGACATGGCGGTTCAGAAAAGACTCCTCCTCATAGATGCGGAACATCCGGACAAGAAGACTGGAAACATCATGAAAAAGCAGTCCGCTAAGCTGAAGCTGGAAACTGCTGCGCTCGGAGGAGAAGAGGACTTCCCGGTTATGAAGGAAGGAGAGACCCATTCCCATCGCCCGGAACAGATTCGGCGTGCAGGAGATGTTGTACACCTCCAGCTGGCGGGGATTCTGAAATGCGTGGGTGCAGCCCGGATGGACAATCGTCACGCAGCCCGGATACACGTTGGAGCGTTCCGACTCGAGAAGCTGAACGGCGGTTCCGGAAACGACCAGAACGATTTCGATGCAGCTGTGACCGTGTTCGTCCACATTGCTTCGCAGGATATGATGGGTCATATCGAACAGGATGTCGTCCACCCGGTCCCGGGGTGTGTAAACGGGCATTTTGCGTCTCCTTGTCGAAAAGGTTCATTTTGGTGATAAAATACTATTATTTGGTGATTTTTTCAAGGATTTCTTTCTGAAAATCATGTATAATGAAAGAAAGAAACAGCTGGAAAGAGGGAAGAGATGATGAACGATCTTCGAACGCTGAGCGGGGCCTGGTGCCGGGTGCCCGGAGGGAAAGCGGATTATTCGTTGTTCCGAAGGAGATTTTATCGGGAAACGCCGTCGCGTCTGCGTCTGCTGGTCAGTGCGGACAGCCGCTACAATCTGTATCTCGACGGGGAATTTCTCGGCCGGGGGCCGGTCCGCGGCGATCTGGAACACTACCGGTATGAACTCCATGAACTTGCGGTCGGCGCCGGGGAACACGTGCTCTCCGCCGAGGTCCTTTTCTGGAGCGACGGAGTGCAGATGCCGTGGAGCGAAATTCATTTTTCTCCCGCTTTTCTTCTGCTCGGAGAGTGCGGAGAAGAGAATCTTTCAACCGGAGAAAAGTGGGTCTGCCGCAGCGACCCCTTCCGACGGACCCTTTCGTGGAAGGAGGCCTGGGACCGCGAAACCCCGACCCCGATTCCACCGATGGAGAAGTATCTCGGTGGAAATGAGTGTGTGAACTGGAAAGAGCTCTCCTTTGATGATTCCTGCTGGGAAACGCCGGAATTTGTCGGGTTTCCCTGTTTTTCCGCGCTCTGCAAAACGGATCCGCCGAGTCGATGGAAGCTGCAGGAAAGCACGATTCCGCCGATGGAATCCATTCCGATCCGGATTGCCTCGATTCTGGAAAGGAATCCGGCGGGAACAGTTCATCTCACTTCGGAAGGGAATCTGAAAGGAGAAATTCCGGCAGGAACGCATACACTTCTTCTGGATCTCGGGCGTTATTATACGCACCTGCCCCGCTTTTGTGCGACAGGAGGCTCGGGGAGCTGCCGCATGGCGTATGCGGAGGCGCTGTTTGTCGCGGGGAGAAAAAGCGAGGATCGCGGACCCGTTTCGGAGGGAGAAATCGGCAGAAACGGCTATGGGGATCGGATCTGCTTTTTCGGAGGGAAGAGCGAATTTCAGCCGTTCTGGTACCGGTCGGGGCGCTATGTGGAACTGCAGTTCGAACTGACGGAGGGAGTGGAAATCGAACTTTCGTTTGAATTTCTTGCCTATCCGCTGAAACGACGGGCGGAGTTCCATTCGCCGGAGGATCCGGTGCTGGAGAGGATTTTTGAGACGGCGTGGCATACGGCGCGCTGCTGTGCGCACGAGCACTACGAGGACTGTCCGTACTGGGAGCAGATGCAGTACGCGGGAGACACGCGGATCCAGGCGTTGATTTCGTATATCGGCAGTGGCGACGGGAGACTCGGACGGCAGGCGATCCGTCAGTTTGACGAATCGCGGATTGCGTCGGGTCTGACGATGTCGCGCTATCCCGCGAATTTCCGTCAGCAGATTCCCGGCTTCAGTCTGTTCTGGATTCAGATGATCGGCGATTATGTGGAGTTTTTCCAGGATACGGAGGTTGTCCGGGCGCACTGGGATGGGATTCGGGATGTTCTGAATTTTTTTGAGAGGCACCGGCAGGAATCGGGATTGATCGGCCCGGTCGAGGGGTGGAATTTCAGCGACTGGGTTTCCGGCTGGCCGGGAGGACGGAGCAACCGGGGGGAAGAGCTGCCGGAAACGCTTCTGAATCTGCTTTACGCGGAGAGCTGCCGTCTTGCGGGGGCGTTGTCGGGAGCGGCGGGAGAGGATGGATCGGAGTATATTCAGCGTCGAAGGCGAGTTCTGTCTGCGGTGAACCGGCACTGTTATTCGGAGGAGACGGGACTTTATACGGATGTGCCCGGCCGCCCCTGGTACAGCCAGCATGTGAATNNCAGCATGTGAATACATGGGCGGTTCTTTCGGGAGCGGCGGAGGGGAGGAAGGCGGAGGCTCTGGCGGATGCGGTGATGAGGGATCCGCGCCTTTCGAGCTGTTCGCTTTATTTTTCGTTTTATATTCTGGAGATGCTTCGCCGTCTGGATCGCCGGGAGGATTTTCGCGAGCTTCTGAAGCGCTGGGAGACGATTCTGGATTCCGGTTACAGCACCTTTCCGGAATGTCCGTGGGCAGACACCCGGAGCGACTGTCATGCCTGGAGTGCCGGTCCGTTCTATCAACTACTGAAAATGCAGGAAAAAAAAGAGGAAAAAAGCAAATGAAAACCGTGGATTTTCAAATCCGGGAACCGATTCCGGTCATTGCAGAGGCGGACGTTCTTGTTGTCGGCGGAGGAGCCGGCGGACTGGGAGCAGCAGTCATGGCGGCACGGTGCGGAGCAAAAACCATTCTGGCAGAGCAGCATGGTTCACTGGGAGGAACAACTTCCTATGCGGAAATTTCCCCGATGATGCCGAACGATTATTCTTCGGACGGAATCCGCGAACATGCAGAACCTCTTGATGGACCGATTTATATTGACTGGCTTCAGAAAATGTATCAGTACCTTCCGCCGGATCTTCGGAAAGCATGCGGAAATGTGTATCGGAGAAACGGAAAGAACCGGGTTGTTTCAAAAGATCTTGCGGCACTTGCCATGGAGGATCTCTGTCAGGAAGCCGGGGTCCGGCTTCTTTATCATTTCACTTTCCTTCGGACGGTCACAGAAAACCGACGGATTCTTTATGCGGTCTTTCATACAAAATCGGGATTCTGCGCCATTCAGGCCAGAACATTTATTGACGCCAGCGGAGATGGCAATCTGGCTGTGGCATCCGGCTGTCAGTTTGAATTTGGCGATCGCAAAACCGGACTCTGCCAGCCCATGACCCTCTGCTTCAAACTTTCCCATGTGGATCCGAATGGATGCTCGCGAGAGGAAATACAGAAACGGTTTGAGGAAGCAAAAACGAAGGGGATCATCGAAACCTGCCGGGAAGATCTTCTCCGCTTCGGTTATTACGATGACGACATCCTTCATTTCAATTCGACACGCGTGATCGGGAAGTCGCCGCTGGACCCTCTGGAGCGTTCCCTTGCAGAAGAGGAAGGACGTCGGCAGATGCGACAGATCGTCAACTGGCTGCGCAGCTCCGTTCCCGGTTTTGAACATGCGGAAATCCATTCCATGGGATCCGAAATCGGAGTGAGGGAAAGTCGGAGAATCAAGGAAAGAGCCTATCTGGATACCGATGCCTTCCAGAATCGTGCCCGCTTCCCGGATGCCATTGCCCGGTGCAACTACCCGATTGATATCCACAGCGCAACCGGAAGCGGAACAAAAATCGTTGCAATGGGAGTCAATGAATTCTTTGAAATTCCGTATGGCTGCATTGTGGCAGCAGATCTGGAAAATCTCCTGATTGCCGGACGTCCGATTTCGGTTTCCCATGAGATTCATGCCAGTACACGCGTGATGCCTCCGGCATGCAGTATTGGTCAGGCGGCTGGTGCGGCAGGGGCTCTGGCTGCACGCGAAAAAACGGATGTTGCCTTTCTGGATGGATGCGCCGTTCGAAGAGAACTGATCCAGCGGGGAGCGAAATTAAACAATGAAACGGAATTCTCACATCAGGAGAAAACAGACGAATGAGCACTCAACACTTTTGGGGTCGGTCTGAGCGAAGAGAAAAGGAGAGAGATTCTCGTCCGTTCAGAAAATTCACTCTTCTGGAACTTCTCATCGTTATTGCACTGATTGCCATTCTTGCGGGTCTGCTTCTTCCGGCACTGAAATCTGCAAGAGACAAAGCCTTCCAGATTTCCTGTGCAGGGAATCTGAAACAGATCGGTATGGCAATGGTCCAGTACATCAACACATGGGATGGCTACATCTGCCCTCCCAACGAGGCTTACCGGAACAACTATTACTGGGAGTACAATTATGGGAAGAGTTTCATGAATCTTCCGGTCGATACGGCAGGAAACCCGACTGGNNTCAGTGCAAGTTTGACACAGCAGAAAAAAACGGAAGGGTTCTCAGTTACGGAATGGTCAAAGGTCTTTCGGGAAAACGGGAAAACGGAGTTCCTTGCGACGTCCCGAAAATTACACGCATGAAACAGAGTTCGTCCACCTATGCCGTCGCGGACACCGATCATGAGGGCATTCTCAATCTTTCTTCAAAAACCACCTTTGAACAGGCAATCTGTGGTTTCAGTGCGGCAAATCGGGAAAATTTTCTAGGATCCTCTCAGCAGCTCGGCCCGAATCATACGCTGGCAGCCAACATTCTGTATCTTGACTCTCATACGGTTTTGAAAAAATTCTGGAAGGGACGTTTCTCCACTCTCTATTACAGCGATGGATATTCCTCCAATTTTATTGAAGACTGAACATCAAATCTACCAAGGAGAAAGAACACATGACTATTCGCTTTTCATTTTTCACATTTTTCCTTCTGGGAGGAATCAGTGCCGCCCTGTATGGAGCACAGGTCGACTTTTCCGGAGCCGTTCTGAAGCCCAGAGGAAAGGAAACCATTGTTCAGACAAAAGGAAACGTAAAACC
>DDJH01000226.1:11379-20757 GCA_002338895.1 Lentisphaeria bacterium UBA1829 | reverse complement strand
CATGCTGACCCCGGAAGTCCGGGACAACAAAATCCATTTTAACACGGAAGCATTCTTTCGGGAAGCCGATCCAAAGAAAAAAGTTGTTCTTCGGTTTTACGGTCCGGTTGTATCGGAGGCGGCACTGTCTGCGCCATCCGAGTTTCCCCGTCGTTTCAACTGTTTTGAACTTCCGGTGAAGGGGCCTGCGGGTGCGCGGATGATTCTCCGCTTTGAGGGGATGCGTACCGGGGGCAATCGGCATTTCATTACGCATCATGACTTCATCTTGGACGGGACGGATCAAAAGCTCACTATTCGCGACACCATGCCGGAAGACATGAAGAATTTCTGGATGGTTGCCGTAATCCAGAGTGCAGGATCCTTCACGCTTGGCGCACCGCGTTTCTATACGGAAAAAGAACAGGAAACAACTCTCGATTCCAGCATCAATCACCTTCCGAACGGCGGGGCGGAGAACGGTTTCGACGGGACGATGTATCTGCCGTTTTCATATAAAATGAGTGCGGTAACCGGGAAATATCTGGACTGGAAGTTGCAATGGGAAGAGCCTTACACCGTGGATCTTGCCCTGGATTCAAAACAGGTCTATGAGGGAAAATATTCCTACCGCTTCCGTATCAATGCAGAGACACTTCCCTCCACTCGCGGAGGCATCTTTCTGTTTCAACCGGTTCCATATGTTCCGGGAAAACCGATCTGTTTTTCAATCTGTCTGAAAGCGGATCATCCCACGGAAGCCGCGCTGGAATTGACGCTGGGACATGGAATCGGGAATACAAAACCGATTCGGATCGGAACCGAGTGGAAAAAGTATGAACTCTATGTACCCGTATGGGGACAGAAGGGAACGGACTTCCGAACGCAGGGTGATCTCCTCCAAACCTTTCATACTCCGCCCGGACTTGTGATTCCGAAAGTGACGATTCCGCATAATACAACGGTCTGGATGGATAATGCCGGAGTGTTCCTCGGAGGAAAAGGAGAATTCCGCGACACGTCCAAAGTCCATTTTCGCCGGGCCAGGCTCGACCATGACAATCAGCTTTACGCGCCGGGAGAAGTTATTCGGGCAGAACTGGAACTGGAAGGCGTTTCCGATTCGGAAGTCAAGGCAAGGCTTTCCTATCGCGTGGAAAACTTTTTCGGGGAAACGGTCATGCGCTCCGGAACCCGCTTCCCGGTATTGAAGAAGGAAAAGATTCGCCGGGAATCGTTTTCCATTCAAATGCCGAAAGACCTGCGCGGACCTCTCAATCTTATTTTCACCGTGCAGACTCCAGATGGGAAACGGGCTGAACGCACCTTTTATCTCGGCATTGCGGAAGCCGAGTCCGGATTGAACAAACGCTTTTCAATCGAGGTTCCATCCGGGCAGAATGTCCGGGAACTGATCCCCATTCTGAAAAGATTTGGAATCGGGATGGTCCGAATGGGGGGAGCTTCGTCGGCGGACCGCGAATCCGCGTTTCAAAATGCTGCAATCATGTTTGATGCGGGATTTGATGTCCTGATGAATTACAGTGTCACATACCAGCGCAGAAAAAATCCTTCTCTGACCATGGAACAGCTTCTTCAGGAGTTCCGCGGATGGATTCGGAAATATAAATCCAAAATCACGGTTCTGGAAACGGAAAACGAAGCGAACTTGTTCATCTCTCTTGCGGAAAACCGGAAATGGATTGCCGCGATGAGCAAGATTGTCCGGGAGGAGGCTCCCGGAGTGAAAATCGCCGGACCGACCTCCTGCAGAACAGACTTCGCATGGCTGGAAGGAGCGCTGGCAGATGGCGGAGCCGACTATCTTGATATTCTTTCCGAACATCCATACAGAAAATATCCTGAGGCCCCGGATTATGGGGAAGACGTTCAGGCGGTTCGCCGTCTGATCAACCGCTATCAACCGGAACTGAAACACTATGCAACCGAAGCCGGAAGCGTTCAGCCGCCGCTTCTGCCCGGCAATAAAATGATCGATTATGTCCGGATCTCCACTGCCCGCGATCTCCGGAATATGCTGCTCGGGTTCGGAAATGGATTGAACTCCTATAACCAGTTTGCAATCTCAATGTGGCAGTCCGGCATCGGCTGGAACAGCACTTATATGGGGAATCGAGAGACTGACGGAGCGGTAATACCCGCGCCGCTGCTTTTCGCCATGCGCAACGCCGCCGACCGGATCGGTGACGGAAAACCTGCCGGACGAATCAAACTCGGCTACAACTACCGCGCATTCCTCTTCGACAAGGGAAACTCCCGCACCGCCGTCTTCTGGAAATTCAACGGGGGCAACGCAACCTTCCAGCTCAAGACCGACGATGCAAAAAAAGTCCGTCTCTATGACATGGTCGGAAGCCGCTGGAATCCGGAAAAATCCTTCACCGTCGGTGAATTCCCGGTCTATCTGGAATCCTCCCTCTCCGCGAACGAACTCGAAGCGCTGATCCGTCGGGCGGACATCCGCGAAACTTCCGGAAAAAACCTCCTGGCGGAAGCTCAGGTCATCACGCCCAGAGAGTTCCGCGTCAACTGCCGCAATCTCAGCACAAAAAAACTGGACAGGATCCGGATCCGCGTCGAGGACCGCTCCATGATCGAGGGTCCCGTTGAACAGGTTCTCCCCGCACTGAATCCGGAAGAACTCCGCAGTGTCTCGTTCCGACTCCGGGAGCCGGTCTCGACCGCCGCCCGCAAGGTGGCGCTCTCCATTCTCACTCCAGACGGGAAAACAGAAAAAATCACCCTGAACCTCGCCGCGGTCACCGTGCCGAAAGCCGCAAAGGCGCTGACCATCGACGGCGATCTCGCCGACTGGCCCGCCGGAAAACCGGTCGTCCTCAATCAGAACAATGCGGTTGTGCTGGAAAAAGCGCTCTGGGGAGAGAAGGAACGGAAGGTCCGTTCCGAACTCCGGTACGCATGGGATGACAACTTCTTCTATCTGGCCGTCACCGTGTTCAAAGAGAAGCTGAATGCCAATCCGGATGCCGCAAAGCCCGGCAATGTCTGGAAATACGACAGCTTCCAGCTCTGCATGGATCCGCTCCACAACGGAAAACCGAATGATCTGGCGTTCAGCGATGACGATTTCGAATACAGTCTCGGCATGGTGGCGGGGAAACCTGTCGTCTTCCGCCGGACCGGATCCAGCGCGGTGTACGACAGTCTGATGAAGGCGCCCGGTGTCGTTCCGGAAGTACGTTTCGCAGTCCGGACCTCCGCAGGGAAAACGATCTATGAGGCGGCATTCCCCCGACAGGCGGTCAGTCCGTTCCAGCTTCGTGCCGGCAGTCTGATGCGCAGCAGCGTCATTGTCAATCTGCACGAAAAGGGAAAACGGATCGGCTATCTGGAACTCACCCCCGGCGTCGGAGACGCCAAGTCCCCCGGAAAATGGATGGATACCATCCTTCTTCCGTAATCCGCAGCGCGCCCCGGATGCTCTCTCTGCAACATCCGGGGCGCGTCTTTTTAAAAAAATAACGCGCATGGTCAGACAAAAAACCATTTGAAAAATTCCCGGACAATGCTAGTGTAATCAAACCTATCATTGAAACAGTCTACTTGGAACCATCGTTGAATGGTCGGATCCCAGATGAAAAATCTCTGCAAAGCCACAAATTACGGATCGGAAAATAAAAGAAGGAGAGTTCATGAATGAACACGGTCCCTGTCCAGTATGAACAGAATACGGAACTGTTTGCGGATTACAGAACACCCTATAAGTACAACCGGCCGATTCTGGCGCCATCCGGGAAGCCGGGAACGTTCGATGCCATCGGTGTGGACAATATGCGGATCTTCCGCCATAAAGGAAGATTTTACGCAACGTATATCGGGTTTGACGGTGTCGGCTATCAGACGGCGCTGGCGGTTTCCGATGATTTGCTGAACTGGGAAAAACTCGGCGTGATTTTCCCGCGCGGTTCGGCAAACAGCTGGGACCGGGTCGGACGAGCGGTCTCCTGCTGGCTTCACGATGTTGATCTTTACGGCTCCCGCGAACTGATCCGGAAGGACGGGAAATACTGGATGTTCTATCATGCCTACCCGGCGGAAGGATACGAAACCGGATCCGCGGCAAACGGACTGGCATGGACAAGCAATGATTCCTTCCGGGAATGGAATTTTCTCGACCGCCCTGTCTTTCAGAAAGGGGCCGACGGGGAGTGGGACGGCGGCGGATTGTACAGCGTCTGGGTGATCCCCTTTGAAAACTCCTATCGGATGTACTACAACGGGAAAAATCAGCTGCACTGGCCCTGGAAGGAACAGAGCGGCCTGGCGTTCCCCGAAGACGATTCGCTCACCCGCTGGCGGCGGTACGAGAAAAATCCGGTTCACCCGGTCTCCAAAAACGGGTGGGACAGCGCATTCGCATGCGGACAGCATGTGCTCTGGGACAGTCGACGCGGACAATGGGTTCTCTTCTTCTGCGGATTCGACGGGACCCATGCCCAGGAAGGAGTCTCCATCAGCAGCGACGGCATTCACTGGAGACGTCTTCCGGAACCGCTGATTTCTTACGGAGAACCCGGCTCACTGGACAGTCTCCACGCCCACAAGCCCTGCATTCTCTGGCATGACGGAGTGCTGTACCATTTCTACTGCGCGGTCCGTCCCACGGAAACTGAGGAGGAACGACGCCTGTTTGGACGGGAGTATCGCTGTCTGACCGTTGCCCGCTCCACGCCGTTCAACTGAGCAGAAGAACACGGAAGAACTCTTCCGGAAAAACACAATGCGCCCCGGACTTTTCTCAGAGGAAAAATCCGGGGCGTTCTTCTTTCAAAAACCGGCAGCCGGGAAAACCTTGCTCAGGCGTTCAAAGCCTCCGGATAGAGCGATTTGAGAATGCCGAGCTCCAGGCCGCGGATCTCCGCAAGACCTTTCAGACGGCCGATCGCGGTATAGCCGGGATTCGGACACGGCGGCTTGGCAAGGTCGTCCAGCATCGTATGGCCATGATCCGGACGGAACGGAATCTGCCAGTCGGCGCGTCCTTCCTTCTTCCGGCGGAGCTGCTCTTCAATGATCGCCTTGACCAGGCCGTACATGTCGACACAGCCTTCCAGATGGTTGGCCTCGAAGAAATTCCCCTCGCTGTCGTGCTGCGTGCTGCGCAGATGGATGAAGCCGACGCGCGGAGCGCAGGATTTGAACATCTCCACGATGTTGTTGTCGAGTCTTCCGCTGAAACTTCCGGCGCAGAAGCAGATCCCGTTGGCGGGATTGTCGACCATGCCGAGCAGGGTATGAATATCCTCCTGCGTGCTGAAGATGCGCGGCAGACCGAGGATCGAACGCGGAGGATCGTCGGGATGGATCACCATGATGCACCCCGCCTCCTGAGCGACCGGAACGACCTCGGAAAGGAAATGCTTCAAATTGGCCTTCAGATCCTCCCGGGTGACCGCGGCGTAGCGGGCGAGCATGGAGCGGATATCCTCCAGCGTGACGCCTTTGAATCCGGGGAAATTGTCGATAATGCCGCGCGTGAGAGTATCCCTCTGTGCGGGGGTCATGGAGTTGTAGTACTCCCGCGCCTTTTCCACCATCTCCGGCGAGTAGTCCTTCTCCGCCCCTTTCCGGCCGAGAATGAAGATCTCAAAAGCGGCGAACTCCTTCTGATTGAAGAACAGCGCTTCGGAACCGTCCGGCAGTTTGTAGTGCAGATCGGTGCGGATCCAGTCGAGGACGGGCATGAAGTTGTAGGTGATCACCCGCACGCCGCATCTGCCCAGATTGCGGAGGGAAATTTTGTAATTTTCGATATATTCTTCACACCGCCCCGCACGGAGTTTGATATCCTCGTGCACGGGAAGGCTTTCGACGACATTCCAGATCAGACCGGCGTCTTCGATTTTCTTTTTATAGGCGAGGATCTCCTCGACCGGCCAGACCTCTCCGTACGGGATGTGATGCAGGGAGCTGACCACCCCTTTTGCGCCCGTCTGCCGGACATATTCCAGCGGGACCGGATCCTTGGGTCCATACCAGCGGAACGACTCTTCCATGAACATGTTGTATTTATCTCCTTCGAAAAAGATTTTTCCCGAACCGGAATTCTGATTCCGATCCGTTTCCGTTCTTTCGTTAGTTTACCACCGGATTGCGGATTTTTCAACTGAGGAAACCAAACAAACGTTTTGCGAAATCCGCAGGACGGGGAAGAAGAGGGTTCGGGAATTGACTTTTGAAAAAACGGGGTTACATTACAATCAGGAACAGGGGAGAAAGTTGTCCATGCAGTTGAAAATCATCAATAACAACGCATCGTACTCTCATGTGGCTCTTTCGGGAAGCCTGGACTGCGAGGGGGTTGCGGAGATCTTTGAGGACTTCAAACGGAATGTGACAGACCGGGCACTGCCCGCCATTCTGGATCTGACGGAGGTGGATTTCATCTCGTCGCTCGGGCTGCGGACGCTGGTTGCATCCGCACAGGAACTGGCCCGGCACAAGGCGCGGATGATTCTCTACAACCCGCAGCCGTTTGTGCTGGACGAACTCCGGACGGCGGGACTGGACAAGGAGTGTCCGGTGACGCAGGATTTCGGCGAAGCACTCCGCCTTGCGGCCGAACAACGCTGAACAGGGAATGGGAGGCGCGGATTTCATGGAATATACGGCTCAGATGAAAAACAACATGGTCTCTCTCCATGAAGTCTCGATGGAACTGGAAGAGTTTCTGAATGCGGCGCACCTCAGCGGGAAGACGGCGTGCAATGTTTCACTGGCCTTCGAGGAGATGGCGACCAATGTCATCAAGTACTCGTACGACGATCCGGGGGAACATGTGCTGGAGATCCGGATCCGGATTGAGGAGACGCGCGTCGTCATGACACTGATCGACGACGGACATGAATTCGATCCGACAAACTGTCCCGCACCGGATGTGAAGCAGGGAATCCTGGAACGGCCGGTCGGCGGACTGGGAATCTATCTGACGGCCCGGCTTTCGGAATCGATGAAGTACATTCGAAAAGACGGGAAAAACACTCTGATCATCACGGTCAGGAAATAAGGAAAGGAATTGATCATGCAGACCAATGTTGTCGCCGGCGAAGGCTATTCCATCATCCAGCTGATCGGGAAGCTGGACTCCGATACCGCGGCGAAAGTCGAAGCGGTTTTCACGGAGACGACGGAATCGCAGACCCGCCTGCTTCTCGACCTCGCCAAACTGAAATACATCAGCAGCGCAGGACTGCGGATTCTTCTTCTGGCGGCCAAACGTGTTCAGCAGAAGGGCGGCTGCATTGTTCTGTTCTCGCTCCAGCCCAACGTCCGCGAGATTTTCGACATCAGCGGATTTTCCTCCATGTTCACGATCTGCGGAACGCAGGAAGAGGCCGTGGCCGCCCTGCCCCGCTGACGTGTTTTTCCCCCACAGGACCTCTCCCTTTTCCATCCCGGGAAAGGGAGGAGCTGACGGATCCCCCACCCGTCCGTCCCGGCCGGACCGGGAAGAAGGATATCCCCGTTCGGAGATTGAAATTTCCTGCTCCGATGCTATATTTCCCACTGAAAACTTTCTGAACGATCGGAGGAGATGATTCATGGACGGCAACAACACGTATAAAAGTCCGCTGACCGACCGCTATGCCGGTGCGGAGATGAGCTTCAACTGGTCCCCCCAGCACAAACACTCCACCTGGAGGCGTCTGTGGGTCGCCCTCGCGGAATCCGAGAAGGAACTGGGGCTGCCCATCACCGAGGAACAGATCAACCAGATGAAGGCCCATCTCGACGATATCGATTTTGAAGCGGTATCGAAGAAGGAAGCGGAACTCCGGCACGATGTGATGAGTCACATTCATGTGTTCGGAGCGCAGTGCCCGGCGGCCATGCCCATCATCCATCTCGGCGCGACAAGCTGCTTTGTCACGGACAACACCGAGATCATCCAGATGCGCGACGGATTGAAAATCCTGCTCGGCAAACTTCTGAAAGTTGCGGAAATTCTTGCCTCAAACGCGGAAAAATACAAGAATATGCCCACCCTCGGCTTCACACACTATCAGCCGGCGCAGCTGACGACCGTGGGAAAACGCTTTGCTCTCTATCTGCAGGATTTCACGTTCGACATGGAACGGATCGCCGAGGAGATCGAACGCATTCCGATGCGCGGCGTGAAGGGGACAACCGGAACGCAGGCAAGTTTCATGGAACTGTTCCAGGGGGATCATGAGAAGATCCGTCAGCTGGACCGCCTGGTCGCGTCGAAGATGGGATTTGACAAGACGGTGGCTCTGAGCGGGCAGACCTATTCGCGCAAGATTGATTATTTTGTTCTTTCCGCGCTGTCGGGAATCGGCCAGTCGGCCTACAAGTTTGCCGGGGACATCCGTCTTCTGGCCAATCTGAAGGAGATGGAGGAGCCGTTCGAGAAGAACCAGGTGGGCTCCAGCGCCATGGCATACAAACGAAATCCGATGCGGTCGGAGCGGATCTGCGCGCTGTCGCGCTATCTGATGAATCTTCCGCTGAATGCGGCGCAGACTCATGCGGTTCAGTGGTTTGAACGGACACTGGATGATTCTGCGAACCGGCGTCTTTCTCTTCCGGAGTCCTTCCTGACCGCCGACATCATTCTGTCGCTGGTGGCGAATGTGGCGGACGGCGTGCAGGTCTGGCCGAAAGTGATTGAGAAGCATGTGATGGCGGAACTGCCGTTCATGGCGACGGAAAATATTCTGATGGCCGCGGTCCGCGCCGGCGGCAACCGGCAGGAACTGCACGAGGCAATCCGCCGGCACTCGATGGAGGCCGGACGACGGGTGAAGGCGGAGGGCGCACCGAACGATCTGCTGGAGCGTCTTTCCGAGGATCCGCTGTTTGCGAAGGTTTCGCCGAAATTTCATGAGATTCTGGCGCCGTCGCAGTTTGTCGGCCGGGCACCGCAGCAGGTGGATGATTTCCTCCGGGAGGTGTTCGGACCGCTGAAGAACCGTCTGGCAAAGTACGAGAACGCCCAGATGGACGCGATCCGCGTCTGAGTTCCCGATAAAGTGGGGTTCTGTAGTATGATGGATGATGCGGGAAAAGCAGACGGAATGAATTTGACCAAGCGCCTTTCGACGGCGGGAATCGCCTCCCGGCGCAAAGCCGCGGAGCTGATCAAGGACGGGAAGGTGACCGTCAACGGAAAGGTGGAAACCAATCCGGCGACGGTGGTCGGACCGGCGGATCAGATCCGGGTGGAAGGCTCGTCGGTTGCCGGGACGGAGGAGCATGTCTACATCATGCTCAACAAGCCGCGCGGATATGTGTGCACAAACGACGATCCGCATGCGAAGAAGAAGGCTCTGGATCTGATCCAGCTTCGTCATCCGGTCCGGCTGTTCTCCGCGGGCCGTCTCGACAAGGACAGCG
>DDJH01000226.1:0-11348 GCA_002338895.1 Lentisphaeria bacterium UBA1829 | reverse complement strand
CAACACCCCTTCACGGACGAGGAACTTCAGCAGATGGTCGACGGCGTGGAACACGACGGGGAAACACTCAGCGCGGAAGAGGTCTGGCAGACCGGAAAACGCAAATACATGATCCTCCTTGCGGAAGGGAAAAACCGCGAAATCCGCCGGATTGTGGAGGCGCTCGGCAACCGGACGAAACGTCTGGAACGCATGGCGATCGGCGATCTCCGGCGCGGGATGCTCAAACCCGGTCAGTGGCGCTTCATGACGCGGCGCGACATCGCCCGGATCCTGATGCTGGAGGAGGACGATCCCCAGCTGGACATCTATCCCGTCAGAAGGCGGCCCTCCCTTCCCCGGCGCTCCGGTGCAGCGGAAGCGGGAANNTTCCACCTTCCCGAAGGAACGGGAAACGGAATGAGCGCGACGGACAGGATTTCTCGCCCCGGCGCGACCGTGCAGAACGTCCGAACCGTCGCCGCTCCCGCTTTGACGACGACGGCCGATTCGAATGATCCTGCGGGAACTTTCGTTCCGCGGCACCCCTCTTGCCGTTGTGGAACAGCATCATCATGTGCTGATTCCATGGACCCGTCTGGCCCGGCGGACCGGTCGGCAGTACCATGCCGTCACCCTGGATCATCATACGGATGTCCTGCCGGCGTTCCACCGCTCCGCGAGCAGGGGGAATTACGATTTTTCAACGGAGGAGGTGGTTCTTTCGAACCTTGCGCTTCTGCGTCACGATGAACATCTCGACTGGGCCCTGCGCGCGGGAGTCCTGTCTTCGGTGCGGATCCTCTCCCACGAGAACTTCACGGAATGCGCCCATCCGGCCATGACAGTGAGCCGGGATCGGATCTGGCCGGATGTTCAGGAGATCCTGGACGGCACGGAACGCGCCCGCAACGCGGCGGAGCAGGTGCTGGAAACGGAGTATCTGGAGCGGCAGATCCCGGAAGTTCCCTCTCCGCTGATTCTGGATCTGGATCTGGATAATTTTTTATGCGGACAGGCGCTCCATCCGCGGGATCCGTCGTACTTTCTCCGTCTTGCGGAGGCGGCGGAGCTGATTACGGTCTCTCTGGAGCGGGACTGGGTCCGGTGCCTGCGCTTCCGGGGGGAAACCATCACAGCAGACACCCTTCTGAACGATCTTCTGAAACTGGCGTAAAACACCATTCTCCGATCCGTTCCGGGCAAGGCTCCGGCAGAGAAACCGGAGTTCCGGGAATCAGAACATGGAGAAGCCCATGTTGAAGTGGAAGCGGATCGAATTGCTCACCCCATCCTGATTGTTGAGGAGCGGGTAGGCGAGATCGAGTTTGATCGGCGCATTGACCACAGGCAGTTTGATCCGCAGGCCGTAACCGATGCCGATGTTCGGATTGTTGAACGGTCCGAACCGGGAGTGGGTGGCGTTTCCGATATCGACAAAGACGGCGCCTCGGATGAATTTCCAGATGGGATGCGTGATTTCGGACGTCAGGAGGTACATGAAATCGCCTCCGTAATTATCCTCGTTCCGGTCTTCGGGGCCGATGGAGCGGTAGGGGAAACCGCGGACGGAGTCACCGCCGCCGAGGAAGTAGCGTTCATAGATCGGAGGATCTTTCTTCCAGTCGCCGATCATGCCGATCATGCCGACTTTTGCGCCGACCGACCAGACGAACATCTTGTCCAGGAACGAATAGTAATTGATTCCTTTGAGTTCCACCCGATAATAGTTTTCGCTTCCGCCGAGCAGTTCCGATGAAACGGAGGTCAGCAGATTGACCATGTAACCGGAAGTCGGTTCCATCGCATTGTCGCGGGTATCGCGGTCGAGGGTCAGGTGGATCCGGCCGACATAGCTTCCGCCCTTCTCCTTCTGAAAGATTTCCGACAGATGCCGGTCCATGTGGTGCACCCGGACATGTTCAAAGGTATATCCTCCGCTGATCGTCGTGAAATCATCGAAGATCCGCTTGGTCAGCGAGGTTGTCACCCCCAGTCTCTGCTCCTCCCAGTCGTCATACTCCACATTTCTCAGGTATCCGGAGACATCCCAGCGGAGCGGAATCCCGAACAGCCACGGCTCCGTGAAATCGACCTCGAAATCATACCGTTCCAGTCCGTACATCGCAAGGATTCTGGCTCTCTGCCCGCCGCCCATGAAGTAGTTTCGCGGATCGAGAATATCCAGATTGGAATGGGTCACCTCAATCATTCCGGCGAGACTGTCCGTATCCGACCATCCTGCGCCGATCTTGGCATTCAGATAATTTTTCTCCTCGACCTTGATGTCGATATCCTTCTTGTCCGCCTGTGGAGAGTTGATGGAGACCACGTCCACCTTCTTGAAATACCCCATTCCCATCAGGCGGGAGCGGGACGCTTCAATCAGATGCTTGTCCACCGGATCATCCGGTTCAATCGCCAGTTCGCGGCGGATCACATGATCCTTGGTCCACTTGTTTCCGGAGATGAACACATCACGCACCTTGTAGGGTTTTCCCTCCGTGATCTCCACAACCAGATCCACCTTGTGATTCAGGTAGTCAGGAATGCGGTTGACGCGGCAGTAGAGATCGGCATACCCCATCGGAGCATAGCGGTCGTCAATCGCCTGAATGGTGGAGCGTTCCGCGGCGACATTGAAGACATCCCCTTTTTTCAGGGTCAGCAGCGGAGTCAGCTCCTCGGTTTTCAGGCGCTGATTCCCCTTGATGGAGACATTTCCGATCGTATACGGCTCTCCCTCGTCCACCACGAATTCCACCGTGACGAATTCCGGATCCTTCTCATCCACATGCAGCCGGGTCTCCTTGATATGAAAATCAAGATACCCTTTTGTCCAGTAGAGATCACGCAGACGCACGGCGTCGTTTTCAAGTTCCCGTTTATTCAGCAGTCCGAGATCCAGGAACGGGACCCAGTGCAGCCAGGAGTAGCGGTTCATGATCGCATTCTTCAGTTCCGATTCCGGGAACGCCGTCGCACCGGTGAAAATGACGCCGGCGATCTTCTGTTTCAAATTCTCCCGGATGCGGAACTCCACGATGACCGATCCGTCTTTTTCGGTGATGAAGCGGGGATCAACCTTGGCGTCGTTGTGTCCGCGGTCGGCATAGAATTTCCGCAGGGCGTTGGCCGATTCGATCAAGCGCTTGTCATTGAGCATTCCGCCGGCGGAAAGGGAGATCTGCTCCCGCAGCTTGTCGGTGTCATACTTCTCATTTCCGGTGATCCGGACCTCCTTGACCACCGCTTTCGGGACAATGCGGAACACCAGATCGATTTTTCCGTCCGGACTCTTCCGGGTCTCCGCCGCGACATCGGAGAAAAATCCCGTCGCATAGAGACGTTTGATATCATCATTGACCACCCGCTCATCGTACATCGTCCCCTTCCGGCTCTGCACGTTCATGCGGAAGACATCATCGGTGAACCGGCTGTTTCCCGGCTGTTCAAAGGTAACGGACTTCAATTCCTGGGCAAATGCCGCGGAGCAGCAGAAGCAGATGCAGAAAAAAATCAAACTCTCTTTTCTCATGAGGGGGATCGCTCCTAGGGGGTTACTCTTTCTTGACCGGAATATCACCTTTGTCGTACTTATGCTCAATGCACCGGAACTCCATCAGCTGCGGGATGAAGCGCAAATTGACGATTCCCGTACGGCCGTTACGGTTTTTCTCCACGATCAGCATGGATTTGATGCCATCCTTCATCCCTTCCGCGTTGTCCTCCTTGGACTCATCGCGGTTCCGGTGCAGGAACACGACCACGTCGGCATCCTGCTCAATGGCTCCCGACTCGCGCAGGTGACTGAGTTTCGGCAGGGGATTCTCTTTCGGATTGGTCGATTTTTCCGATTCACGGCTCAGCTGGGCGAGAACCAGAACCGGGATATTGAGCTCCTTGGCGATCGCCTTCAATCCGCCGGAGATGGCGGCCACCTCGACCTGACGGCTCTCCGCCGAACGGTCGCCGGCGCGCATCAGCTGCAGATAGTCGATCACGATCAGATCAATTCCGTTGAGCTCCTTCATTTTCCGGGCCTTTGCCCGCAGCTCGAACACGGAGATGGCGCTGGTGGAGTCGATGAACAGATGGGCAAGACGCAGATTGTCCACAGCCGCGCCGAGACGCTGGGCATCCGCCGGCTGAAGCGACCCTTCGTAAATGGCCGAAAGCGGCACCTTCGCCTCCGTGCACAGCAGACGCTGAATGATCTGCTTGTCGGTCATTTCCAGCGAGAAGAACGCGACCTTTTTCCGGCTCTGCGGTCCGTTCGGCTCCCGATTGATGATATTGCGGATGATGTTCAGCGCCAGCGCGGTCTTTCCAATGGAGGGACGGGCCGCAAGTACAAACATTTCCCCGGGTTTGAGTCCGCCTCCGATCAGGCGGTCGAGATCCGGAAATTCGGTCGGGATCCCCGGCGACGTCTGATGCAGGGCGATCTTCTGCAGATCGTCGAACACCTCCTTCAGCAGGGAACGCAGCTCGACGATCTCCGACTGAACAAACCGGTTGCGGACCTGAAAGATCTCCGATTCAACCGTGTCCAGAAGCTCTTTGATATTTTCATGTCCCTGCCTGCACAGATCAAGGGACATGGAACAGGTTTTCATCATTTCGCGCAGCATGGCATAATCGCGGAGCAGATGGCACCACGACTCGAGATGCGCCGCGCTGACAATATACGACTGCAGTTCGAGCAGCGCTTCGAGTCCGCCGATCATTTCCAGCCGTCCGGCGCGCGTAAGCCAGTCGCTGACCGAGAGCACGTCGATCGCCATTTTCCCCTCGGAGAGATTCAGCATGGCCTCGTAGATAGCGGCATGCATCGGCTCGTGGNNGTCCCTTGAGCCACACGGCGGAAGAAGGGGTTTCCAATTGTCGGAGCACTCTCCTTCACGCCCTTTTTCTTTTTTGTTTCAGGCGTGGCGACGCTCCCGAGAATAGAGGAAACCGTTGTAAAATTGGCAGGATCCAGAAAGATGGCGGAAAGCACCGACTTTTCCGCTTCCAGATCAAAAGGCAGAGCATCCGCGGACGCTATTTTCAGCGTCCGCGGACGATAATCCGCCGCCACGGGAGGAAGCCCGGCGGCGTTCTGTTGCACAGCATCGGGCATCAGGCGCGAACCACGTTGACCTTGACGTCAACAATCACCTTCTGATGCAGTTTGACTGCAACGACATATTCGCCGCAGGAACGGATCTGGGAATCCAGATGGATTCTCTGATGGGGAACCGTCACCCCGAGCGACGCGATGGCGTCCGCGATCATGCGGTCGGTAACGGAACCGAAGAGGTGTCCGTCATCGGAAGCCTGGAGATGAAGTTCGACAGCCAGTTCCTGCAGTTTCGCTGCAACATTCTGAGCGGCTTCGAGTTCCGCTTTGCGCTGTTCTTCGATTTTTTCCTTGCGGGCCGCAAGCTGACGAAGCGCTGCGGTTGTCGCGACGGCGGCAAGTTTTCTCGGAATGAGATAGTTTCTCGCATATCCGGGAGCAACATGCACTTCCTCGCCGGCAAGACCGAGATCTTCAACATCCTGCAGAAGGATCAGTTTCATGGAGGCCATAATTAGTCTTCCTTATCGTTAGAGGTTAAAAACTAGAGAACAAGACTGACAATTCTGGCTCTCTTGACGGCAACCGCAAGCATCTTCTGATGCTTCAGGCAGGTTCCTGTAATGCGGCGCGGAAGAATGCGGCCTTTCTCTGTCTGGAACTTTTTGAGAAGCTCGGCGTCCTTGAAGTCGATGTATGCGATCTTGTTTTCACAAAGTCTGCAGATTTTCGGCTTCGCGACCCGTCTTTTCATGCGACGTTTTTTATTCTGGACCATTGCCATTTATCAAACTCCTGTTTTTTGGTATTCTCTCACTTGCGTTGATCAAAAGGGGATATCGTCTTCCATTCCCTGCACGTCATTGGCACCGTCGTTCATCTCGGGCGGAGGAACCGGACGACCGTACGACTGCTGCGGCCCGTCATAAGACGGCTCCCGCGGCATCTGCGGAGGAATCCCTCCCTGCGGCGCCTGACTGTACTGCTGACGCGGACGCCCATACTGCTGCGGCATCGCATCCGGCGAATACTGCGGATCCGGCTGCCGGCGCGAATAGTTCTGCGCTCCGCCGCCATCTCCGTAGTCGCCGCCTTCCCGGCGGGCTCCCACAAACTGAACATTCTCCGCAACCACCCGAAGACGGGAACGCTGCTTCTGATCAGTCTTGTCCACCCACCGGTCAAGCTGAAGACGCCCTTCAATGAAAACAGAGGAGCCTTTGTCAAGATACTTGTTGCAGTTGTCCGCCTGACGATCCCAGACGGTAATATCCACAAAACATGTATCTTCCTTGGTCTCGCCGCCCTGGGTGAATCGTCTGTTCACGGCGATCGTGAACTCGCACACCGCCATTCCCGACGGAGTGTATCTCAGTTCGGGCTTACGGGTCAGATTGCCCATAAGAAGCACTTTGTTGAAGGATGCCATCGATCGATTCTCCTCTGTCTGCTGCTTGTTCCGTATCAGTCCGCCAGCGTGGCGCCGGAAATGGCCGGAACGCCTTCAGGACGCTCAAAATTCACAATCAGAAGCCGG
Source organism: Lentisphaeria bacterium UBA1829 (assembly GCA_002338895.1). Classification (GTDB taxonomy): domain Bacteria; phylum Verrucomicrobiota; class Lentisphaeria; order Victivallales; family UBA1829; genus UBA1829. The sequence continues at coordinate 4,767 of DDJH01000226.1, read as the reverse complement.
ATCAGACGCTCGTCCAGCTTGTACTGATTGCGGATCTGAATCACTTTCAGCGGATCCAGTTCAAACACATAGTCCCAGTAGATCCCGGCTTTGCGCTTGTTGATCTCGCGGGCAAACTGCTTGCGCCCCATTGCATTGGCTTCCAGGAGTTTTCCACCCCAGCTCTCAAGATTCTTGCCGAATTCCTCGGTGAATCCTTTTCCCTCGTCCTCGACCTTGCGGATATCGAGGATGAATACTGCTTCGTACTTTTTCAAGACTCCACCTCCTGTTGGTGTATTTTAGTCATTTCTGCTCTGTTTCTGTCTCTTCCGCGGATTCGCTGCAGTCCGTCGAATTATAGCAGTTCATCGCCTTGGAAATGCCGCGTCTCAGCAGCAGTTCCACGGCTTCGACAGCCTTGTCGAGAGCCTTCTCGTAACTCTCTTTCTCTCTGCCCTCGAACGAGGACAGGACATAATCCGCTCTCCGCTTTGCATTCTCATCGCCAATCCCGATCCGGAGACGGGGAAAGGCTTCCGACTGCAACGCCCCGATGATGGATTTCATCCCGTTATGCCCTGCGCTGCCTCCGTTTTTCCGGATCCGGATCCGCCCCACGGGCAGATCAAGATCGTCGTAAACAACCAGGATCTCCGAAGGATGCAGCTCCTCCCCCTTCATCAGAGGAAGAACCGCTTCTCCGCTCAGATTCACATAGGTCTGCGGTTTCATCAGGATCACATTTCTCCCGCTGAAACGCCCCTCCCATGCCTGGGCATTCCGTGCACGACGCGGAGCAAACACGGTCGGAAACTTCCGGAGAAGGCGGTCGATCACTTCGAAACCGGCATTATGCCGCGTCCCGGCATATTCCGCTCCCGGGTTCCCGATCCCGACGATCAGTCGGCACTCTGTTTCCTCCACATGCGACATGAATCCAGCTGCCGGAACAATTACTTCTTCTTCGCCTCTTCGCGCTCGGCGGCCTTCTCGGCCTTCTCTTTGGCGCCGACGATTTCAGGCTCGGCTGCAGCATCCTCTTCCGCCGCGGGCGTCTCGGGAATGTCTTCCGCCATCTTGGTGGAGTCCACAACCTCGAAGACCACCAGATCTCCATGGCTCTTCGCTTTCACGCCTTCCGGAAGCACCAGCTCGGAAACGTGAATCAGATCGCCGACATTCATCTTGGAAACGTCCACCTCGATCAGCTCCGGGAGAGCATCGGGGAGACATTCCACACGCAGCGTATGCAGAACCTGCTCCAGCAGTCCGCCTCTGGAACATCCGGCCGGCTGTTCGAAGCCCGGATGAATCGGAACTTCCGCCTCGATCGCAACATCCTTGCGGATCTCAAGAAAATCAATGTGGCTGGTGGTCCCTTTGATGAAATTGCGCTGTGTCTCCTTCAGGAGTGCGCGGATTTCCTCTCCGTCCTCAAACTGGAGGGACACAATGTTGAAGTCGTGCTGGGAAAGGGCCTCCCATTCCGGAGCCTTCACCGAAATCGCTCTTCCTGTCGCGCCCTTGCTGTATACGACGGCCGGAATGAGCCCCTCGGCTCTGACTCTGCGCGCCTCCGCGCTGCCTTTCACAGTGCGGTTGCTCACATTGAGCACATGCTTGGTTTTGTTTGCCATTCTTTTTCCTTTCGTTGATAAAAAATGCTTTGAATAAGCAAGTTCCATGAAAACAGATTATTGTTCCGGATCCCGGAACAGGGTCGAGACCGATTCTCCGTTGTGGATGCGCCGGATCGCCTCCGCAAGCAGCGGCGCGATGCACAGCACTTTCAGCTTCCCTTCAATGTGACAGGTATTCGGAACGGAGTTCGTTGTAATCAGCTGTTCGATCGGGCTGTTCAGAAGGTTGGTTCTCGCCTTCTCGGTCAGCAGACTGTGCGAAACAACCGCGTAGACCTTCGCAGCTCCTTTGCGTTTCAGCAGATCCGCCGCGGCGCAGAGGGTTCCCGCCGTCGAGGTCAGATCATCGACAATCACGCAGGAGCGTCCGTCGACATCGCCGACCAGATGCGCCGATTCCACGGTCATCGCATTTACGCGCCGCTTTGCAATCACGGCGAATCCGCAGTTCAGACGGTCTGCAAAACTGTGCGCCATCTTCACGCTTCCGGAGTCCGGAGAGACGATCACCGACTCCTCGTCCACCTTGATCACATCCCGCAGATACTGGATGAACACCGGCGACGCATACAGATGATCCACCGGAATATCGAAGAATCCCTGAATCTGCTGTGCATGCAGATCCATCGCGAGAATCCGGTTGGCTCCCGCGCTGACCAGAAGATTCGCCACCAGCTTGGAGGTGATCGGCACCCGCGGACGGTCCTTGCGGTCCTGACGCGCATACCCGTAATACGGGATAACCGCGGTGATCCGGGCGGCGGAGGCCCGGCGGGCGGCGTCCAGCATGATCAGCAGTTCCATCAGATGTTCATTGGTCGGATTGCAGGTCGGCTGGATGATGAACATATCCGCATTGCGCAGATTGTCCTTGTACTGCACGAAGATTTCGCCGTCGGGAAATCTCTCAATGTTGACATGCCCCAGCTCCATCCCCAGGCATTTTGCAATTGATTTTGCCAATTCCGGATTCGCTGTACCGCTGTACAGTCTGATGTCTCTTGCATTCCCTTCCATAATGACTCCGCATAGCCTCCGTTGAATGGATCTCCTTGTTTTTCATCCATGCAGAAAAAAAAGACCGGGAACCGGAAAAAAGGGGACGCAACACCGCGCAAAAGCACGCTCCGGCGCTTTCACACGAACCTTACGGGTATGTCCTCCGCCTTGTGCGGAACGGACTTGCATCCTTCTTTGATCGGATCAAGGTTCTATTCTTTCATGCTGAAAGAGTAATGTAGCTCTTTTTTTTATTTTGTCAAGTTCCGATTGCGGTAATAATCGGGATAATGGCGGATTTTCACCGAAAAAAACCGGCCGAAGAGGACTTCCACCAGATCGTGGCGGAAGGGGAAATCCGCATCGCCGTACTTCCGTTCCAGCTCATGAACCGCGCGCCGCTGACGGATCTTCTGCTCTCTGGAGTAGTTCCGGCCCGGATGGGTCTCCTCTCCGCGATCCCGGGCGGATTTCACTTCCACGAGAACAAAACTGGCGCCATCGCGCATCAGGAGATCAATCTCGGCGGTATGCAGCTTGAGATTCCGCGCCAGAAGCTCGAAGCCCCGGCGTTCCAGAAAACGGCGGGCGAGACGTTCCCCCGTCCGTCCGAGCCGCAGATGCTCCGCCTCTTTTTTCTCCGCCATTCGTCCGCCTTCCGCTCCGCCGTCCAGACCACGAGGCGGAATCTCAGAGGATTCCCGCCTGACGACGGAACCAGGCGCACGCCGGAACCGGCCAATCCTCAATCGGATTTCCGGTGCGGAGAATGCCGTACCCGTGTCCGCCTTCCGGCCAGATGTGCAGTTCCGCGGGGACCTTGCTGCGCTTCAGCGCGAGGAACCACGCCACGGCGTTTTCCGGACGGACGCAGTCATCTTCCGCCTGCACAAGGAAGGTCGGCGGAACCGAGGAGTCGATCCGGAACTCCGGAGCGATCTTCAGATCATCTTCGACAAGATACGCCGGGTAGATCAACGCGGTGAAATCCGGACGATAGCTTTCGGCATCCGCGTCGTCGACCGGCGGATACGGCACGGCATCGGCCGGAGCGGAGATTGTCGCCGCAAGATGAGCTCCGGCGGAAAACCCGATGGCTCCGACCCGGTCCGCCCGAATCCCGAAACTCTCCGCGTTTGCCCGGATCAGACGCATCGCACGGGCGGCGTCCGCATGGGCGGCAGCACGACGGTTCGGGCAGCGGTATTTCAGCAGAAATGCGGAAAAGCCGATCTGGTTGAGCATCATGCAGATATCGCGTCCCTCATGGTTCCAAGCGAGGATCCCGTATCCGCCTCCCGGACAGACCAGGACCGCCGGATGCGGCTCTCTCCCCGATGCCGGAAACCAGGTCATCGACGGTTGGGAGACATCGGTCAGACGGTTGATGCCGTCGCCTTTATCCTCAGTAAAATGTTCTTTCTGCTCCGCGTCCTCCGGAATCCGGAACGGAACCGTTTCACCCCAGAGCTCGATGGTTTTGAAAAAATCAGTCATTCTGCACTCCTTTTCCTTATTTTCCTGATCCGGTGTCCCGGTCCGGGAGCAGCACCACCTGTCCGGTCCGGCGGGTTTCCGGCATGTGGATCAGGCGCTGGTTGTCCGATCCGCGGAAGCGCAGGGAGATGTTCTTCCGGGATTCGAGGAATGGACCGTCCACAAGCACTTCGAGAGAATCGAGAATCTCATCGGTCACCTCGCAGAAGGCCCGTTTCCCGGGCAGCAGATCGTTTTCATAACAGTATCCGGTATAGGCCCAGATATTCTTCTTCGGGAATTCAAGGCGGACCCGGCGGATCAGCGGAAGCAGCGCCCGCTGGTTCACCGGTTCAAACGGTTCTCCTCCCAGCAGGGACAGGCCGTTGACATAGGAGCGGTCGAGCAGACGCACAATGGTCTCCTCCGTCTCCGGACCGAACGGCTTCCCGTACTGGAAATCCCAGGTTTCCGGATTGAAGCAGCCGTGGCACCGGTGGGTGCAGCCGGAAACAAAGAGGGAGACCCGTATGCCTTCGCCATTGGCGATATCCAGCGGTTTGATTGTTCCGTAATTCATCGTGTCCGTCCTCCCTGTTTCCGTCCGGTTGTTTTACAGATGCATCACCCGGTCGCGGATCTCCTGCGTGCGGCCCTGGTTCCAGAACTG
>DDJH01000201.1:1258-7269 GCA_002338895.1 Lentisphaeria bacterium UBA1829 | reverse complement strand
GTGGAGCTGGTCGACGTGAACAGTGTTCCGTCCGCTTTGCGGACATAATAGGCGGTGCTCCCGCCGGTCAGAGCGGTGTCTGCAATGTTCTGTTTGAAGTACTGGCGGGTTGTGCTGCCGTCTGCCGTTTCCATTTTTTCCGATACTGGCGTATTCGGAATGGTGATGTTGAACGCAAGGGGCTCTCCAGAAAGCGTTCCTGCAATACTGACGACTCCGCCTGCCAGAATTTCCTGAGAGGTCGTTTCTCCAAGATCCATGTACAAATTGATCAGTTCCGTGCAGAGATCAACATCCGCCGTCAGGTTGATTTTGTATTTGTAAAGCTTATTGCCATCCGCATCGGCTCCTTCCTCCTCCTCCGAGTAGGTTGCTACAATGGCAAGGACTGTGCCGAAGCCGCAGATGTAGGGCGTCTTCTTCAGACCGGTGTATTTCGGTGTGTTGAAACCGTCCACGCTCCAGCTGTTCGGGTCAATGTCCGAGGTCGGAGCGATCTTCGTTCCATCGTCGGAGGTGAGCGGTGTGAAAAAGTCGAGAAAATTGGCGACAATCTGATTGCGTTTGGTTTCGCTGTCGGCAAAATCGGAGAGTTCCGTCGTTTTGAACTCCCGGAACCACGGAATCTGCGGATAGGCAAACGGACCTTCTCCGCTTTCCCCGTTCGAAATCCGGTACGGACGGTTGTTCTCGGAAAACGGCGATTCCTTCAGATTCGGAATCAGCATGCTCTTGCCCGTATCGGAGAGAATGGAGTTCAGCGCCTGCTGCCGTTTGGAATTCTCCTTGAGAACCGCAATTTTCTTCGAGAGCTGAACCAGGTCGATCCGATGATACACCTCGGTCGTTCCAGGAAGCGTGAAAACTTCCGGATACCGGATCGAATTCGGCGCAAAGGCCCGGATGAAGTGACGGTTGAACTGCTTGAGCACATCCGCGGCCAGGTCTCCTTTGATATACCGCTGAATGTCATCATAGGAGGTGAAGCGGTCCTGAGATGCTCCTGTTTTCGCCTTGTCCAGATTTTCGCCGAAATAGTTGAACGTCTCTCCTTCTCCCGATTCTTTCGGGATCTGGTTGAACAGAACCAGCGGCTCCAGTTCTCCGCAAATGGAGATCCCGCGCCGGGTGTAGGCTGTCGGCTGGGTTCCGTCCTCCATCAGAAGGGTCGAATTCAGGTCGATGAGCGCTTCCGACGGAACTGCAACGTAGGCGATCCGGGCGACAATTTTATCTTCTCCGTCCTCTTTCCGGCTGATGTACTGCCACGTCGGGTTCTGTTCCGGAGTGGCGTAGTTCGGAGCGTCCATTTCGTAAATGGCCGATTTCAAGCTCGCGTCCCGGATCGCCAGTTTCCAGATCCAGTCATAGGATTTTGTCCCGGACTGCGTTTTCGAATACAGCGGCATGTGGGCCAGCGCCGGAGTGTTCGCCGCTGTAAAATAGGCATCCTGATACAGCAGCGACGCAATATGAGCCGGAATGCTGGAGGCAAGAAAACGGGCCGATGCCTTGTTCGTCGCATTCTTTGCAGTCTGCTGACTGGTCATCGAGACGGAGGCGAACGTCAGGGCCAGAACGGTCATCAGTCCCAGAATTCCCAGTGAAAAGAGAAGTGCAACCCCTTTTTCCCGTTGGTTTCGTTTGTGTGCCGGCATGGTAAATCTCCCGGAATTAATTTGTTGCATTGACATAGATGATCCGTCGGAACGTCCGCAGAAGTGCTTCGCGGTCGGCATCCGAGGCGGCATTGCTGAAACGGGTCTTGGTCCGTTCGTCGTTGTCCAGAACCTTCAGCGTGACGATCACGGCCGACGGCAGCTCGGTGATCGTGCTGGAGCTGAGATACTGAAGCTGGCCTGCACTGTCTTTCGAAAATGCATCAATTTTGAACTCATAAACATTTTCCAGCATCGGAATCAGATTCGTCGTTCCCGTTCCCGTGTCCAGTGTGCTGCGCGCGTTGGTGTTTGTCCGGAAATCCAGATTCGTGGACGTGTCTACCGACGTGTCTTTTGCATAGCCGAATTTCAGTGTCCCAAGAGTCTGTCCGGAGGGAATGTCAAGCTTGAAATAATATTCCGCTTCTCCGGAGATCGTGTTGTTCCCCAGACGGGTCGCGGTCATGGTCGGAAACCAGAGTTCCGAATTGGTTTTGCTGTAATAAAATTTCTCTCCCGTGGAAGAGTTCGTGCGGATCGCGGATTCCAGTCCGTTCCCGAGCAGATCCAGGACGACCCGGGTCGATTCATAGGTGTCGGTTTTCCCCGAAGAAGTCCGCCAGACATTCTGCGTCGCACTGAAAATCTGCATCAGAATCAGCATCAGCAAGGCGAAGATGGACATCGCAACGGCAATTTCGATCAAAGTAAACCGTCTTCCGGTCATACGGCGCTGTTGTTTATGCATAGGGTGCCTCAGTGGTTGTTTCGAAAGCAGTCATAAATTACAGTTCGTTTCTGGCGGGCGTTCCACGACGCGGTGACCGGCCAGCTGAATGTCATATAAATTCGGTATCCTTCTCCGAATCCTTCCGAAAAACTGATCTGTCCCGTCCCCGCTCCGACGGTTTCCCCCGGAATTTTCTCCTTGTGGAGCAGGACGTGCACTGCGGAGGCCGTCTCCCCGTCCACCGAGTTGAGATAATAGACATTCCCGTCCCGGAAGATCCGGAAAAGATTATGAAGGTTCGTATCCGAAAACAGTTTTTTCGTTTCCATGGTCGCCGGCGAATAGGTCGACTGGAAATTCGCCACTTCGGTATCGGTGATCTCCCCGTGTGCTTTTTCCGCAATATAGTTTCCCGCACTGATGTAAGTATCGAAATTTGGTTCAAAGAAGGTCTCGAAGAGCAGACGCATTTTGGAGATCGCCTCGTCCACGAACACATCGTTCACCGTATCCCGGTTTGCGTTCAGAGCGGGGGGGAGGAGGGCCATCACGCCGGTGATCCCGAAGGCCACTACGCCGATCGCCAGTACGATTTCCACCATGTTGAATCTGTGAAGTATCTTCCGCATTGTCCTAACTCCTTCAGTCTGTTACTATCATATATATACAACGATTTCGCAAAAAAAACAGCGCCGATTCCGATTTTTTCAGATAATTTTTTTGCAATGTTCCGCATTTCCGCTCTCCGGTTTCCGGAAACAGACTGTTCGGACTCCCTTGTCATTGGACATTTCCGCGGCGTTCCGCGTTTCCAAAGAAAAATTTCGGGATAAGGCTTGTTTCAGAAGATTTGCGGGTGTATATTGTCCCAAATTGAAGGAAAGATCACAGCTGTTATGCGATTCCGCTGCCCGTTCTGCTATTATACCATCTCCGTGGACGATACGTCACGGGGATACCCCGTCGTCTGCGCAGGATGCGGAAAAGAGGTGATGATCTCCCCGGGACGCTTCGATCCCGGATGCATCATCGGCGATTTCGTCATTCTCGAAAAACTCGGAGCGGGATCCATCGGAACGGTCTATAAGGCGACGCAGCTTTCTCTCGACCGGCAGGTCGCTCTGAAAATCCTCTCGCCGGAATACACGACATCCAAGGGGATCGACGATTTCCTGCGCGAGGCCCGCGCGGCGGCAAAACTCTCCCATACCAATCTGGTGCAGGCGTACGCGGTCGGAGAGGATGACGGGTTCTGTTATCTGGCAATGACGTATGTCAACGGGGAAAATCTCCGGACCCGTCTGCGCAAGGAGGGAAGAATTCCTGTCGACGAGGCGCTGCATATCGTCCAGCAGGTCGCGGAGGCGCTCTACTACGCGTGGGACGAGGCCGGACTGATCCACCGGGATGTGAAGCCCGACAATATTATGATCACGGAGGACGGAATCGTAAAACTGACCGACCTCGGACTCGCTATGAACCAGTCCGAATGGACCGAGAATATGGAGATTTCCGGGAGTCCGTCGTATATGAGTCCGGAACAGTTCCGGGGAGAGAAGCTGGATCCGCGAAGCGATGTGTACAGCCTCGGCGTGACGCTGTTCCAGATGATCTCCGGACGGCTGCCGTTTGAAAGCGACTCCGTGAAGAAACTGGCGCAGATGCATCTGGAAAAGGAGCCGCCGTCGCTGCGGCATCTGGTTCCCGGCGTTCCGCTGGCCGTCGACGCGCTGGTCAAACGGATGATGGCAAAACGCCCCGAAAACCGCTACGCATCCATGGAAGAGGTGCTCAAATCGATCTGGACGATCCGGCAGAAAACGGCGCCGAACAGGAGTCTCGTGCCGGATGTGCATACGATCTCCATCAAACGGCTGGATTATGAGATTCAGAACGAATCGTCGGAACTCAAGGCGAAGGTGGCGGAGAAGATCGTGGTGCGCGCCTCGTGGATGGATCGCCTGATCACCGGATTTGTCACGGCGGTCGGCGTGATCGTGCTGATGCTCATCCTGTTCGCGGTGTTCGGGGGCGGAGAGACAAAGCTTCAGACATATGACAAGGTCTCCTATTTTGAAAAACTCTCCGGAGACAAAAGCCTGGATGTGGCCGCCATTCTCGAGGAGGGACGCAAGATCCTGGAAGAACTGCCGAACCGCGGAAGCGCACAGCAGGAGTACAATCTGGCAAAAATGAAAACGCTGCTCTCCTCCGTGGAGCTGAACGCCCTGCGCAATGAATCGCTGCAGCTGAAGCAGGAGAAGAGTGCGCTGACGCAGCGCAGTCAGCAGCTGGAGGAGGAGAAGAAACGTCTGACGCAGCGGAACACCCAGCTGGAACGGATGGTCGGAGAGTATTCCAACTACGGAGAGCTGAAGCGCCGTCTGGAGGAGAAGGACGGTCGGATCGGTGTGCTGGAAGAGAACGCCGCCGGACAGAAAAAGGAGATCGCCCGTCTGCAAGGCCGCGTGGAGACTCTGCGCAGAGAGTCGCTTGACCGGACCCGGAACGAAATCCGGATGAAACTGCTTGAGTTCCAGCTGGAGTACCGTTTCCGGATGGCGGATGCGCTGATCCAGGCGGAAAAGAGAAGAGTGCCGAGTCTGGAAACATGGCTGAATGAAAAGGAGAAGGAAAACAGTCTCCTGCAGAAGATCTATCAGCTGCTGACCGACAGCGGAACCCGGTTTGCCGGATATCCGCTCGGATACGCGAAGGGGATGTCGATCCTGAACATCAACAGCGGAACGATCAGCTACAAGGACGCGCTCGGACGGACCTTCCTGAAAGAGTGGAGGGAGTTTCAGCCGCGGACGCTGTACCGTCTTCTCCAGTACGATTCGGCGATGAAGCGCAATCTCAAGGCGGCCGAGGCCGGATGCGAACTGCTGCAGGAACGGATCGGCGCGGCATGCAGAAAAAATCCGGGCGACAAGGAACTTCAGGCCCTGGCGGCTGTCTATGCGGATAACAAAGTCAAAGAGCTGAACTATGCCGTGGCCGCCGATCCCGAAAAGGGAAGGGAGGCCGTTCGTGCTTTTCTCCGGGATATGGAGGGCGCGGAAATCTATGGAAAGCTGGAGAGGGAGCTCAATGGCCTTCTGCGATAACAAGGGAGAACGGAAATGACAAACAAATTGAATCTGCCGGGAGGATCCGAGACCATTCTGATCGTGGACGATCAGGAGACCGTGTGGGATTTTCTGATCGAAGCTCTTCAGAAACTCGGATATTCCGTTCTCCTCGCCGAGAACGGGCTGGACGCGGTGGAGATTTATCAGAACAATCCCGGTCAGATTGATCTGGTGCTGCTCGACATGATCATGCCGCATCAGGGAGGTCATTCGACGTTTTACAAGCTCAAGGCGCTGGATCCGGACGTCTGCGTTCTGCTGTCCAGCGGATTCGTCTCCCACGACGAGGTGGACGATCTCCTTGCAAACGGCGCGGCGGGCTTCCTGCCGAAACCCCACCGGATCGCAACGATGGCTGCGGAAATCCGGCGGATTCTGGACCAAAAAAAGAAAAATAAGATTTGAATTGTCTCCAAAAAGGTGTACATTAAAACTTGTATCAAGAGCGATCTTCGGGGCGAGGTGAATTTCCAAACCGGAAATGAT
>DDJH01000201.1:0-1248 GCA_002338895.1 Lentisphaeria bacterium UBA1829 | reverse complement strand
GCCGAATCCGGCCGATACGGTGAAAATCCGTAACCGACAGTAAAGTCTGGAAGGGAGAGGGTCGACCGCTATGCTGTTTGATTGGAATCGGGCTGATGCGTGCGCCTGTAACGCTCTGTCGTACAGAATAGAACAACAGAAGGAAAGGCGTTGGAATGAGCAGAATGTTTGATTCCGTCGAAGAGGCAGTCGAAGAGATCCGCAACGGGAAGATGGTCATCGTGACCGATGACGAAAACCGGGAAAATGAAGGCGACCTGGTCTGCGCCGCCGAAAAAATCACGCCGGAACATATCGTGTTCATGGCGACTCACGCACGCGGACTGATCTGCACCCCGATCCCCGAAGTCCGGGCAAAAGAACTCGGCATTGCGCGTCCGCCGTCCACGGACATGTTCCATACGGCGTTCACGGAGAGCGTCGATTCCAAAATCGGAACGACAACGGGGATTTCCGCATTCGACCGCGTCCGCACGGTGCTGGATCTGATTGATCCGGAACGGAAGGCGTCCGATTTCGCGCATCCGGGGCACACGTTCCCGATCGCGGCCCGGCCGGGCGGCGTGCTGCAGAGAACCGGACATACGGAGGCGGCGGTCGATCTGGCGCGTCTGGCCGGACTCAAACCCGCCGGCGTGATCTGCGAGATCATGAACGACGATGGAAAAATGGNNCTGATGGAATTCAAGAACCGCTTCGGATTGAAAATCGTGTCGGTGGCGGACATCATCGCGTATCGGAGAAAGACCGAGAAGCTGGTCGTCTGCGAGGAGACCGTGGATTTCCCGAACAAGCACGGACACTTCAAACTTCACCTCTACCGGTCGCTGATCGACGGATCCACGCACCTTGCGCTGACCTGCGGCGACGTCGCGGGAAAGGAGAATGTGCTGACGCGCGTTCACAGCGAATGCCTCACCGGAGATGTGTTCGGATCCTGCCGCTGCGACTGCGGCGAACAGCTCGATGCGGCGATGGACATGATCGCCCAGGAGGGCTGCGGCGTGCTGATCTACCTGCGCCAGGAGGGCCGCGGAATTGGTCTGGCCAACAAGATCAAGGCGTACAAGCTCCAGGAGGAGGGATGCGACACGATCGAAGCCAATGAACGGCTCGGGTTCCCGGCGGATCTGCGGGAATACGGGATCGGCGCGCAGATGCTGCTGGATCTCGGCGTGAAAGGGGTTCGTCTGCTGACGAACAATCCGAAGAAGCTGGTGGGAATCGACGGGTACGGTCTCAAGATCA
>DDJH01000200.1:14769-15680 GCA_002338895.1 Lentisphaeria bacterium UBA1829 | reverse complement strand
CCGCAATCTCGGCAGCGGAACCGGATCCTTCGCCCCGGCCGAACCCGTCGAGCAGACCGGAAAGGATCTTCTGCTCTATCAGAGCGGGGAAAAACAGATTTTCTCCGTGAAAAATCTCAACGCATGGAAAAGCGTCCCCATCTTCCGCGGGAATACCGGGGAAGCTCTCACGCTCTCGCTCGAATATCGGATCCTGAATGAGAAAAAGGGATTCGCCACTGTGGATATTGCGGGAACAAACGGAAATTTCAAACTGATCCGCCGTCCGCACAGTCTGAACTTCTCCAGTTCGCAAAAATCGCCGGCACGCAGGCGGTCGGAGTCGGGATTCCCAAAAGCGGGATACAAAATCAAAACGGGAGAGTGGGAATCGCTGGAGTTCTCGCTGACAAAAAACGAACTTTCGCTTCTGTGCAATGGCAATGTGTGCGGAAGTGTCGATTTCTCCCCCGGCAACGTCACGGCAATCGCCCTCTCCGCCGCGTATGCGGACTGTGAATTCCGCAATGTCAGACTCCGATACAGCCAGCCGGAAAAAGTCCTGCGGGATTTCCAGCTTCCGGCCGGAAAGGAGAGCACGCTTCATCAGGAATCGCTTCAGACCGTCCACATTCTCAGGAACAGGAACGCATGGGAAAGCATTCCCGTATTCAAGGGAAAACTGGATTCCGGATTCCGTCTGCGCTTCGAATACCGGATTCTTTCCGGGAAAAATGGATTTGTCCAGGTGAATCTGATCGGGACAAAAGGCAATTTCATGACGATTTTCCGTCCAAACGGGGTTTCCAGCGCGAAGTTCTTCAAAGAGAAATCCGCCTCCCGGAAGGAAACGGGTCTGCCATCTGGCGGGATTCCTCTTGTCGACGGGCAATGGCAGACGGCGGAGCTTCAGCGGATCGGAAACCGCCTCA
>DDJH01000200.1:14529-14738 GCA_002338895.1 Lentisphaeria bacterium UBA1829 | reverse complement strand
TGTCGGCGAGTTTCGAAACCTGACGATTTCCGCAACCTCCGCAGACTGTGAAATCCGCGGAATTCTTCTCAACACTCTTCCATAAGGAGTCTCATGATGCGAACAGCCACTCAAACCGGAAAGAATTTTCAGCTCATTGCGCATTTCATGTTCCGCAAACGCCGGCGTTTCACGCTGGTGGAACTCCTGGTCACGATTGCGATCATCGC
>DDJH01000200.1:10818-14492 GCA_002338895.1 Lentisphaeria bacterium UBA1829 | reverse complement strand
TTGCGATCATCGCGATTCTGGCATCTCTCCTGCTGCCGGCTCTGCACAAAGTCCGCGCCAGGGGGAGACAGGTCAACTGTGTCTCCAATCAGAAGCAGTATGGCGTCGCCTACCTGCAGTATTCCGTCGACTACAACGACTTTGTCTGTTCCGTGATGGACAACGCATCCAAAGCGGAAACCTACTGGTTTTACAAACTGGAACCCTACACAAGAAGCAGAAAACTGCATTGTCCCTCGGTCAGGAACTGGAGTTTCTATGAAGGCAAGCTCGGAATCGCGCTGTATGATTCGCTTCTGCCAGCCTATGGAGACAACTACGTCCCGATCAAAACCAGCATGATCCGGCAGGCAAGTCAGCTGCTCCTGTTCGGAGACAACGACCGGGGAAAGGAAATCAGCACGGCTTACCCCGGTTACACCTTTTCCGTCTGGGGAAAAGTCGACGGAGCTCTCTCCTCTCTGACCCTTTCCAGCAGAAATCACGACGGACTCATCAACTGCACTCTCTTCGACGGCCATGTTGCCTCCTATCGGAAAAGCAGTCTGTATGTCACCAGCTGGGGCACCGACTCCCCTCAGCGAAGATTCTGGTTCCCTCTGCAGGAATATGCCTGGTCCGGCGGAGGAAAAGGTCTGAAATACAAACCTTGAACCTCTTGAACTCAAAAAAAACTCTGCCGAAAAATTTTTTTCAATTTTTTTTCATTCGGCACTTGTAATTTTCATTTTTTGTAATATCTTTTATCTTGTAATGATTACAAAAACGTAAAAACAACAAAGGCTTCCAAGCCCCAAAAAAAACACACAGGAAAGGATTCAAAATGAAAGCGTTTGTATGTTCTGTCTGCGGGTACGTCTATATCGGGGAAGAGCCGCCGGAGTTCTGCCCGCAGTGCAAAGCGCCGAAGAGCAAATTCGTGGAAAAGAAAGAAGGAGAGGCTCTGAGCTGGGCGGATGAGCACAGAATCGGTTCCACGGAAGGTTTGGATCCGGAGGTTGTTGAAGGACTCCGCGCCAACTTCAACGGCGAATGCACCGAAGTTGGAATGTATCTTGCGATGAGCCGTCAGGCCGACCGCGAAGGATATCCGGAAGTTGCCGAGGCTTATAAACGGATCGCGTTTGAGGAAGCGGAACATGCTGCAAAATTCGCAGAACTTCTCGGTGAAGTGGTTGTTCCCTGCACCAAAACGAACCTCAAAGTCCGCGTCGAAGCGGAACACGGCGCAACGGCCGGAAAACTGGAGCTCGCCAAGAAGGCAAAAGCCCTCGGATACGATGCCATTCATGACACCGTTCATGAAATGTGCAAGGACGAAGCCCGTCATGGCTCTGCGTTCAACGGACTGCTGAATCGTTATTTCTCCAAATAACGTTCCTTTGAACAGAAACTGCCGGAGTCTTCCGGCAGCTTTTTCGTATCGAAAAGGATGGAATCCATGCAGATGAATTTACAGGTGAATCCGGCAGAACGCCTTCGCGAACTGGGCATCCGTCCTTCGCCCCAGCGTCTGGCGGTTTATTCCTATCTGCTTTCGCATCCGGTTCACCCTACGGCGGACACGATCTATCAGGCGATCATCACCGCTCAACCGTCTCTGTCCCGGACAACGATTTACAATACCTTGAAACTGCTTGTCCACAAGAAAGCGGTTTCCACTGTCATCATCGAAGATGGAGAATTGCGGTTCGACGCCGATCTCCGTCCCCATGCCCACTTCAAGTGCCGGATCTGCGGCAGAGTCTATGATCTCTTCAATCTGCCGGAACAGGAAAAACCTGCGCAGCTCTCTCCCTCGTTCAAAATCGAGGAGACTCATATCTGCTACCGCGGAACGTGCGGATGCCGATAACGACAAGCGCCTTCTGACGGTGCCTCTCTGAGATCCGGAAACCGGATTCTTCTGCGTCACGGTTTCCGGCAGAATGTCGAAAAACTCTTCTGAACGGTGCAGATCAGGCTTCTGCGGAAGAACCTTCCGTCGTCGTGACCGCTTTGTCCACCATCGCGCAGACGCAGGAATCGGACCAGACATTTTCCGCGGTTTCGATCATGTCGATCACCGTGTAGATCGGGAGAATGATCCCGAGAATGCCGATCGGCGCATGAATTCCGGACATCAGGGAAAGAGTCAGAAAATAGCACCCCATCGGCACGCCGGCATTCCCGATTGCCGAAACGATGGAGATGAAAAACCAGAGGATCACCGTCGGCACGCTCAAAGTCCATCCGCCGTTCTGCATGACAAACAGAGACGTCACAAGAATAAACGCCGCGCAGCCATTCATATTGATCGTGCAGCAGATCGGCAGCACAAAGCGGGCCACCTCCTTTTTCGCCTTCAGATTGTTCTCCGCGGATTCGACGGTCACCGGCAGAGTCGCCGCGGAGCTCTTGGTGAAAAGAGCCATCAGCACCGCAGGCAGCATACAGCGGAACACCTTGAACGGATGAATCCCGCGAAAAAGCAGAAACAGCGGAAGAATCAGGAAAAACTGAATCAGATTTCCACCCAGCACCACAGCCACATACTTGCCCAGCGATCCGATGATGAACCCGGCGGAGACCTGCGCCGAAAGCTGCGCGGCAAATGCGACAATCCCCAGAGGAAGGGTCCATACCAGTCCCCGGATCAGGGCAAACAGCACCTCCTGCAGTCCGAGAATCCCCTGGAACAGGACGCGGATGTTTTCCGAATCCTTCTTCATAGCCAGAACCAGGCCGACAGCCACCGACACAAACAGAATACTTAACACATTCCCCGAGGAGAACGGCGCAAGAATATTGTTCGGAATCACGGAGAGAATATGATGATAATAGGAAACGGCCTCCAGATTTCCCGGAACGTCTGTCGTCCCCTTCCGGATCACATCCGCCGGAAGATTTCCGGGCTCAATGAGCTTGAAGAGCAGCAATCCGACCAGAGCGGCAGCCGCCGTGGTCAGAAGAGTATACAGGATCGTATGCAGGAAAATCCGCCCCGTGTTCTTCCGGGCTCCAAGCTGCGCCAGAGTTGTCGTTACAGCCAGAGCGATCGTCGGAACCGCGACAAACTGGAACAGACGGGTATAGACCGATGCAAGAAAATTGAAAAAATCGTTCAGCCAATGGATCCCGAGCGTCCCGAGGACTGCGCCCAGGATCAATGCGGACATCCAGAGAGTGAATTGTCTGCCGTTCCATCCGTTTTTCTGTCTGTTCTCTTCCATGATCGTCTCTTCCTGATTGATTTCGGTGAACGTTCAACATAGCACGGATTGATCACTTTGTCAATCAAAATCAACGTTTAAAAGAGCTTTCAGGCGCGGAAGACCGCTTTGGCAAAGGCGGAAACTCCACAGACGGAAAAACCGGAAAGACTGTTGCGAAGGAAAATCTCCCCCTGCTTGACGGTCTGCTGAAAATTGAAAAGAAACTCCCGTTTCTCCGTCCAGCACTCCCCGAGCAGGAGCAGCGGGATTTCCACCCGGATCCGGAAGGAATCCGATTTCCGTTCTCCGGGAATGAGAAGAATGGAGGAACAATCCGAGACCACACCGTCCGCGACCTGAAAAACCTTCCCGTCGTGCCGGATGCAGAACTGAAGTTTCCTTTTCTCCCCGTCCGCGAGGAAAATCTCCAGACAGGAGCCTTCCCACGGACGCTCCCGGACGTCATATTCCTTCTCGAAA
>DDJH01000200.1:0-10796 GCA_002338895.1 Lentisphaeria bacterium UBA1829 | reverse complement strand
GTTCCTGCTCAATGGAACACCGATAGCTTCCGAGAATGCGTCCCCCCTCCTCCGCATTCAGAACGATCGGCGCGGAAGGTGTCCGGCCGAACCGGAACTCCCGACCGACGCAAACCGGTATCTCCCGGGAAAAACCGCCGCATTTCAATCTCAGACGGCACTCCTTGTTCCGAACCGCCGGAAGCTCCATCTGCCACTCCTTCCGGTACTTGCAGGAATGGCGGACGCCGTTCCACTCCAACTCCATCTCCACTTCCCCATCCAGTTCAGAATGCAACTTCACTCTGCCGGGAACCCCTTTTCCCTCCCCGTTCCAGAAGGGGGGAAGAAGATCCACGGAGGTTTTCGGAAACACACGTTTGCTCCGGGCGTAAAGTTCGGCAAACTCTTTCAAGGTTGCGAACAGATCGGCATCGATGCCTTCCGGAGAAAACGGAATGTCCCAGCTGACGACGCCTCCGTTGTCTGTAATGTTCCGGGTCATGGCGGCGAGAGTTCTTCCATCGGCACGCGCCGGCCCCCTCCCCCAGTTCTGTCCGACATAGCTGAGAACGTGATACTGCATCCCGTCGATCATCGGGCCGTGGAGAAGTCCGTATTCCGGATCGTTGACCTCGCCCGCCAGGTAGTCCTGGTTCGGATCGACGGCCCGGGGCGGATAGACCATCCCGGGATTCATGGCAAGGATCGCATCCGGATTGCCGGTGCGCAGAGCCTGGGCGAAGGATCGTCCGTTCGGCTCGTCGGGGAACGCATACATTCTGTCCGCGAAATATGCGCCGTCGACCCACCAGCCACAGACTTTCGATCCCCAGCGCCGCATCCATTCGGAATGAATGGAGTTCCACAGAGTCTGGAACTCACGGAGACGGGGATCGGTTCCGGCAAATCGTTTGATCTCCTGATAATTTCCGCAGTTCGCGTTGCAGTTCCACGGAGGTACGGATTTCAGATTCCGAAGCGCATCAAAGTCGAATCCGGGCGCAAGCGCGGTGGTGTAGACCAGAAGAGGAATTCCGTATTCGGCAAGAGCGTCGGAAAAATCGGAAACCAGGTCGCGCCGGGAGCATTTCGAATGATCCCCGCTCAACCCCATAATCCGGTCATAGGTCGCATTGGGCGCGCAGTAGTAGCCGGAATTCTGTCCGACGGTCAGGAAGGCGTACCCTGCGCGCAGTTCGCTCAGCTGCTTCGCAATCGCATGCACATCGAACCGGTCGACCATCCGGTTCCATTCGTCGGGAGGAGCCGGTACCCGCTGACTGCGGTTCTCCGGCGGATGAAGCGTACTGCCCGAATTGAGAAAATGAAAGAAAAATCCATATTCCGCCTTCCGAAACCATTCTGTCCTTTTCAATACGTTTTTCATACAAAAGCCTTTCTGCTGCCATGAAGTTCTTCTGCCGGGACGGCCGGGGACCGGAAAAGAAAACAGATTCTGTTTTTTTTCTGCCAGACCATCAGTATGCGCTCCATTCCGGTTTCAGAGAAAAAATTTTCCGCAGATCCTCCTCGCGGAACTTCGGAGTGCGGTCAAAATTGTAGACGCCGTTGCGCTCCTGTTCGACATCGGTGAGCTGCGTATAACAATATCCGGCAAGACCGCAGTCGATCACGGTCCGGGTCAGAGCTTCCATTCTGGAAAGGGCGCTTTCCGCAGTGTCGCATGGGGTCCNNCAGACCGTTTTTCGGCAGGAATATAGGTTACGCCGCCGAACTCGTCAAGAAGATAGGGCTGTCCATTCCAGGCCTCCGCCTCGAGTTCGGGCTTGTACATGAAAACGGGTTTGCGCTTCAGCTGTTCCGCCAGAGAAACGGCATCCTGGGTGTAATTGTGGACCGTCCAGAGATCGGTTCTGGCATGAATCAGACCGCTGGTGTCGTTCACCGGACGGGTCGGATCCACGGAGCGGGTCAGCTCGTAAATATCCGAGATGAAACGCCGATGCTCCTCGAGATCCACCGGCTTGTTGCGCTCATTGAACGGGGTCCATGCCACAATGGACGGATGATTCAGATCCCGGGATACCGCCGCAAGCCATTGCGGGAAAAAATCCCGGAACGCATGGAAGTAGTCGACCGCTTTCACAGTGAACTGCTGCCAGAAGCCGATTCCCCAGTCGGGGAATTCCCCCCAGGTCAGAAAACCGAGCCGGTCGGCATGATAGTGATAGCGCTCGTCAAAGATCTTCTGATGCAGACGCGCCCCGTTGAATCCCGCCCGCATCGCCAGTTCAATATCCCGACGGATTGCGTCCTCGTCCGGAGGGGTCCATATTCCATCCTCGTAAAAGCCCTGATCCAGAACAAAGCGCAGAAAAATCGGACGGTTGTTCAGAAAACAGCGTCCCCCTTCCACATGGAATTTGCGAAGTCCCGCGTACGATTCCACCGCATCGATCACCCGTCCTTCCGCATCCGTCACCGCATATTCGATTCCGTAGAGGAACGGACTGCGCGGCGACCACTCCTTCGGCTCCTTGAGCGGCAGAGCGACCGGAATCCCCTCCGCACACGGGACAACCCGTTCCCCCACGCACCGGCCGCCGTCACAGACACGAATCCGGAAACGATTCCCCGCTCGAATCTTCCGAAACGACGGACGGAAAAGAAACGTCCCTCCATCATAATCCGGAATCACCGTGCAGGAACGCAGTCCCCCGGACGAAACCGGCTCCAGCCAGACATCCCCCCAGATTCCCGTTGTCCTTGTATAGTTGGCCTTCTCGTTCGCGTAGGAGACCGACTGCTTCCCGAAGCACTGAATGTGACTGCGGATATGATCGACCGCGCACACAACAAGATCATGACTCTTTCCCGCCGTCAGATGCGATGTCACATCCAGTTCAAACGAAACGGCTCCCCCCGTATGCTTCCCCGCGGAGATCCCGTCGATGAACACCTCGCACGCATAGTCCACCCCGCCGAAATGGAGAATCAGCTCCTTCCCCGTCCACTCCTCCGGAATTCTCACACGCCGGTGATACCAGATGCAATTGATGAAATCACGATACGCCACTCCGGAAAGTCTGCTCTCCGGACAGAAGGGGATCCGGATCGGCGTTTCAAAACCTTTCGACTCCGCCAGTCCGCGCGCTCTTCCGCTTTCCGCCTGATCCATGCAGAAGCTCCATCTTCCGTTGAGAGAAAGCCATTCGGCTCGTTTGAACTGGGGACGCGGATAGCTGTTCATCATTTCCTTCCTTTCCGTTATCGCCGGAGCCGCTTTTTTTCATCCGTGTCAGCCGAAAAAAGCATCCGGTTTTTTCGGAAAATATAGCCACTTCCATCTTCCGGAACAACGCTATTTTCCGGATTTTTACGAGACTTTTTTAACAGAATCACTCTTTCCGGCCGCGCAGCCGCTCCCTGTACTCCCCCGGCGAACTGTGAAAACTCCGCCGGAAGCACCGGCAGAAATAGTTGAGGTAGGAAAAGCCGCAGGCCTCCGCAATCGCACTCACCGACAGATCCGTCTCATTCAAAAGATGAACCGCCTTCTGGATGCGGACCTGGATCAGATAGTCCCGAAACGTCACGCCCGCAAACTTCTTGACGAGGCGAAGCAGACGGGCCGGATGAATTCCCGCCGCCGTCGCAAAATCCTCCCTTGCCAGATTGGAGTTGCAGTTCAGATCGATCACATCCGCAAGGCGCTCCCACTCCCTCTCATCCCTCGACCGGGTGACGGCCCCGTTTTCCAAATCCTGCAGGATGCTGAAGAGCAGGCCGCGCATCAGAAAAGGAACGCCCGGATTTTCCGGCGGTGCGAAAAGCAGGGCCGTCAAACTCTGCGCCCCCCAGCGGGACTGCGGATGATCCGTGTAGAAGACCGCATCGGGCTGCAGCGGAGGAGCGGCCATGCCGTCGTGTGCAATATAAATGATCCGCATCGTCTCCTCTTTGAACGAAACCGAAATCATCGAATGTTCCGAATCCCAGAACTCCGCCGTCCATCCGAAGGGACGGGTCAGCAGAACGTCTCCGGGCGCGAGCTCCATTTCCACGGCCCGGTTTCCCGAAGCAAACGCGATATGCTTTTTTCCCGTCAGCGGCATGATCAGCCGGATATTGGACGTATTCTGCACTTTGTACGAAGGCAGCGGCGATGATTCGCCATAAAAAACCCGGCGGACCGGCAGTTCCGTCCCAGTTTTCAACCAGGCGCTCAGATCCCGTGCGGCAGAGTCCATCTTGCATCCTTTTTTTCTTTTCCGGGGATAATGTATTCCCCCCGATGAACCATTTCAAACACCGGAAAACAGATTTTCCGCGCTTTTTTCCGATGTTAAAAGTTTATCGTCAAAGAGCAAAATTTTATCGTTGAGGATCCCGCCGGATTCGGATATATTGAACAGCGGAGAAACAGTGACAGAATCAGAACCTTATCATCAGCAGGAATTGTTTTCCATGAGTATTGAGAAATTTTTCATCAGCAGGGACCCGGTGTACTATGAAGCCTGGCCGGACGTTGTCCTGACCGGCGACGGAACGTTGGTCTGTGTTTTCTGCCAGTGCACGCATCACAAGGACCGCTCCTACACCCGGATCATGCAGACGGAATCGTCTGACCGGGGCCGGACATGGAGCCCAAAACATCCTGTGACGGAAGGAACGGAAGATCGTCCGTACTACTTCAACTGTCCGCGCATCTTCAGGCTCTCCGGGGAGAGACTTGGTCTGGTGGTCGACCGGATCCGGCATCAGCTTGACGAAGGAGCGCCGGATGCGGCGGATCTTCTTCTGTTTGAATCGGCGGACAACGGCAGAAGCTGGTCGGCACCGCGCCGGCTCCCTCTTTCCGGAATCGTCCCCGACAAACTGGTCCGGTCGGACTCCGGACGGCTCTTCCTCTCCGCCCACCACTCCTTCCAGGGCAGACTCGCTCCGTTCCTGATCTCTTCCGACGACGGCGGAAAAACATGGACATCTCCCCGGAAAATGGCGTATGATCCCGACTGTGAACTCTGCGAAGCCTCCCTCCTTCCCCTGGGCGGAGGGGTCATTGCGGCCCTCCTGCGCGACAACACCTGCCGCGGCGCCGACTGCCGCAAACTCATTTCCCGCGACGACGGCGAAACCTGGAGTTCTCTTCTGGACTTTCCCCTCCCCGGCGGCTATCGCCCCGTTGCCGGACTCCTCAACGACGGACGGATCCTCATCACCTACCGCTTCTGTCAGGGCGGCAGACGCGCCATCGGCGCCAATACCCAGAATCTCTTTGCCGCTCTGACGACCCGGGCCGATCTGCTGGAAGAACAACGCTCGCAAACCTCCGTCAACATTCTTCCCGTCGATCACGACCGGTCCGTCCATGCCGACACCGGCTACTCCGGATGGGTCCAGTTCCCGGACGGGGAAATCTATATCGTCAACTACATTGTGGACGATGCCGGGGACCGGGCTCAGATCAGAGGCTATTCCCTCTTTCCCGACGAGATCGTCCTCTCCCCGCAGCCCCCTCAACCGGAAATCAGCAGGAACTCCGCTCAACCATAATCACCGGATCGTTTCAGAAAGGAGGAACCCGAATCGGGAAAACAGCGGTCCAATCCATCGGACATGCGTACGATGGAAAAAATCCGTTTCGCTTTTTCAAACCAGAAACATGTTCGCAGAATGGAAGCGAGGAACAACATGAAAAACAGATTTACTTTACTGGAACTGCTCATTGTAATTTCCGTGATTGCCGTTCTGGTCAGCCTTCTTCTTCCGGCGCTGGGCAAAGCCAGGGCGAGNNGCGACCGGCCGGTCCGCAGCCTGTCTTTCCAATCAGAAGAGTCTCTCTCTTGCGCAGACCTCCTACTCCGTCGACAACGGCGAATGGCTTCTTCCCGCCGCGCTGACGGCATCCAGCGGAAGTAACGCTCAGCTTCATGAATTCTGGGGCGGCATGCTCGCGGGATATCAGAGCGACGGCTCCATCACATCGCCGTATGGAGCTCTGATGAAAAAATCCGCCGCGCCGAAAAGGATTCTCGGAACCAACCAGTATTATTTTACCGGAGCGCTTGTCTGTCCGGAACAGACTCTGGAATTTGCCTACGGCGCCTTTCGCTATTCGCACTACGGCAGAGGCGTATGCGGCGGAGCCAACACCAGCGGCTCCAATTCGTCGGGCGGGTACGCCTACATGTTCGGAAAAACCAGTGTTCTGACCCGTCCGGCGGAGGCCGTATTCACGCTGGACTTCCCGTTGAAAACCACATTTTACGACCGTCTTCTCATCTCCAAGGTCGAACACAACTCCCTGGGGATCATGACGGGATTCCATCATAACCAGAGAAGCAATGTCAGCTTTTTCGACGGACACTGCGAAAGCGTTTCCAGATCCGCCATGGAACATCGCGGCCTGCAATACAACTCCGCCGCCGCGAACTACGGCTTCTTTCTGCGGGGGTTCGATACGAAGAAAACAGAACATTTCTGGTAAAAAAATATCAACAGAACAACGAGGTGAATATGAAAAAACTCCTTCTCTCTGCGGTGCTCGTCCTTGCCGCCGCATGCTTCGCGGAAAGCGCACGACTGAAAGACGGTGACCGGATCGCCGTCATCGGTGATTCGATCACGGAACAGAAACTCTATTCCGTCTATCTGGAATTTTACCTCCGGGCCTGCAGCGGAGTGCGAGATCTCTCCGTCATCCAGTTCGGGCACGGCGGCGAGCACGCTTCCGGATACGCCGCACACCGGATGAACGACACCTGTTCCTGGTTCCGTCCCACCGTCGCGACCGTCTGCTACGGGATGAACGACGGTCAGTACCGGAAATTCAACGACCGCATCGCGAAGAATTTCCGTCACGGTCTTCGGAAAATTGCCGACTACATGGCCCGGAACAACACCCGTCTTCTTCTCTGCTCCCCCGGCGCCGTGGACACCACCACCTTCCGCAGACTCTCCCCGGAAGAGTACAACAAAACCCTCGGCGCCCTCTCCGGAATCGCCAGAGAAACCGCCGCGGAATTCCATACCGACTATCTGGATCTGCATACATTGCTTCTCGACGTCATGCGGAAGGCAAAGGCAAAATACGGCGACTCCTACCATGTCTGCGGACCGGACGGCATCCATCCGGCGAAAAACGGACATCTCGTCATGGCCTTCGCCATGCTCAAGGCGTTCGGCATGGACGGAAAAATCGCCGACATCAAAATGGATTACGCCTCCGGGAAAACGGAAGTCTCCAGCGGTCACACCGTCCTCCAAAGCAGACCGGGCGCCGTCACGCTGGAAAGCACGCGATGGCCGTTCTGCTTCTGGAAAGCTCCGGCAAAGCCTCTTCCCACAAGCGAAACGACGATCCTCCCCTTTCTGCCCTTCAACCGGGATTTGAACCGCTTCATTCTGACCGTGACCCATCTTCCCTCTTCCGGAGCCGAAGTCCAGTTCGGTTCCGGCGATTTCCTCTATTTCTCCAAAGCGGATCTCGAAAAAGGAGTCAATCTGACGGACTTCTTTTTCGGAAGGGACAACGCATTCCATTCCGTCACCAATACCCTCTATCAGAAAATCCGGACCAAACAGCTCTTTGAAACCCGGATCTTCCGCCTTTACCAGACCGGACTCCGGGCCGCGATTCCCGATCTGGAAAAACGTTCCGCGGAACTCATCGGCGCCACAACCGTCATCCAGAAGGAACTGAAAAAAGACTGGCAGGCCATGGAGGACGACGTTCGGAAAACCGCGGAAACTCCTCATCGATACACCATCACCGTCCGTCCCTGTGAAAGGAAACAGGCCCAATGACTCTTCCACGCATTCTTTTCATTCTTCTCACCTTTTCCGTGATCCGCTCCGTTTCCGGGGCCGATCTGGAAGCGCCCGCCGCACCGTTCTATTCCGAGGAAACGGTCCGGAAAACTCCGGAACTGTTTCAGGAAACGAAAAAATTCGGAAGCCGGTCCTTCCTGCATTTCGGTTTCCGCTGCGGAGATCTGACCTATTCCGTGATTCCGGATGCAGAAGGAATTCCCCGGAGCCGGACATGGGAACTGCACCGGTTCGGAACAATCCCGCTTCTTCGACTCTCCTCCGTTGCCATGGGGGGACTTTCCCTGAATCGGAAATGGGTCCCTCTCAAGCGTCATCCCGAGCGAGCAGCCACAGTCTGCGACCGGAAGGGGAAACGCTTTACAACCACTCTTCCCTGCACGTTGGAAACCACGGATGATTCCGCGATCGTCCTGACCCAGAGTCTGACCGGGGAGGGATTGATTCACATCGAAGTGGAAATTCGTCTTCCCCGCGGACTGAAACAGCAGAACGCCCGTCTCTATTTTCAAACGCTCAGCTACAAGGAGTTTGCGAACTCCACGCTCGCCATCGGCGGAACAAGGCTCAAAGTGCCGGATCTGACCGGAAATGAATGGAAGGAAGAGCCGAGCGTACGGGAAATCGAAGGGGGTATCACTCTGTTTGCCGATCAGAAGAACCGGACTGTCACCCTTCGGCCGAACGGGAAAGTGCGTCNNCGACTTGATCTGGACATCGGCCAAACCAGTCCGGAATTCGGGAAAAGCCGCGACACCTTCGCCGGAATCGATTTCTGGAGCAACGACCGGAAACACGCCCCCGACTATTCCCTCTCCCGCAACCTTCTCCAGAACCCCTCCTTTGAAGCCGGGCTGGATTTCTACCGCGACTACGGCTGGGGAAACTATTACGGAGAACACCCCCTTCTTTACTCCATTGATGAAACGGAGGCCCGCAGCGGGAAACGCTCCCTGAAAATCAACATCCGCCGCCAGAACCGCGGCACGACCCGTATTGCCACCTTCATCACGCCGGCGATTCCCGGAAGGAAGTATACATTTTCCTTCTATGCGAAAAGCGGAGCCCCCGGAACGGTCCTGCGCCTGACATGTGTCGGGAGCAAATGGAATCTGTTTCCGAAAACGCCGTCGTTCACCCTGACCGGGGAATGGAAACGGTATGAGTGCACCGTCACCGCTCCGGACAACGGGCTGGTCTTCTGCTTCCATGCCGACAATTCCCGCTCGGACTGTGCCGCATGGGTCGATGATCTCCAGCTGGAAATGGCTCCCCGCGCCACCGAGTTTCACTCCCAGCCGGCGGCGCTCAAACTTCTGACCCATCAGAAAGAGCGCTTCTACCTCAAAGCCGGGGAAAGCATTTCTCCGGAACTTCGCGTCAGCGGCCGGATGTCCGGGAACTATGTTCTGCATGCGAAAATAACCGATCTGTATTATCGGACGCGGCCTCTTCCCGCAATCCGGTTTTCTCTGAGTGCTCCGGGCGAAACGATCGTGAAACTTCCGTTTTCCAGCGCCGATCTTCCGTTCGGCCCCTCGGAACTGGAAGCACGTCTGACCCTCCCCGACGGAACGGAGCACACGAGCTATCACCGGATGCTGAAACTGATTCCGGCTCCGGAAACCCCGTTCCGGAAGTTCTTTGCGATTCTCGGCGGACTCTCCTCGACCCTCGAAGCCGATGCGGCTCTCTATGCCGACCTCGGTTACGGATCCACCAATTATGTGGAAAGCGAAAAACGGTACAAACCTCTTCGCGAGCACGGCATCACAGACACGGGATCCGGAGTTCTGAAATACGGTCCCGCCCGTCTGGACCCGAAAGCAAAGGATCTGGCACACCGTCTGCGCTTCACCAGCGAACCCTATTCGGAAAAACTGGCTGCGGAAATCGAGGAGCTCTCGTTTCGCACGGCAAAGGACAACCCCTATATCCGCACCTGGTTCATTCAGGCGGAGTCCCGGGGCAAGTTCCATTTCCTGATGGAGAAGGATTACGATTCGTTTGTCAAACTGTCCCTTGCGTGCCGGAAGGGGATCCTCCGTGCGGATCCGTCGCTCGGGTGGATGGTGGAAGGCGGAATGCCCAACATGTCGCCGCTCGGGGATGTGGAGATCACGGCCAATATTCTCAAATCGCTGAAGAAGCTGGCTCCGGAAGTCCGGCTTTCCGCCATTGCGATCCATCCCTACCGGAAACGGCCGGAGGATCCGGATCTGGACAGCGACGCGGCGGTCTTCCTGAAAACCGTGGACGCCTGCGGATACGGGGATGTTCCGATTCTCTGGAATGAAGGAATCTATCACAGCCCCTACCACGTCGCGGAATGGAACCTCAATACGCATCACGCCTGCACGACCGACCATTTCCGGCAGGGGACCCCCTCGTATTCCATCGGCTGGGNNCGCGGCGGCATACACCATGCGCAGTTATGTGATGGCGATGAAATACCGGAAACGCGTCCGCTCCTACAACAGCTGGCTCAGCTGGAAAGACCTGTTCGTCGACTGGCAGACCATCACCGCGCAGGCGATGATCCCCAACACCCTCTGCCGTCTGATGGACAAAATGGAATATCGCGACGACCTGCGTCTTTCCCGCACCATGCGGGTCTATCTGTTTGAAGATGCGGACGGAATTCCGGCGGCGGTTTTCTGGTCCCACGATCCGGCGGTCGACCGCGGGGAACGGCGCGCTCCGGAAGCGGAGATCCACTTCAACGGCATGCCGGTGGAGTTTTTCGATATGATGGGAAATCCCCTCCGCTTTTCTGCGGACGGGACAAAGGCATCCGTCATTCCCTTTGCCCCCTTTCCTGTCATCGCAAAGGGCCGGCGCCATACCGGCGCGGCGCTTGCGGAAGCGTTTGCCTCCGCCACGGTGCGGGGCGACTCCTCCTTCCCGCTGGAAGTTCTCTTCAAACCGCTGGATGCATCCACGGGGAGCCTCACCTTCAGCAACCGGATCAGCCGTCCGTTCCACGGCCGCGCTCTTGTCAACGGACAGGAGAAGATCCT